>JBELIU010000220.1:0-4812 GCA_042090735.1 Novosphingopyxis sp. | reverse complement strand
GGGCTTTCCCACTGAGCGATCGCGGAAATCGCAGTCCGGTCCCGCTCTAGATCGGTGGTGCGCACGCCCGCGCCCTTGGGCACGACGACCGATCCGGCCGGCGGGAAGTTGTCTGGCCCGAACTGCGCGTCGCCGCTGAACCCGCCCGAACCGACGGGCCGCACGCGGATACAAGGCGCATCGAGGTTCGGCGCGCGATAGCACGGATCGGTCACCTGAGAGGCATCGGTGCGCGTGTTCAGCCTGGACTGCGCATAGCCGACCTGAACGCCGAAGGTGCCGACCTCCGTTTCGAAGCTGTGCGAACCCAGGACCGAAAATCCCGGTGCCCATTCCTTGGCGAAATCGCCATAATTGGCCTCGATTGTACCGGCGATGCGCGATCCGCGCGTATCAAGCGGTTTGCGCGTTACCAGATTGACCGTGCCGGAAATGCCACCTTCGATCATGTCGGCGGTGTTGTTCTTGAACACCTCGACCCGGCCGAGCAGCTCGGGCGAAACGTCGTTGAAGCTGAGCGTCCGGCCGCCATTGGCGGAGAATATATCGCGTCCGTTCAGCTCGGACCGCACGAAGGGCAGACCGCGGATGATGACGCCCGAACCCTCGACCGAGAAGCGATCGGGATCGTCACGCTGTTCGAAGCGGCTGATGTTGACCCCCGGCACGCGCTGCAGCGCCTCGGCCACCGAACGGTCGGGAAGCGCGCCGATATCCTCAGCGGTGATAACGTCGACGAAGGTGTCGGCATCGCGCTTCAGGCTCTGCGCGCTGCTGAGCGAGGCGCGAAAGCCGCTGACGACAATGGTGTTGTCGTCGGTAACGGTGCCGGACAGATCGTCGCTCGGACGCTCGATTTCGCCGTCCGCATCCAGATCGACCGGGTCTTCGCGGGGCGCTTCCTGCGCATGAAGGCCGGAAGCCGCCAGGATGGCGAGCGTGGATGCGCCGCCCCAATGCAGGATGCGACGTGCAAAACGAACATGATGGTGCTTGTCGGTCATCGAACCGGTCCCCTCCTGTGATGTCTCCCCGAATCGGGGCCAGCCCGTTACCGGGCCTTGTGATGTACCTAGGCGTAGCTCCAATTGTGATCGTTCACAACCAGCGAAATGAACGTTCACAATTTCCTCGCCTCCTGTTACTTGCTTGCAACAGCGAACCGCAGCGCAGAGAACCGAGCGGACGGGAATGGGAGAGGTCATGAGCGTCGAAACAATCGTCATCGTCGGCGGCGGCACGGCGGGCTGGATGACCGCGGCGGCCCTGTCCAAGCTGGTGAAGCCGCGCGGGCTTTCGGTGACGCTGGTCGAATCGGAGCAGATCGGCACGGTGGGCGTGGGCGAGGCGACGATTCCGCCCTTCGTCGATTTCAACCAGCTGATCGGCGTCGATGAGGCCGAGATGCTGGCCGCTGCAAAGGGCAGCTTCAAACTGGGCATTCAGTTCGTCAACTGGGGCAAGATCGGCGACAGCTATCTGCACCCTTTTGGCAATTATGGTTATGAGATCGACGGCGTGTCCTTCCACAATGTGTGGATGCGCATGCGCGCCGCGGGCGAAAAACGCCCCCTCGCCTTCTTCAGCCCGGAGACCATGGCGGCGCAGTTCGGGCGCTTTGCAAAGACGCAGAACGACGATCGCGGAGACCTGCCCCCGATCAATTATGCCTATCATCTCGATGCCGGACTCTATGCGCGCTTCCTGCGCCAGCTGGCCGAGGGACGCGGGGTCGTGCGGCGTGAGGGCAAGGTGGCAGACGTCGCGCTGAACGGCGAAAACGGCCATGTCCGTTCCGTTACGCTGGAAGATGGCAGCGTGCTGGAAGGAGACCTGTTCGTCGATTGCTCGGGCTTTCGCGGCCTGCTGATCGAGCAGACGCTGGAAACCGGATATGAGGACTGGACCCACTGGCTGCCGTGCGATCGGGCGGTCGCCATTCCCTCCTCGGGGGGCGACAAGCTGCCGCCTTACACCAAGGCCACCGCCTGGTCCGCGGGATGGCAATGGCAGGTGCCGCTGCAGCACCGCAACGGCAACGGCCACGTCTACTGCTCCGCACACATGTCCGATGACGAGGCGCTATCGACCCTGACCGACAATATCGAGGGGGAGGCGCTGGCCGAGCCCAATTTCCTGCGCTTCACCACCGGGCGGCGCAAGAAGTTCTGGAACAGGAATGTGGTGGCGCTGGGCCTATCCGCCGGTTTCATGGAGCCGCTGGAATCCACCTCGATCCACCTCATCAACACCGGCATTTCGAAGCTGATCGCGCTGCTCTCGCTCGACGGCATCTCGCCCAAGCAGGAAGACGCGTTCAACCGGCTGACGGCCAAGGAATATGCGCGCATCCGCGATTTCCTCATCCTGCATTATTACGCCACCAGCCGCGACGACAGCGACTTCTGGAATTACTGCCGCACCATGAGCGTGCCCGACAGCCTGACCGAGAAGATCGAGCTGTTCCGCTTGAACGGCCAGGTCTTCCGCGAGGAGGATGAACTCTTCGCCCAGACCAGCTGGGTCGCGGTGATGATGGGCCAGGGCATCTTTCCCGGCGGCTACAATCCGATGGCCGATGCGCTGAACGATCCGAACCTGCCCGCAGAGATCGACGAGATCGACCGTTCGATCCGCTACCGCGTCGGCCAGATGCCCGAGCACCGGACCTTCGTGGACGCTTTCTGCAAAAATCCGCGCGCGGCCTGAGCTGCCACTGGCCCAATCCCTGCTGCGCCGGTAGGCAGGCGCGATGACCGAAACCGCGCAGCGCGATCCCAGAGACATTCTCCATTCCATCTTCGGCTTTTCCGGTTTCCGCGGACGGCAGGAGGAGGTGGTCGAACGGATCATGCGCGGGGACAATACGCTCGCGGTGATGCCGACGGGCGCGGGCAAATCGCTGTGCTATCAGGTGCCGGCGGTGGCGCGCCGGGGCACCTGCATCGTCGTCTCCCCGCTCATCGCCCTGATGCACGATCAGATGCGCAGCGCGGACGCGGTCGGCATCAAGGCGGCAACGCTCACCTCGGTCGACGAGAACCAAGCCGAGACGATGCGGCGTTTTCGCGCGGGCGATCTCAATCTGCTTTACGTCGCCCCCGAACGCGCGACCAATCCGGTGTTTCAGGACATGCTGTCTGCCACCGATCTCTCGCTTTTCGCGATCGACGAGGCGCATTGCGTGTCCGAATGGGGCCATGATTTTCGGCCCGACTACCGGCTGCTGCGTCCGCTGCTCGACCGGTTCGAGCATGTGCCCCGTCTCGCCCTCACTGCCACTGCCGACAAGGCAACGCGCGAGGACATCCTCCTCCAGCTCGGCATTCCGCAGGACGGCCTGATCTTGGCCGGATTCGACCGGCCCAATATCCGCTACGCGATCAGCCCCAAGACCAACGTTACCAAGCAGATTACCGATTTCGTGCGCGAAACGCCGGGTGCGGGCATCGTCTACTGCACCAGCCGCGCGGCGACCGAGAAGCTTGCCGAAAAGCTGGAGGCGACGGGACGGCCCACGCGTGCCTATCATGCCGGGCTGCCACCTGCCGAACGCGCCGCGGCGCAGGCCGAATTCGTGGCGTCCGAAGATATGGTGATGTGTGCCACCATCGCCTTCGGCATGGGCATCGACAAGCCGGACGTGCGCTTCGTGGCCCATGCCGGCTTGCCCAAATCGGTGGAGGCCTATTATCAGGAAACCGGCCGCGCGGGCCGCGACGGCGATCCGGCGGCGGCCCATATGTTCTGGGGGGCCGGCGATTTCGCCACCGCGCGTCAGCGGATCGGCGAAGTCGAGGAAGCGCGCCGCGAAGGTGAGCGGACCCGGCTCAACGCGCTCGCCGCTTTGGTGGAAACGCCGGGTTGCCGCCGCGCGGTCCTGCTGCGCCATTTTGGCGAGAACCCGTCTGAAGAATGCGGCAATTGCGACAATTGTCTCGATCCGCCGGACACACGCGAAGTCACCGAGCTGGCGCAAAAGCTGTTGTCGGCCGTCTATCGCACCGGCCAGAGCTTCGGCGTAGGCCATATCGAGGCGGTGCTGATGGGATCGCAGAGCGAAAAGGTGCTGGAACGCGGGCACCACGCGCTCTCCGTCCATGGCATTGTGGAGGGCGAGGAAACGCGTCTGATCAAGCCCCTTGCGCGCCATCTTCAGGCATTCGAAGCCCTGCTGCCGACAGAGCATGGCGGCCTGCGCCTCGGCCCCGGCGCCAAACGAATCCTGAAAGGGCAGGAAGCCGTCCGCATGGTCGAGCCGCCAGAGCGATCCCGCGGCGAACGCGGACAAGGGGCGGCGGCCAATCCCATCGGCGATCCGCTGTTCGAGGCATTGCGGGCGGAGCGCAAGCGCATCGCCGCCGAGCAGGGCATTCCGCCTTATGTGGTGTTCCACGATTCGGTACTGCGCGAATTTGCCGCGCAGCGCCCGCAATCGGCGGTGGAGTTGGGCAAGATCAGCGGTGTCGGCGCCAAGAAACTGATCGCGTTCGGCGATGCCTTTCTGGACGTGATCCGGCAGTACTGAATCCGCCCCTCGACTTCGCTTGGGCCGGGGTATTAGGATGCGCGAAATTCAGCCGGAGGCCCCATGAACATTCGCCAGATCAATTCCACCGTCTACGCCGCGCCGCAGATTGTGCCGGGGGATGTGGCAGAGGCCAAGGCGATGGGCGTGAAGCTCATCATCAACAACCGGCCCGATGCCGAGGAAATCGGCCAGCCGGAGGGCGCGGACATCGAAGCGGCGGCCAGGGCGGCGGGCCTCCACTATATTGCTATCCCCGTTACCCATGCGGGGTTCAGTACGCC
>JBELIU010000012.1:0-25331 GCA_042090735.1 Novosphingopyxis sp. | reverse complement strand
TAAAACCAAACGGTAGAACATCATCGAGGAGAGAGCAGTGGCGCAAGGCAGGCAGGAAGAGGCGCTAGTGGCACGCCCGCAGGAAGGCGAGACGCATTGCTCGGCAGCGGATTATGCGCGGCTGTACGAGCAGTCCCTCACCGATCCCGACGGTTTCTGGGCGAAACAGGCCGAGCGTGTGGACTGGTTCAAGCAGCCACGAAGCGTCTGCAACGCCTCCTTCGATCCGGTCGATATCAAATGGTATGAAGGCGGCACGCTCAACCTGTGCCACAATTGCGTCGATCGCCATGTCGAAGCCGGCAAGGGCGACGTCACCGCGCTCCTGTGGGAAGCCGACGAGCCAGGCGAAGGGCGCCGGCTCAGCTACGCGCAGTTGCACGAAGAAGTGCAGCGCTTTGCCAATGTGCTGAAGGAACTCGGGGTTTCCAAGGGTGACCGCGTCACGCTCTACATGCCGATGATCCTGGAAGGCGCCATCGCCATGCTTGCCTGCGCGCGGATCGGGGCGGTGCATTCGGTCGTCTTCGGCGGCTTCAGCCCGGATGCCCTCGCCGGGCGGATCGAGGATTGCGACAGCCGCTTCCTAATCACCGCCGATGCCGGTGTCCGCGCGGGAAAGACCATCCCGCTGAAGGCCAATGCGGACGCCGCGTTGGGAAAGGTGCCGTTCGACGTGAAAACCCTGGTTGTGCGCCATCACGGCGAGACCGTTGAGATGAAGGATGGCCGCGACGTCTGGTATGACGAAGTGGCAAAGAATGTGTCGGCCGAATGCCCGTGCGAGCAAATGGATGCCGAAGATCCGCTGTTCATCCTCTACACCTCCGGCTCCACCGGCAAACCCAAGGGCGTGCTTCACACGACCGGCGGCTACGCCGTCTGGACCGCCACCACCTTCCATTATGTGTTCGATTATCAACCAGGCGATATCTACTGGTGCACCGCCGATATCGGCTGGGTCACCGGCCACAGCTATATCATCTACGGACCGCTGCAGAATGGCGCGACGAGCCTGATGTTCGAAGGCGTGCCCAACTATCCGGATGTGGACCGCTTCTGGGACATGGTTGAGCGGCACCGGGTCAATATCTTCTACACCGCCCCCACCGCGATCCGCGCGCTGATGCGGGAAGGCAATGCCCCCGTCCGGAAGCATGATCTGTCGTCGCTGAAGCTGCTCGGCACGGTGGGCGAGCCGATCAATCCGGAGGCTTGGCGCTGGTACCACGATATCGTCGGCGGCGGCGATGCGCCGATCGTCGATACCTGGTGGCAGACCGAAACCGGGGGCGTGATGATCACCACGTTGCCTCATGCGCACGACATGAAGCCCGGCAGCGCCGGTAAACCGTTCTTCGGCATCGAGCCGCAATTGCTCGACGCCGACGGCAATCTTCTGGAAGGCGCGAACGAAGGCAATCTCGCCATCGCGCGCAGCTGGCCCGGCCAGATGCGCACCGTTTACGGCGATCATGAGCGCTTCGTGCAGACCTATTTCAGCACCTATAAAGGCAAATATTTCACCGGCGACGGCTGCCGCCGCGATGCCAATGGTTACTATACCATCACCGGCCGCGTGGACGATGTGATCAACGTCTCCGGCCACCGCATGGGCACAGCCGAAGTGGAAAGCGCACTCGTGCTCCACCCCAAGGTCGCCGAAGCCGCGGTGGTCGGCTATCCGCACGACATCAAGGGCCAGGGCATCTATTGCTACGTCACGCTCAACAGCGGCGTGGAGCCGTCAGACGAGCTCGAGGCGGAACTGAAAAACCATGTCCGCAGCGAGATAGGCCCGATCGCCACGCCCGATCATCTGCACTTCACGCCCTCCTTGCCCAAGACCCGCTCGGGCAAAATCATGCGCCGTATTCTGCGCAAGATCGCCGAGAACGACTATGGCGCACTAGGCGATACCTCGACGCTCGCCGATCCGGACGTGGTCGAAGGGCTGATCGAGGGACGGAAGAACAGACAGAGCGACGCTTAATTGACATTCCCGTCGCTCCAGCGAAGGCTGGAGTCTATCGCGTCTTTCGGCGGAAGCGGTCGATATGCGTGATGGGCCCCAGCCTTCGCTGGGGCGACGGAGGGATGGAATGAAAACTTTGTTCGCGCTCGCGAGCCTTGCCGCGCTCGCACTCACTGCTACCCCGACCCTGGCGCAGCAGCAGGATGCCGCCGCCGACCAAGCCGCCCCCGCCGCGCCGCCCAAGGAACCCGCCTTCACCGAAAGCATCGCCGCGGGCGGCAGGCCCGTGGGGGCGATCTGGTCTCGTAGTCCGGTCTACGGCGCGAACGGTATGGCCGCGACGGCGCAGCCGCTGGCGAGCCAGGTCGCGATCGATATCCTGAAGCAGGGCGGCAGCGCGGTGGATGCCGCGATCGCCGCCAACGCTGCGCTCGGCCTGATGGAGCCGACCGGCAACGGTATCGGCGGAGACCTGTTCGCGATCGTCTGGGATCCGAAGACGAAGGAACTCTATGGCATCAACGGCTCGGGCCGTTCCGCCACGGGCCGGTCGCTCGAAGAAATGCGCGAGAAGGCGGGCGGCAACAGTATTCCCGCCTTCGGTTCGCTGCCCGTGACCGTGCCGGGCACGGTCGGCGCGTGGTATGATCTGCATGCGCGCTTCGGCAAGCTCCCCATGGCGGACAACCTCGCGCCCGCGATCCGCTATGCCGAGGAAGGCTTCCCGGTTTCTCCGGTCATCGCTTATTATCTGCAGGCCAATCTCAAGCGCTTCGAGCAGGTGCAGGACCAGATCGAGGAGTTCGACAACGCCCGCGCCACATATTTCGCGAACGGCGCGCCGAAGACGGGCGATTTGTTTCGCAATCCGGACCTCGCCAATACGTTGCGCACCATCGCAGCGGGCGGGCGCGATGTTTTCTACAAGGGCCCGATTGCGCGCACGATCGACACCTATATGAAGCGGATCGGCGGCGATCTGTCCTATGAGGATTTTGCCGCCCACCAGAGCGAATGGGTCGAACCCGCCTGTGTCGACTATCGTGGCACGGACCTGTGCGAGCTGCCGCCCAACAGCCAAGGCTTCGCCGCGCTGGAAATGGCCAATATTCTGAAGAATGTGGACCTGTCGCAATATCCGCGCGGCAGCGCACAAGTGCTGCATTATATCACCGAGGCCAAGCGCCTCGCCTTCGCCGATCTCGCCCGCTTTTACGCCGATCCGGACTTCGCGAAGATCGACTATGATCGACTGCTCTCCGACGCCTATGGCCGCGAACGCTTTGCGAAGATCGATCCGGATCGCGCTACGGCCGAATTCGGCCTGGGCGAGGATTTGCTGGAGGGCGAAGGCGACACCACCTATCTCACCGTCGCCGACAAGGATGGCATGATGGTGAGCCTGATTCATTCCAATTATCGCGGCATGGGATCGGGCCTGGTGGCAGATGGCCTGGGTTTCATGTTCCAGGACCGCGGTGAGCTATTCTCGCTCGATCCCGCCCACCCCAATGCCTATGCGCCAAGCAAGCGGCCCTTCCAGACCATCATTCCGGCCTTCCTGATGCGCGATGACCAGCCACTGATGAGCTTTGGCGTGATGGGCGGCGGTATGCAGCCGCAGGGCCATGTCCAGATCCTGATCAACATGGTCGATTACGGCATGAATGTTCAGGAAGCCGGCGACGCCGCGCGCCTCAACCATGACGGTGGCCGCCAAGCAACCGATCCGCTGGTGGGCGGCGAAGGCATCGACCCTCTGGGCGTTTTGTCAGTGGAACCCGGCGTCTCGAAAGACACGATCGCTGAACTCGGCACGATGGGCCACAATGTCGAGCTGGTCGACAATGGCGTCATCTTCGGCGGCTATCAGGCCATCCTGCGCGATCCGCAAACCGGCGTCTATGCAGGCGCTACCGAGATGCGAAAGGATGGCACCGTCGCCGCCTATTGACGGTCCGGGTCAGGCTGCTGCTGGCGGAAACCAGCTATTGTCCATATCGAAATGCCGGTCCCGGAATTGCGAGATGCGCCGCAATTCGGCCTCGTCGCACAGTTCGATTTCACGGCGGTTGCGTTTGATCAGCCCGTCGCGCGTCATCTCCTTCAGCAGGCGATTGACGTGGATCGCGGTAAGCCCGACGGCATCGGCAAGATCGCTCTGCGTCAGCGGCACGCGCATGACCTTCAGGTCCCTTCCCTCCAGCACGCGCAGCCGCTCGGCAATCGAGAGGAACAGCTGTGCCAGCCGCGCCTTGCCGTCGGTCCGCCCCAGCGCGCGCAGCCGATCGTTCAGGTCCACCACTTCCAGCATTCCGAGCGAATAGAACAGGCTCGCCAGTCGAGGCTGGCGCGCGAACAATTCACCCATCCGCCGCCGCGGCACGATGCACAATTTGGAATTTTCCACCGCACGCACGGTGCTGGACGCGTGGAGGAAGCTGATGCTGGCGGTGCCGATCAATTCGCCGGGAAAATAGAAGCGCAGGATCTGACGTTCACCGGCCTCCAATATGGTTTCGGAGAGCAACCAGCCCTCCTGCACGATACACAGAACGTCGCTGTCGCCGCGCTCCTCCCAGAGCTTCTGCCCTGCGGCAAGGCTGATGGGTTCCTGCTCCAGTTCGGCGATTACGGATTTCTCCGCCTCGGTCAGATCCAGATAATGCAGCAGACGCTGCACGAAGCAACTGTCAGACATCGCGCTCAACCATCCCCAATGAACCTGTGCCCCCGTTCACGAGCCCGATTGTCCTAACGCTTTGTTTCGGCGAGGCAATCAACTCATGTTAAGTTGGCATGCTGCAATACCAAACACGACAACAAAAACACCCAAGATTGCGTCAGCCCCGCTAAAGGGACGGCTTTTTCAGATGAACGGTATGGTGAAACTTGCCGCGTGCCCCGGCAGCGGCTAGCGATCATCGACATATGAGCATGGAAAACAGCCCCGCATCGCCGACCCAATGGCCCGCCGCCACCCTTCCGCAGATCGAGGCTGCCCTGTGCGCCTCCGGTCAGCGCTTCGAAATGGAGGAGGTGGATGTGCGCGGCGTGATGACGCGCGTGTGGAAAAACGCCCCGCCGACGCTGGCTTCCCTTGCCGCGGTGGCCCGCGAACATGGAAATGCGGACTTCACCGTCTATGAGGACGAACGCGTCAGTTACGACGCTTGGCACCGCGCTACCGCGAAGCTTGCGCGCCATTTGCAGGATGCCGGGGTCGTCAAGGGAGACCGGGTCGCGCTCGCCATGCGCAATCTGCCCGAATGGCCGGTCGTTTTTTTCGCGATCACCACGATCGGCGCGATCGTTGTGCCGCTCAACGCCTGGTGGACGGGCGCGGAACTGGAATATGCGCTGAAGGATTCAGGCGCGCGCCTTCTCATCTGCGATGCGGAGCGGCATGAGCGTCTGATCGATCACTATGCGGCGCTGCCGGCGATCGAGGCGGTGCTGGTTTCGCGAGGCGAAGCGGCGCTGAACGGCAAGGCAAGCCCGCTCGAGGATATCATCGGCAAGACCGCGGACTATCCCGCACTCGCCGACGACGATCTGCCGGTGACCGATCTCACGGCCGACGACGAAGCGACGATCTTCTATACCAGCGGAACCACCGGAGAGCCCAAGGGGGCACTCGGCACGCATCGCAATATCTGCACCAATATCTTTTCCAGCGCCTATGCCAGCGCGCGCAGCTTCCTGCGGCGCGGCGAGATGCCGCCCGATCCGCCACCACGCAATGTGGGCCTGCTGGTGATCCCGCTGTTCCACGTCACCGCCTGCTCGGCCACGTTGACCAGTGCGATGGCAAGCGGTGCGACGCTGGTGTTCATGCACAAATGGGATGCGGAAGAGGCCTTCCGGATTATCGAGCGTGAGGGCGTGACGCTGGCGGGCGGTGTCCCGACGATCGCCTGGCAGCTGATCGAGCATCCCGCGCGCGACAAATATGATCTCAGCTCGCTGAAGACGATCAGCTACGGCGGCGCGCCTTCCGCGCCCGATCTGGTCCGCAAGATTCGTGACGTAATGGGCGCCCTGCCGGGCAATGGCTGGGGAATGACCGAGACGATGGCGACGGTCACCAGCCACAGCGCGGAGGACTATCTGAACCGCCCGGACAGCTGCGGCCCGCCCGTGCCCGTGTCCGACATCAAGGTGACGGGTCCGGACGGCGACCCCCTACCAAGCGGCGCGGTCGGCGAGCTTTGGGCAAGCGGTCCGCAGATCGTCAAAGGCTATTGGAACAAGCCGCAGGCCAGCGCCGAAACCTTTGTCGACGGCTGGGTGCGCACCGGCGATCTGGCCCGTATCGATAGCGAAGGCTTCTGCTATATCGTCGATCGCGCCAAGGACATCGTCATTCGCGGCGGAGAGAACATCTATTCAACCGAGGTGGAGAATATTCTCTACGACCACCCCGCCGTCACCGACGCGGCGGTGATCGCATTGCCCCACCGCACCTTGGGCGAGGAACCAGGCGCGGTCGTCCATCTCGCCCCCGGCGAAAGCGCGAGCGAGCTCGAATTGCAGGAATGGGTGCGCGAGCATCTGGCCGCGTTCAAAGTGCCGGTGCGGATCGTGTTTTCGAACGACACGCTGCCGCGCAACGCGAACGGCAAGATTTTGAAAGGCGAGCTGAAAGACCTGTTCCGACAGCCCGCCTGAACGCCGCCGCCCCGTTCAAATACCGCGATTGCCGCGGGGCGCGATGGGGTGGCTGGCCGAAAGCCCGCCATCGACGGGGAGTGCCTGTCCGTTGACGTAGCTCGCCTGATCGCTGGCCAGGAACAGGGCCGCCTTGGCGATCTCTTCCGGTTCGCCGCCGCGCTTCATCGGGTTAAGCTGGCCGATCTTGTCCAGCTTCCCGGCCTCGCGCGCATAATCGTAAACGGGCTTGGTCATGCCGGTTTCGATCAGGCCGGGACAGATGCAGTTCACGCGCACGCCGGTGCCGTCGAGCTGATAGGCCGCGGTTTTGACGAGGTTGATGACCCCTGCCTTCGACGCCGAATAGCTCGCCGGGCCAGCGCCCGAGCGCAGGCCCGCGACCGACGCGGTACAAATGATGGAGCCGCCGCCACGCGCCTGCATTTTCGGCGCGGCATATTTGATGGCGAGATACGGCCCGATCAGATTCACCCGCATCACCTCCGCCCATTCGGACGCATCGCTATCGAACAACCCACCGGCCTTGCCGCCGGTGATCCCGGCGTTCGCATACACGATATCGAGCCCGCCGAAGCGCTCTTCCGCTTCGTTTACCAAGGCCTCGACAGCCGTCTCATCACCCACATCCATCTGCCGCGCCGCGGCGCTGCCGCCAGCATCCGTGATGAGCTTGAGCATCTCCTGCACCGCATCGGAGCGGTCGGCGATCAGCACGCTTGCGCCCGCCTCGGCAAACAATCGTGCGGACGCGCGCCCGATGCCGGACGCCGCGCCGGTG
Organism: Novosphingopyxis sp.; assembly: GCA_042090735.1. Lineage (GTDB taxonomy): Bacteria > Pseudomonadota > Alphaproteobacteria > Sphingomonadales > Sphingomonadaceae > Novosphingopyxis. The sequence continues at coordinate 17,904 of JBELIU010000012.1, read as the reverse complement.
ACGATCGCCACTTTGCCCGAAAGATCGATGGTGACGCTCATGCTTCGCTCTCCTATGTCATGTCTGGACTACACCAGTTTCGGCCTATGCCATTTGCTGATAGCATAGGCCGCGGGCGGGGTGCTGGGCAACTAGCGAAACGGCATTCGCGCCATACCTTGCGTTCGACATCGATTGAGCAAAGAGGTGTCGAGCGCAGGCAGAGGCCTGTTGCGAAAAGCCCTCACCTGCTTGAAATCCGTAGGGGAAATGCTGGCACAGCACCGCATTTCGGATGACGCGCTGGGCAAGCCTTGCTAGCTGCGATAGACGCCAGGGAGAATACCGCGCGCATGAATATGGAAAGCAAAGCCCAGGACAGTGCCGATCCTGAGGAGCGCACCGATCGGTTTGAGGCCAAGCGCGAGCGGATCATCAGCGCCGCCGCCGAGTTGATCAACGAACGCGGCGTCAAGGGCATGACGTTCGTCGACGTCGGCCGCATGGTGGATCTCAACACCACCAGCATCGCTTATTATTTCAAGCGCAAGGAAAAGCTCGCCGAGGCCGTCTTCCACCGCACGCTGTCCCGCATAGAGCGCGAGGTGGACGCGGCCGGCGCGGAAGCCACGCCCGAAAAGCGCGTCCACCGCTATCTGGACCTGACCTTCGCCCGCATCGCCGCACAGCGCGAGGGCACCCATCCGCCGGAAGCCGCCCTGTCGGACATCCGCGCGATGCCCGATGAAACGCGCGAGCTGCTGCTCGGCGAATTTATCGGCATGTTCCGCAAGGCCCGCCGCTTCTTCGGCACGAGCGACGATCCGGTGGCCCATGCCGATCTTACCGCCCGCACGCATATCTTCCTGGAATTCACCTACTGGCTTCCGGTGCTGCTGAGCGACTATTCGCGAACCGACTTCAACCGCGTGCGCGAACGCGCGTTCGAGCTGTTCTGCCACGGCATCGCCGCGCCGGGACGGGAGCCCAAATCCATCGCTTTGCCGGTGTCGCAGCAGGCAGAGAACGACGGGCAGGAGCGCGGGCTTAGCGATTTCCTGGAAGCGGCGACACGGCTGATCAACGAACGCGGCTATCGCGGGGCTTCGGTGGAGCGGATCGCATCGCAGCTCAACGTGACCAAGGGCAGTTTCTACCACCATCTCGAGGCCAAGGACGACCTTGTGATGAAGTGCTTCGCGGCGAGTTACGACCGCGTCTCGGCGACGCAGCGCGTGGCGTTGGCGGAGGACGGCAGCTTCCTGGCGCGGATTGCGGCAAGCGTGGAGACGCTGGTGCATTCGCAGCTCGACGGCAACCGACCGCTCTTGCGCACCACGGCCATGGGCGTATTGCCGCCGCGCATGCAGCAGATGGTGCTGGAGCGATCCGACTGGATGGCGCGGCGCTTTGCCGGAATGATGATCGACGGCATTGCCGAAGGATCGGTCCGCGCGGTCGATCCGCTGGTGGCGAGCCAGCTGGTCATGGTGATGCTGAACGCGGCTTGGGATCTCAAGAACTGGGCCAGCAGGCGGGATATGGAGCTGGCGACGCGGCTTTACACCGCGCCGCTGCTCCATGGTTTCTTCCAGCCGCCCGCCGAAGGCTGATCAGCCCCGGCGGATGGGGCCTCAATAATCGTTGAGGCGTGCGAAGCGTTCGCGGTGGAAAGTGGACGAGCCCCATAGCTGTTCAAGCGTGCGGGCGCGCTTCAGATAGAAGCCGATCGCATATTCGTCGGTCATGCCGATGCCGCCGTGCAGCTGCACCGCTTCCTTGCTCATATGGTTCATTACATCGCTCGCCACCGCCTTGGCCTGACTTGCCAGCATGGCGATGTCGGAACGCTTGTCATCGAGCGCCGCGAGCGCGGTTTCCACTGCCGAGCGCATCAGTTCGATCTCGCCGAACAGGTCTGCCATGCGGTGCTGAAGCGCCTGGAAGCTGGACAGCACCTGATTGAACTGCACGCGCTGTTTCAGATAATCGAGCGTCACATCGAACGCCTCGGACGCCATGCCGAGCATTTCCGCCGCCGCACCGATACGCGCGCGATCGAGGACCTGATCGAGCAGATCCTCGCCGCCGTTTTCCAGCTTTTCAGCCGGCACGCCGTCGAAGGAGACTTCGGCCCAGCCGCGCTGGTCCACCAGCGAACGATCCGAACGGGAGACGCCATCGGCCGAGCCGTCGACCAGATAAACGCCGTCGCTGGCCGACACGACGAACAGGCCCGCCCTCATCCCCTCGGGCACGAACATTTTGGTGCCGGAAAGCTTGCCGTCCGAAACGCTGGTATCGCATTTCGACGGATTGTGCCGCGGCCCTTCGTCAATCGCCAGCGTACCTATCACCTCACCACCCGCGATCTTCGGCAGCCACGCTTCTTTCTGCGCGTCCGATCCACCGAGGATGAGCGCGCTCGCCGCGCCCAGTGCGGAGGCGAGCAGCGGGCTCGCGGTCAGGCTGCGTCCGGTCTCTTCGAGTACGAGGCCGAGGCTCATATAGCCGAAGTCGGATCCGCCCTGATCTTCCGGGATGATCACCCCGGCCCAGCCCATTTCGGCCATCTGGCCGTAGACGGCGGGATCGAAGCCGCCGTCGAAATCCCCGTCGCGCATCTTGCGGAACGCGCCGACGGGGTTTTCCTTCTTCGTCCATTCGCGCGCCATATCGCGCAGCATGGTCTGTTCTTCGCTGAGGATTGCCATTTTATCTCCCTCTCCCACTCGGGGGAGAGAGCCGGGAGAGGGGGAGTCGCCGGCCCGGTTTCGGATGTCTAATCGGGAGACTGCCCCTCTCCCTTCGGCCCTGACGGGCGCCTTTCCTCTCTCCCGAACGGGAGAGAGAGCAAATCACTGATGGTCCAGCATGCCCAGGATGCGCTTGGCGATGATGTTGTTCTGCACCTCGGTCGAGCCGCCATAGATCGTGGTCGCCTTGCCGAAGAGCCAGGCGCGGGTCTGGCGCAGCTCTTCTTCGGAGAAGCCCTCGCCTTCCCAGCCAAGGCCGTTCATGCCCATGATCTCGATCATCAGTTCGGCGCGCCGCTGGCCCAGCTTGGTGCCGACCTTCTTCAGGATCGAGCTGACTTCGGAGACGCCGCCGGTCGCCTTTGCCTCGGCCTGCACGCGCATCGCGGTGGCCAGGAAGCTGCGCCATTGCATCTCGAAATCGCTGATCTGCGTGCGCAGCTCACTATCGGCCAACTCGCCATTGTCGTTCACGCCGACATAGGTCTTGGCCATCGCGTGGAGCGGCATGGCGGGCATTCGGATCGCGCTGCCGCCGCCGGACAGGTTGGTCCGCTCATGCTGCAGCAGGCGCTTGCCGATGGTCCAGCCCTGCCCTTCCTCGCCGACCAGATTTTCCTTGGGCACCTTCACATTGTCGAAGAAGGTTTCGCAAAAAGGGCTCATGCCGCTGATCATGCGGATCGGCTTCACGTCCACCCCGGGCGCGTCCATGTCGATAAGCATGAAGGAGATGCCCTTATGCTTGTCCGACTTGTCGGTGCGCACGAGCGCGAAACACTTGTCCGCCCACTGGCCGCCGCTGGTCCAGGTCTTCTGGCCGTTGACGACGTAATGGTCGCCCTTGTCCTCGCCGAAGGTCTGGATGTTGGCGAGGTCCGATCCCGCATTGGGTTCGGAATAGCCCTGGCACCAGCGGATCTCTCCGCGACAGATCGGCGGGATATGCTCCTTCTTCTGCGCCTCGCTGCCATATTCCAGCAGCGTGGGGCCGAACATCATCACGCCCATGCCCCCGATCGGGTTGTAGGCCTGAGCCCGGCCCATTTCCTGATGCAGCACCTTGGCCTGATCCCGGCTCAGTCCACCACCGCCATATTCCTTGGGCCAGGTGGGCGTGCCCCAACCGGTTTCGCCCATCGCCTCGCGCCAGGCCTTTTCGTCGGCATTTTCTTCCGTCGGCCCCTCGACCGAGGACATGCTGTTGTCATGACCCTTCAGCGATTTGGGGAAATGGGCGTCCAGCCATTCGCGCACCTGCGTGCGAAATGCATCGAGATCGGATTCGGGGTTTATCGCAGCGGCGCTCGCCATCTAGCTCTCCTGACACTTTTCGTGCTTGCGGTATGCCCGAAAAGAGGGGGGAGCGGCAAGGGATTCCTTTGCCGCTCCGATCCCGGGCGACAACGGGCGTAGCTATCCGCGCAGCCGCATCATCCCCTCCTGCGTCGCGCTCGCCACCAGGCGGCCATCCTGCGTGTAGAGGCTGCCCCGGTTGAACCCGCGGGCATGGCCGGTCCACGGGCTGTCCATCGCGAACAGCAGCCATTCGTCCATGCGGAAGTCCTCATGAAACCACAGCGCATGGTCGATGCTCGTCATCATCAGCTTGTCGGTGGCCCAGTGGACGCCGTGCGGCAGCGTGCAGGTTCCCAGAAGCAGCATGTCGCTGGCAAAGGCGAACAGGGTGCGGTGCTCCGCCGCCGATCCGTCGATCGGTGCGACGGCGCGCATCCAGGCATGCTGGAAGGGCGGCTGCTTGTTGCCGCCGCCCACGAAGCGCCTCTCCACGGTGCGGAATTCGATCGGCCGGGGGCGCGCCCGCAGCCGTTCGATATAAGCCGCCGGCACTCCCCCCTGATTTTCCAGCCGCTCGATCTCGCCCGGCAGTTCGTCCGGGCCCGGCACGTCGGGCATCGGCAACTGATGAGCCAGCCCGTCCGCGGGCCGCTGGAAGCTGGCCGAAAAGTTGAAGATCGGCTTGCCATGCTGGATCGCGATGACACGTCGATTGGAAATGCTCCGCCCATCGAAATCGCGTTCGACGCGGTAGATGATGGGGACACCTTCTTCTCCGGCGCGCAAGAAATAGGCATGAAGAGAATGGACGATGCGATCGTCTTCCACGCTGCGCGAAGCAGCGTCGAGCGCCTGTGCAATAACCTGCCCGCCGAAAACGCGTCCCCGGTCCTCTTCGCGGTTCAAGCCACGGTATAGATCGGTATCGAGTCGCTCCGTGCGCAGCAGTTTGCGAAGCCCACCGACGAGTCGCTCCGGCGGATAGTGGTTAACGTCTCGCGAAGACTCCGCGTCGTTCATGCAAAGTTCCTTATGAACCAATCGTCCGGCCTCATCACCGGCACCGCTTGTCGCGTCAAGCGGGACAGGCCGCAAATCGCCTTCTAGCGGAGACTCGACCGCTGGAGGGCGGCCTGAGGTTGGTTGAGAAAACTGCGGTTTTCTGTTATAAATCAAAGGCATGATACATATGCAGTCAAAGACGCACTCGATCGGGGCTCGTATCCGCGCACGTGCAGCAGGCTTCAACGGCCGCCGCTACATGAGCTACGGTCTCGCCGCGATGGTTCCGGCCATGGGCCTTGTCGGCGCCGCCCGCGCGGACGCTCCCGCCCCCAGCAGCGGCTTCATACCGATCGAGATCAGCGCCGATGTCGATGCCGATATCACTTCGCCCGCCACCCCGAGCATCAAGCTCGATCTGGAACAGGACGCGGTCGGCATTGCTGATGACGATCAGAACATCCTAGAAGATCTCGGTACCGGCGGCGCCAGCTATTACGGCCCGAACCTCAAAGGCAATCGCACCGCATCGGGCGAGATTTTCGATCCCACCGAACTCACCGCCGCGCACCGCACCCTGCCGATGGGTAGCAAGGTAATGGTGACGCACAAGGGCAAGTCGGTCATCGTCCGCATCAACGATCGCGGCCCCTTCCACGGCAACCGCGTGATCGATCTTTCCACGGCAGCAGCCAAGGAAATCGGCCTGTTCCGCGCCGGCACGGGCAAGGTGCATCTCCAGCTGGTAAGCGGCTGAGCCACACGCCTCGGCTCCAGCAAAAGCCCCCCCCCTGAAAGCCTCTATCCTGCCGCCATCTTACGGTTGTAGGCAGCTTCCTTGTCTTCCTCGATATCGTGCATCGCTTCCTCCACCGTCGTGAAGCTGCGCGCCTGACGCGGACGATCACTGGCGTTCAGCGCAGCGGCAATCGGTTCATGCATCGCGGCAAAAGCGACGCGCACATTCTTCTCCTGTAGATTGTCCAGCAGCCGCTCCAGCATGGCCATGCCGCTGGCATCGATGGTGTTGACCGATCGCATGTCGAGGACCAGCCAGCGCACCTCCGAATGCGCGGACACGAAATTCAACACCGCATCCTCGCAATAGGCGGCATTGCCAAAATAGATCGAACGGTCGATCCGCACGATCAGCACCGGCAGGGTGCGCGGGCCGCCGTCTTGACGGTCGATCGAGCGATAGACGTTGAGATTGTCCAACCGGTCCACCCGCGTGACGCGCGGTACACTGGAAAACCACAGGAAGGCAGCCAGACCCATCAGCGTCCCCGCCGCCAGCCCCCACTGAACGCCGAGCAGCAAGGTCACCGCCAGGGTCGCGAACAGCACCGCGCTCTCCACCTTACTGTAGCGCATGACCGCCTTGATCGCGCGCAGCTTCACGAGCCCGAACACCGCACTGATGACCAGCGCGGCGAGCGCAGCCTTGGGCAGAAACGCGAGCGCGCCGGTGAGGAACAGCAGCACGGCCAGGGTCACCAAGCTCGCTACCACCGAACTGATCGGCGAGCGGCTGCCGCTGTCCGCAGTCAGGGCCGAGCGGCTGAGACTGACGCCGACCGCATAGCCGCCGGTGAGTGCCGCAGCGATGTTCGCCATGCCGAGCGCCAGCGCTTCGCGGTCGCTGCGCACCTTGCGCCGGTTGCGGCCCGCCAGCGATTTGGCGACGCCGCTGCCGATCACGAACACGACCAACGCCGCGATCAGCGCCGAGGGGGCCAACGCGATCCACGGGTCCAGACCATATGGCGGCATTCGGAGCGAAGCGAGCCCACCTTCCACCGCGCCGACACGCGGCACCGGCAGGTCCGATCCGCCGACCATCGCCGCCGCGCCGACCAGCACGAGCAAGGGAATGGCCTTCACGATCAGCCCGCGCCAGGGCGGCCGCACGCCTGCCTTCCAGAGCATTGGCCCGGCATAGCGATCCCCCAGCAGGAGCAGCAGGAGGGCACCGAGACCGATCAGGACGACGTCCGCGTGCAAATCCGGCAGCGCATCGATCAGACCCAAAAGCGTCCCGATCAGCTCGCTGCTGCGCGGCACATCAAGGCCTAGCAAGGTCGGCAGCTGGCTCGCCGCGATCAGCACCGCCGCGGCGGCGGTAAAGCCCAGCATCACCGGCTCGCTGACGAAATTGACGAGGCGGCCGAGGCGAAACAGGCCGACGAGCACCAGCATCGCGCCCGCCTCCAGCGCGATCACCATCGCCGCGGTCATCGGCGGAAAGCCGCTTGCCGCGATGGCATCGCCCACGATCAGCGAGACCAAAGCGACCGGGCCGACCGAAACATAGGGACTGGTGCCGAACAGCAGATAGAGCAGCGGCGGGGCCAGCGCGGCATAAAGCCCGGCCTGCGGCGGCAGCCCGGCGAGCAGCGCATAGGCCATCGCCTGCGGGATCAGCAGGACCGCGAGGACCAGTCCGGCAATCGCGTCATCGGCCAGGAAAGACGGCTTATATTCCTGCAGCCAGGCGGGCTTGTCCGGAAGGAAGCGGGCCAGGTCCATCGATGTCGCCTTCCCTGCTGCCGAAGGCCCGAGCCTAGCCGCGCGGCGGAGCGATGGGCAAGCGATGTAGGTTAATCGAATGGCCTTTGTCGGAAACTCTCAGCCGAGCACCCGGCCCGCAACCGCGTCGAGCTTCTCCAGAAGCGCGGGATCGCGGTGCGCGGGATCGGTGATGAGCGCGAAATCGAGTACGTTGTCGAGCGGGCTGGGCTCGCGCTGCGCCGGCAGGGCGGAAACGAAGGCTTCCACCGCTTTGCGCGCCACCGCGCCGTTCGCGGTCATCTGCGCGATTACCTCGCTCACTTCGACGAACGCGGTTTCTTCGCGCCAGCAATCATAATCGGTGACCATGCCGATAAGCGCGTAGGGCAGCTCTGCCTCGCGCGCCAATTTGGCCTCGGGCATCGCGGTCATGCCGATCACATCCGCGCCCCATTGGCGATAGAGATGGCTCTCGGCGCGGGTGGAAAATTGCGGGCCTTCGATCGCCAGATAGGTGCCGCCCTTGGCAACCGTGCCGCCCGCCACCGAGACCGCCTCCGCAGCGAACGCGCTCAATCGCTCGCACACCGGCTCTGCCATGGAAACATGCGCCACCATGCCGCTGCCGAAGAAGCTGCACTGGCGCCCCTTGGTACGATCGATGAACTGGTCCACCACCACGAAATCACCGGGCGGAAGCTCTTCGCGCAACGAGCCGATCGAGCTGATTGCCAGCAGATCAGTGCACCCTGCCCGCTTCAGCGCATCGATATTGGCACGCGCGTTGAGATCGGACGGCGCGATGCGGTGGCCGCGGCCGTGGCGCGGAAGGAAACGCAGCTGCACATCGCCGATCCGCCCGAACAGGATCTCGTCCGACGGCTCCCCCCAGGGCGATTCGACGCGCCGCCATTCCTGATCCTCCAACCCGTCGATGGCGTAAAGGCCGGAGCCCCCGATGATGCCGATGGTCCATTGGTCAGGCATAGCTCAATTCCCGTTCGTCCTGAGCTTGTCGAAGGACCGCTCTTCTCTGCCGCCAACGCATAGGAACAAGGACGGGGCTTCGACAAGCTCAGCCCGAACGTATTTGGGTTCGTGATGAAAACTGTTACACTTGACGCAAGCGTAAACCTGCGGTCCAATCGCGCACAAAGAGATTGAGGAGAGAGCCATGCCGATCGAGACCGCCACCCGCACTGCCTATGATGAAGACATGGAGGCGTTTCGCGATACCGTGCGCGCCTTCATGCGGGACCGCGTTCAGCCGAATGCGGACCAGTGGGACGAAGACAAGATCGTACCCAAGTCGATCTGGCGCGAAGCGGGTGAACTCGGCATGCTCTGCCCCACCGTGCCGGAAGAATATGGCGGCCTGGGCCTCGATTTCCGCTACAACGCCATTGTCGACGAGGAAGCGGCTTACGGCGCGGGCACCACGCTCGGCTTCTCGCTGCAATCGGACATCGTGGCCGATTACATCATCAATTACGGCTCCGAAGAGCTGAAGAAGGAATGGCTGCCCAAGATGGTCTCGGGAGAGGTCGTCACCGCCATCGCGATGACCGAGCCGGGCGTGGGCAGCGATCTGCAATCGATCCAGACCAGCGCCAAGAAGGACGGCAACCATTATGTCGTCAACGGCTCCAAAACCTATATCACCAACGGCCAGAACGCCGATCTCGTCCTCGTTTGCGCGGTCACCAATCCGGAAGCGGAGAAGAAGTGGCAGGGCGTCTCGATCATCCTGGTGGAGGCGGATCGCGAAGGCTTCAAGCGTGGGCGCAATCTCGACAAGATCGGGCAGGACGCGGCCGATACGTCGGAGCTGTTCTTCGACGATGTTCGCGTGCCGATCACCAATTGCCTTGGCGAGGAGGGCAAGGGCTTCATCTATCTGATGAGCCAGCTTGGCCAGGAACGCCTGTCGATCGCGGTCAGCGCGCAGGCCAGCGCGCAGAAGGCGTTCGACGATACGGTGGCCTTCGTGAAGGAGCGCAAGGCGTTCGGCAAACCCGTGTTCGATTTCCAGAACACGCGTTTTACGCTCGCGGACCTCAAGGCCAAACTGCAAGTCGGCTGGGCGCATCTCGATCATTGCCTGACGCTGCACGCCAAGCGTACGCTGACGCCCGAGGAAGGCGCGGCGGCCAAGCTGTGGCATACCGATCTGCAGTGGGAGATGATGGATAAGTGCCTGCAGCTGCATGGCGGGGCGGGCTATATGAATGAATATCCCATCGCCCGCATGTGGCGCGGCGCGCGCGTGACGCGCATCTTCGGCGGCACCAACGAGATCATGAAAGAGCTGATCGGGCGGAGCCTATAATCCTGAAATCCGAAGTCCTGAGCGTGTCGAAAGACGGCTCTCAAACTGGAAACGCCCTTCGGAGTCGTAGACGGCGCATGGCGCCACCGGCTCCGGGCTACGGAGATAATTGAATGCAGAAACCGCCCCGCGATATTGCGGCCTATCCCTTCACCACGCACACTGAAACGCGGTTTCAGGATCTCGATCCGCTCGGCCATATCAACAATGTCGCTTATGCCGCGCTGTTCGAGAACGGGCGGGTGCGCTTCAACCACTCGCTCGGCCTCGGCCATCCCGAGGGCACGCGCTGGCTGATCGCACGCGTCGAGATCGATTATGTGGCCGAAGGGTTCTTCCCCGAGGCGATGGAGATCGCCAGCGGCATCGGCCGGATCGGCAATTCGAGCTGGCAGATACTGAGCGCCGCGTTTCAGAAATCCGGCTGCGTCGCGACCAGCGTGACGACCTTGGTGCTGACCGACAAGAACGGCTCGATGCCGATGGACGATACCATGCGCGGCGTGCTGGAGCGCGCGCGGGTGAAGGGTTGGGCGGACAGCTAAGGGGCGATCAAGGGAGCCGGTATTCGAAGCTGTAGCGATGATCGCCGGAAGACTGGTCGATCGTCATGGTCCCGGCAATCCCCTCCAGCTCGCCCGATCCGGAATCCGGGATCACCTGCACACTCAGCGACGGCGCGCCGCGGTCCATGATGCCGTTATGCTGCAGCGTGAATCCGCCGTTCTTGCCGTCCAGCATACCCTCGAACCGCTCGATCGCGACATAACCGGCGGAGCCTTCGGTTTCGGTTCGCACCGCCAGCATCTCGCCGCGGCTGGTTCCGGTCAGATCGCCCTCGAACGATTTTGCGATGGTCATCCGCGAAACCGGATCGCCGGCATCGGAGGCGGGTTTCAGGTCGACATCGAACCGTCCTTGCGCGGTCATGGCGTTCAATCCTTCCAGTTCGCGGCGCGCTTCTCCATCTGGCTCATCACCGCCTCGATCTGGTTGGGCTGACGGATCACGCGACCTTGCGCATCGCTTTCGGCCTGAAGCACGGCCGACTCGTCCAGATCGATTGTGCTGTTGAACAGCGCCTTCGCCTCGCGCATCGCCTGAGGGTTCCTGTCCGCGATCGTTGCGGCGATGGCCTTGGCGCGTTCCAGCGGCGCGTCCTGCACCTCGGTCGCGAAACCCCATTCCACCGCCTCGCGGCCATTGAATTCGGCATTGGTGTAGGTGAGCCGCCGCAGCACGTCCTCGCGCACATTGCGCCGCCACAGAGCAAAGCCGCCCATGTCCGGCACCAAGCCCCATTTCATCTCCATGATCGAGAGCCGCGTCTCGGGCGAGACGATGCGCATATCCGCTCCGCTGGCAATCTGCAGCCCGCCGCCGAAGCAGATGCCGTGCACCGCGGCGATGACCGGCATTGGCAGCTCGCGCCAAACCATCGCTACCTTCTGATAGAGGTTCGATGTGCCGTGCGTGCGCTCGATCAGCGGCGCGCCAGTGCCGCCGCTCGCCATGCTGGCCATGTCGAGGCCCGCGCAAAAGGCCCGGCCCTCGCCTGACAGCACGACGGCGCGCACGCCCTTTTCATCGCGCAGTCGCTCGCCGGCCGCGACGATGCCTTCGAACATCGCGGGGTCGAGCGCGTTCATCTTCTCCGGCCGCGCCAGCCGCACGTCGGCGACATGATCCTCGATGGTGATGCTGACGCGATCGCTCATGACTTCTCTCCCTGCCCACCGGGCACGTAGACGCCGTTGGCGCTCATAAATTTCTTTATCCCGCGAGCGGCCTGCCGAATGCGCTGCTCATTCTCGACCAGCGCGAGCCGTACATAACCCTCGCCCTCCGATCCGAAACCGGCGCCCGGCGCGACGGCCACTTTGGCCTCGCTGAGCAGACGTTTCGAGAATTCGACCGAGCCCAGATGCGCCAAAGCAGGGGGGATCGGGGCCCAGGCGAACATGCTGGCATCGGGCGGCGGGATATCCCAGCCGGCGCGTCCGAAGCTTTCCACCATCACATCGCGCCGCGCCTTGTAGAGCTGGCGGTTCGCTTCAACTGCATCCTGCGGCCCGTTCAAAGCGGCCACGGCAGCGGCCTGGATCGGGGTGAACGCGCCATAATCGAGATAGCTCTTCACCCGCGCCAGCGCGCCGATCAGCGTCGGATTGCCGACTGCGAAGCCAATGCGCCAACCGGCCATAGAATAGGTTTTGGACATGCTGGTGAATTCCACCGCCACATCCTTGCCCCCCGGCACCTGCAGGATCGACGGGGTAGGCTCGTCGCCAAAATAGATCTCGGCATAGGCCAGATCGGAAATCACCCAGAGCTTATGTTCTTTGGCGAAGGCCACGACCTCGCTGTAGAATGCGAGATCCGCGGTGTAGGCGGTCGGATTGGAGGGATAGCCGATCACCAGCACCTTCGGCTTGGGCACCGAATAGGCCATGGAATATTCCAGGCGCTTGAAGAAATCCGGCCCGGGCGCGGCGGGAATGGAGCGGATCGCGGCGCCGGTGATGATGAAGCCGAAGGTGTGGATGGGGTAGCTGGGATTGGGTGCCAGCACGACATCGCCCGGCGCGGTAATCGCCTGAGCAAGATTGGCGAGGCCTTCCTTCGAGCCCAGCGTGACCACCACCTCGTTCTCGGGATCGAGATCGACACCGAACCGGCGCTGATAATAAGCCGCCTGCGCCTTTCGCAGTCCCTTGATTCCTTTCGACGCGCTGTAGCCATGAGCGCCGGGATCGCGTGCAACCTCGCACAGCTTCTCCACGATATGCGCGGCGGGCGCTCCATCGGGATTGCCCATGCCAAGGTCGATAATATCCTCGCCGCGCGCGCGCGCGGCGGCCTTCATCGCGTTCACCTCGGCGAAGACATAAGGGGGCAGGCGGCGGATGCGGTAAAAATCGTCGTTCATAATGTCCCTGCCATATCGAGAGGAACCACGCGCGTCATGTGGAACTTCATGTTATGAACCAACGAAAGCTTGTAACAAAGCGGGCGCACAGGAGGAGGATGACGATGGCAAGCAAAAGCGGCGATAAGGCGATGGGCCCGGGACTGGAGCAGGCCGGCCAGGATCTGGTGGAAGGCACGCAGAACCTTCTGGAGCAGATGCAGCAATGGGGCTTCGTTACCCTGCGCGCCCAGCAGCTGCTGGGGGAGTTCGCTGCCGAGCAGATCGCGGACGGGCGCCTGGCCGATCAATCCGAAAAGATGATGCGACGCTGGATGGAGGGCGCGGACGCCCCTGCCCGCTATCGCCTGAGCGCGCAGGACCCGATGAGCGTCATGCGCCAGCAGGCCGAGATGATCACGTCCAGCTTCGAATATTGGGGCAAGCTCATGACGTCCGGCATGGACGGCTGGAACCAGCCCGTCGAAACGCGGGACAAGCGTTTCCGGCATGAAGGGTGGGAAAACCACCCCGTTTTCGCCGCGATCGCGCAGGCCTATCAGTTCACGGTCGAGCGGATGCTGGCCTGGGCGGACGATATCGACGGGCTCGATCCGGACATGAAGGCCAAGCTGCGCTTCAACCTATCCAACGCGCTCGATGCCGTCTCGCCGACCAATTTTGCGATGACCAATCCGCAGGTGCTCGAAAAGGCATACGAGACGCGCGGCGAGAGCCTGCTCAAGGGCCTGGAGCATATGCTCAACGACCTGCGTAAAGGTCAGCTGACGCATACCGATCCGGACGCGTTCGAGCTGGGGGAGAACATCGCGACGACGCCCGGCAAGGTCGTGCACGAAACGCCGCTCTATCAGCTGATTCAATATACCCCGACCACCGAGAAGGTCCTGAAGACGCCGCTCGTCATCTTTCCGCCCTGGATCAACCGCTTCTACATTCTCGATCTCAATGAGAAGAAGAGCTTCGTGAAATGGGCCGTCGATCAAGGCGTCACCCTGTTCATGGTCAGCTGGAAATCCGCCGATGCCTCGATGGCAGACGTGGAATGGGACGATTATGTCGCCGCGCAGATCGATGCGATCGACACCATCCGCGAAGCGCTGAATGTCGATAGCGTTCACAGTATCGGCTATTGCGTGGCGGGCACCACCCTTGCCGCCACGCTGGCGCTGCTGGCCGAGCGCGGCGAGGCCGACAAGGTGGCCAGTGCCACCTTCTTCACCGCGCAGGTGGATTTCGAAGAAGCCGGCGATCTGCTGCTGTTCACCGGCGACGAGCATATGGAGCTGGTTCAGCAGCTGAGCGATCCGGGCTATCTGGACGGGCGCTACATGGCCGCCACCTTCAACATGCTGCGGGGGCGTGACCTGATCTGGAATTACGTCGTCACCAACTATCTGCTGGGCGAGGACTATCCGGCATTCGATCTGCTCCACTGGAACGGCGACACCACCAATCTGCCGCGCAAATGGCATCGTTCATATCTTGAGGACCTGTACCGCGAGAACAAGCTGGCAAAGCCGGGCGCGATCCGCATCGACGGCACGCCCATCGACCTGAGCAAGATCAAGACCCCGACCTATATTCAGGCCGGGAAGGAAGATCATATCGCACCGGTAGCCAGCGTCTGGAAGCTGATGGACCATCTTTCGGGCGAGAAGCGCTTCGTCCTCGCCGGATCGGGCCACATTGCCGGCGTGGTCAACCCGCCCGCCGCCGAAAAATACCAATATTGGACTAATGAGGACGACGGCGTGGATTCGCTGGAACGGTTCATCGATGGGGCAAACGAGACCAAGGGCAGCTGGTGGCCGGACTGGATCGAATGGCTCCGTGCCCAGGCGCCCGATGAAGTGGCGGTGAAAGGCGCGCGTCGTCCCGGCAAGGGCAAGCTTAAAGCGATCGAGGATGCGCCGGGCCGCTATGTCAAAAGCCGCTGACCCAAGTGCAGCATAAAATAGGTTAGGATGTCGCCGAAACGCCCGTTTTTTGCGATATTCCGATTTTGTGCAGCGCACAATAATTCCTTGACAAACCGTCCCTCAATGCGTATTGTGCAATGCAGCAAAGAAGGAACGGATTGACGATGACTGCTCGTAAGACAGCACCGAAATCGAAAGCTCCCGCAAAGGGGAAGGCAAGCGCGCCCGCCAGCCCGGCCAAGCCGGCGCCCAAGGCAGCGGAGCCTGAAACCAAAGCGACTTCTGCCAAGGCAGCGGAAATCGCGAAGCCTGTCGAGACGGCCACGAAGGCCGCAGAGACAGCCGTTACCGAAGTGAAAGAAACTCAGGCGGCCGTCGAGACTGCCGCCACCAAGACTATCCAGAAAGGATCCGCCATCATGGCTAACACCACCGAAAAAGTAACCGACAAGACCAGCAAGATGGTCAACGACATGTCCGAGCGCACCACGGCTGCTTCGGAGAAGACCGTGCAGATGATGACCGAAGCTGGCGAATTCAGCCGCGGCAACGTCGAAGCCTTCGTGCAGGCCGGCAAAATCGGTGCCGAGGGCATGCAGGAACTCGGCCGCGACAACATGGAGTTCGCTAAGAAGAACTTCGAAGACGCGTCGAGCGCGATGAAGGACTTCACCTCCGTCAAGTCGCCCACCGAGCTGTTCCAGCTGCAGGGTGAATATGCCCGCAAGAACTTCGACGTGATGGTCGAGCAGAGCTCGAAGAACACCGAGAAGATGGTCAAGCTGTTCGGCGACATGTTCCAGCCGATCTCCAGCCGCATGGCCGAAGCCGGTGAGAAGATGAAGATCGAAGCCTAAGGCTTTCATCCCATCCGATTGGCAACCCGATCACCAGAGGCCGCTCCACGGAAACGGGGGCGGCCTTTTTTTGGTGCGCGCCCGCGGGGCCGTTTCGATTTCAGCCTGACATATCCGCGTTTACCAATGTCGGGGCTTGCCCCAGCGCCACGCGATGCCATATTTTGACGCTGTATGACTCAGCAAGCCCCCCTCTCGATCCGCCCGCTTTCGATCCATATGGCGAAGGATGACGAGCAGGGCCCCGACGGCCCCTCGGTGGGCCTCGCCACGCGCACCCGACCCAAGACCAAACAGCCGAGTCAGTACAAGGTGCTGATGCTGAACGACGATTACACGCCGATGGAATTCGTCGTACATTGCCTGAAGCGCTTTTTCACGATGGACACCGACGAAGCCACCCGCGTGATGCTTCACGTCCACCAGCGCGGCGTCGGCGTTTGCGGCATCTTCAGCTATGAAGTGGCCGAAACGAAAGTGAACCAAGTGATGGATTTCGCGCGGCAGAACCAGCACCCGCTGCAATGCACGCTGGAGAAAGCATAAAACCCCTCTCCAGATCGGTGGAGCGCCCACCGACCTTGTCTCCGCGCGCGCAATCGCTATTCCCATGCGATGGACAGAATTCTCATTCGTGGCGGCAACCGCCTTTCGGGCCGCATTCCCATCTCCGGTGCCAAGAACAGCGCGCTGACGCTGATCCCTTGCGCGCTACTGACCGATGAACCGCTAACGCTACGCAATCTGCCGCGGCTGGCGGATATCGACAGTTTCCAGCACCTCATGAACCAGTTCGGCGTCTCCACCGCGATCGCCGGATCGCGGCCGGAAGACTTCGGGCGGGTGATGACGCTGCAGGCCACGCGGATCACCTCCACCGTCGCGCCCTATGACATCGTGCGCAAGATGCGTGCCTCGATCCTGGTGCTCGGCCCACTGCTGGCCCGCGCGGGTGAAGCAACCGTTTCGCTGCCCGGCGGATGTGCGATCGGCAACCGTCCGATCGACTTGCATCTAAAGGCGCTGGAAGCGATGGGCGCGGAGATCGAGATCGCTTCGGGCTATGTGCGCGCGAGTGCGCCCGACGGCGGCCTGCCCGGCGGCACCTACAGCTTTCCGGTCGTGTCGGTCGGCGCAACCGAGAACGCCCTGATGGCCGCCTCCCTCTCCAGCGGAACCACGGTCCTGCGCAATGCCGCGCGCGAGCCGGAGATCGTCGACCTGTGCAAGCTGCTGGTGGCGATGGGTGCGGATATCGAAGGGATCGGTACGTCGGATCTCACCATCCACGGCGTGAAGCGTTTGCACGGTGCCACGTATGAAGTAATGCCGGACCGGATCGAGGCGGGCAGCTATGCTTGTGCGGCCGCGATCACGGGCGGCGAGGTCGATCTGATCGGTGCGCGCGCGGACGAGATGGAAACGACGCTCGATGCGCTGCGCGAAATGGGCCTGCATATCGAAACGCACAAGCATGGCGTGAAGGTGGCCGCCAACGGAGCGCTGAAGCCCGTGCGCCTTACCACCGCGCCCTACCCCGGCCTTGCCACCGACATGCAGGCACAGCTGATGGCGCTCTTGTGCAAGGCGGATGGCAACAGCGTGCTGACCGAAACCATCTTCGAGAACCGCTACATGCACGTTCCTGAGCTTACCCGAATGGGCGCCAATATCGATGTCGACGGCCACACCGCCGTCGTGCGCGGTGTGGAGCGGCTGACCGGGGCACCGGTGATGGCCACCGATCTGCGCGCCTCGATGAGCCTCGTCATCGCCGGCCTCGCCGCCGAGGGCGAGACGCAGCTCAACCGCGTCTATCATCTGGACCGCGGCTATGAGCGGCTGGAGGAAAAGCTCGAAGCGGTGGGCGCGGACATCGAGCGCGTGGGCGGAGACTGAGCGAGGATGCCCGGTTCCGAAACTTTTTTTCGGGCGGTTGATCGACAAACTCAATCAAAAAAACCGGACAAAACGCCTTTATAAATCTGTCGGGCGGGGTCATATGTTGCAGTGCACACAGCACTTCTCCCACCCCCAACCGACAGAGGAAATATCCATGTCCGTCATCGATAAACCGATCAAACCGTTCAGCACCCAGGCCTACAAGCAGGGCGAGTTCGTCACCGTCACCGACGAGGACACGAAGGGCAAGTGGGCGGTATTCTTTTTCTATCCGGCCGATTTCACCTTCGTTTGCCCGACCGAGCTGGAAGATCTGGCCGATATCTACCCCACGCTCCAGAAGATGGGCGTCGAGGTATACAGCGTCTCCACCGACACGCATTTCAGCCACAAGGCATGGCATGACAGCTCCGAGAAG
>JBELIU010000219.1:0-4850 GCA_042090735.1 Novosphingopyxis sp. | reverse complement strand
CGAAGTGGACGGCGCGCGCATCCAGGATGCCGAGAACAGCCCCTATGTGAAGCTGCTCGAGGTCGAAACCAAGAAGGGCCAGCTTCCGCGTGCCCGTGTGGAGATCGCCAGGCAGCAAGCCGGTAGCGTATCGCGCAAGGCAGTGTGGTTGGACGATGGCTCCGTCCTGTCCGACGACCATATTTCAGGCGGTCGAAGCATTTACGCGGACTACCGCATCGGCCTGATCCAGAAGATGGGCCGAAGCGCTGGCACGATGCAATTGACGGTGCCGGGCAAGGGGGTCGAAACCCTCGAGATCGGTGACAGCCATGGCGACGTTGACGCGAACTCGCTGTCACGGGCGATGATCCGTCAGACGATCGAGCACCATTTCAAGAAGGAGCTGCGCAACCGACCTCTGGGTATCAAGACCCTGAGCCTGTTTTTCCTGGAAGCCGTGAAGGACTACCGGGAATACGAGAACGGCGACGCCAAGGCAGGGCCGTTGGCAGTCATCTTCGAGGAAGAATATGCAAAGCAGGCTGCCCGCCCTGAGTTTCATTCCCTGTTCGCGGAAGTCCCAGCCGATGCGGCTTCGGCACATGGAGGGTATTTCTCTCAAGACCGGAATGGCACTTTCACCGAGCCGACCCTCAATGCTGCCGGGGAATTGTCGAACGCCCGATCGCGCGAGGATGCCGAACGCACCTTCGACCTGATCATGAAGGACAAGGAGCGCCTGCTTGACGAGGCGGAGCCGCTGCGCTTCCTGTTCTCGCATTCGGCGCTGCGTGAAGGCTGGGACAATCCCAACGTCTTCCAGATTTGCAGCCTGCGCGAAATGGCCAGCGAGACGCGCCGCCGCCAGTCGATCGGTCGCGGTCTTCGCTTGTGCGTAGATAATGGAGGCCAACGTCGCCGTGACGAGGGACTGAACGTGCTGACAGTTGTCGCGCAGGAGAGCTTCGCCGATTACGCGGACGGGCTTCAGAAGGAGATGGAAAAGGAGCTGAAGGTCAAGCTCGGCCTCGTCACCGTCGACCTATTTGCCGGCCTGACCTATCCGTTGCCCAATGGCGAAACGGGCACACTCAAGGTCAACGAAAGCCGTGCAATCTTCGAAGGGCTCCTCGGTGCGGGCCTGATCGAGGAGAGTGGGAAGGCAAAGGAAGAACTGCGCACTGCCTTGGCAACGAACACGGTGCCGCTTCCCGCTGATTTGCCGGAGGACGCGCGCAAGCTCGTCCGCGAACGGCTCACCCGTATCGCACGCAAGCTGCCTATCCGGGATGCACGGGCCAAGGGGGAGGTGAAGCTCAATTTGGCCGTTCTTGAAGGCCATGATTTCCAAGAACTGTGGAAGCGTATCAGTCGCAAGACGACCTATCGCCTCGATTTCGACGACGCGGCGCTCGTGGCAAGATGCGCAAAAGCGATGGCGGACGTGCCACGCCCCGGCGAAGCGCGCGTCACTTTCGAGCTGGCGAATATGTTGATTGGCCGTGAGGGCGTGACCGGAGAGAAGCGCTTGATGTCGGCGCCCCAGCGCTTGGCCACGGCCAAGCTGGACCTGCCGGATCTACTCGGAGAATTGCAGAACCGCACCGAGCTACCCCGAAAGGTGATCGCGGACATTCTGGTCCAGTCCGGGAGACTTGAGGACGCGACTATCAACCCGTCGGCGTTCGTCGACGCGGCCGTTGCCATTATCCAGGCAGGTAGACGCCTGATGATGACGGACGGGATCGTCTACAAGCCGCTCGACGAATGGTGGGCGCAAGACCTGTTTCATGAAGAAAGAGAGATCCCCTTGGAGCGCTTGGTGAAGGTGTCGAAAGCGCCGCTGGATCATATCGTAACGGACTCGACGACTGTAGAGGCACCGCTGGCCGAAGCGCTCAACATGAGCGGGGCTATCAAGGTATTCGCCAAGCTTCCGCAGGGATTTAAGATCACCACACCTTTGGGAACATACAATCCCGACTGGGCCATCGTGCGGGAGCATGATGAAGGTGAGGACATTTATCTGGTTAGCGAAAGCAAGGGTGACCTGAACACTTTACGCGAAGCCGAGAAGGCGCAGATCGCGTGCGGGAAGGCGCACTTCCGATCGCTGGATGTGCCATTCGTAACAGCGACGAACCTTGATGGTATTCTGGCGCAGGCCTGAGCAAGACAACGCGCGGCATTGAAACGACCCGCGAAGATCGCACGCTATGAATTGTGCGGATGAGATCCGCGATCTCCCGAGATGCGGGTCGGCGAATGCGGATGTAAAAAAAGAGGGGGCAACCTATAGTAGGCCGCCCCAAGGATCGTTTCAATCGCTACCGATCTCCCGATCGGCGAACGCGAGCTGCATCAGCAGCTCGCTCAACGCCCGCGGGCCTTGCCGGTATGCAAGCCCGCCCCAAGTCCGGCCATCGGTCGATTCGAGGTGGCCCCGCTTTTCTGGACAGGATGCTAAGCTAATCCCGACCTAATGGATTGGTACGGGAATGAAGACGACGGTAAAGCGCTATATCGCCGATTTCAAAGCCAAGGTGGCGCTGGAAGCGATCCGGGGTGATCTGACGCTGGCGGAGCTGGCAGCCAAGCATGGCGTGCACTACACGATGATCGCCCCTTGGAAGCGGCAGGCTAGTGAAGGGATGGCAGGCACGTTCTCGGGAGCCGGCGATGCGGTCAAGGCTGCTAGCGAAAGCGAGATAGAGAAGCTGCCGCCAAGATCGGGCAATTGGTGGCGGAGCGGGATTTTTTAGCGAAAGCCTTCGGTCGATGAGCGTGGAGCGGAGGCGGGCGATGGTCGAACCTGCTCACCACCGCCTGTCGATCTCGGCGCAATGTCGCCTGCTCTCGATTGGCCGTTCATCGTCTGTGCAGTAGACGGATGAGACGCTGGCGCTGATGACGGTGATCGATGCGACGTTGCTGGACTGCCCTTGGTGCGGCAGCCGGCAGATGGCGCGTCACCTGCGGCGCGCGGGTCATGAGGTTGGTCGCCGCCGGGCCCGGCGGCTGATGGCGAAGATGGGCCTAACGCCGATCTACCAGCGGCCGCGCACCAGTGATCCGCACCCGCAGCACCGGGTCTATCCGTATCTGCTGCGCAAGTTGGTGATCGACCGACCCAATCAGGTCTGGTGCGCTGACGTGACCTACATGCCGATGCGGCGCGGCTTCCTGTACTTGGTGACGATCATGGACTGGGCAACCCGGAAGGTGCTGGCGTGGCGGTTATCGAATACGATGGACGCAGGGTTCTGCGTCGCGGCGTTGAAGGAGGCGCTGGCTCGCTACGGCAAGTCTTAGATTTTCAACACCAACCAAGGCAGCCAGTTCACGTCGCAGGCCTTCACCACTGTGTTGCGCGAGGCTGAGGTTCGCATCAGCATGGACGGGCGGGGTCGATGGATGGACAATGTCTTCATCGAACGCCCTTGGCGATCCCTGAACTACAAATGCGTTTATCTCCATGCCTTCGACACCGGCTCGGAGTTGATGCCTGGCCTTGGCCGTTGGATCACCTATTACAACACCCAGCGTCCGCACTCGGGCCTGGCCGGAAAAACCCCGGTCGAGGCCTATCGGCGGATCGGGCAATTAAGTCATGGGGGGCATGCCCCCCATGATTTGATGATCAAACAGGCGGCGTGAACGACAACTGGGATTAGCTTAACTTAGCCGCTAAACTGTCCAAGAAGGCGGGACCACCTCACATTGCCGGCGAGGCGATCTCTATCGGTAACGATGTCAAACAGGCAGTTCAAAGCCTAAATTGAATATACCGGCTTGCCCAAAGAACTTACGACAGCCACCGCTGGAATTGGTGATAGTTCGACTGAGTTTTTTCAGCAAGAAATTTTGGATATATAAGCGCAAGCGCAAGCGCAAGATTCATATTTTTTTTATTAACCCTTTATCATATTTCGAAAGGGCAGAAAGCTGTTCGCGATGACCCTGTCGTTCACGCCGGGCCGGCTAGGCGGCTGACCGCGTTATGCGCCGCGCTAGCGAACAGAATGCCCCAGACATAACCACGGTGCATTTTGCCGCTTGCTCCAAAGCGAACGAGGGCCGTCCTGGCGCGCTCTTCAATGTTTATCTCGTCCTGCCCTATGCCAGCTTTAATCACTGCATCTGCGAAGGCGTGACAGGCTGAAAGCGGCACAGAGATGAAGCCGCGCACACGATCATATCCCTTCAGGAAGCAGGACGTCACGACTTCCATGTCCTGGGGAGAAACGTACCTGAAACCATCGTATAGATTAGCGAGGACACCAATCTCGTCTGGCCACAATGGTCGCGTAGCTCTTGATCGGTCCGTCAGCCGCATCTCAGTAAAGCGCAGGTTCGAACATCCATTCCGACCTCTAGTCGTCAACGCCAGAAAACCTTCCAGTTCTTCGAGCAGACTGCAGCCGTAGGGTGTTACAAGTTGGGGGTGCTGTCGAAGGAGATCGCGCTCTGCACGTGTTTTGGCCGACATGAAGGCTGCCAACACCTTCCAACCCGGCTCGTGGCCGATCATCCAGCTCTGCGCAGCCGGAATACTAGAAGCGTTGCAAGCCGGGCGTTCCGCTGTTTCTAGAAAATCTGTCAACACGACGGTCCCAATCGAGGGGTTCGCGCTTGCAGGCGCGCCGCGCCCCCGTCGGATCGTCTGACCTTTGCCATTTCGCAGGCGCTTGTTGATTTTCGCAAGCGGGACATCGCCAACTTTCATACCCGGCAGCCGAGCGATTTTGGGTGCGGGCAAGGTGCGTAATAGCTCGGAATGAAGTTCGCATTTCACAGCCCGGCCATTATTCGGCCGCTTCTGCTTACGGCTTGCAGCGCGTGCAACCGATTGCTTGCTCATATCTAAC
>JBELIU010000218.1:0-4896 GCA_042090735.1 Novosphingopyxis sp. | reverse complement strand
AGAGGGTGGGATTCGAACCCACGGTACCCGTAAGAGCACAACAGTTTTCGAGACTGCCCCGTTCGACCACTCCGGCACCTCTCCGCGAGGCGAACGGGGCAATGGTCGAAGGGCGAAAGCCCCGGCTCCGTTCGGCAAGGCGCGCCCTCTAGCGCACTCCCTTTGGCTTGCCAAGCCCTGTAGGCGAAGCGGATCGGTTGTATTCGTCGCGCGTTGGGCCGATATGAGCGCTGATATGAATCAGACTGTTTCCATCCGTCAGGCTGCCTTCGGCATCGGTGATGTCGTGCGCCATCGCTTCCTCGACTTCCGCGGCGTCGTGTTCGATGTCGATGCCGAATTTTCAAACAGCGAGGACTGGTACGAAGCAATTCCGGAGGACATTCGCCCGGCGCGCGACCAGCCCTTTTATCACCTGTTCGCGGAGAACGAGGACTCCAGCTACATCGCCTATGTCAGCCAGGGCAATCTCCTGGACGACCATGACGGCGGACCGGTGGATCATCCCGAAATCCGCCAATATTTCGCGGCCTGGTCGGGCGAGAAATATGCCCTTCCCGCGCACCGCCGCAATTAGCTTCGCGCATTGACCGCTTCGCTTGCTAGCTGCGGATCTTCCAACCGGAGCGCAGCAGCAGGTAAACCAGCGTTCCGCCGATCAGGTTCAGCACGAATACCACCAGGGCACCGATCATAACCGGCGAATCGGCCACGCCGAGAAAACCGTAGCGGAAGCCCGAGATGATATAGAAAAACGGGTTCGCATGGCTGATTGCCTGAAACGTCGGTGACAGTCTCTCGACCGAATAGAAAGTGCCCGAAAGCAGCGCGAGCGGCGCGATCACGAAATTGGTGACGGCCGCAGCATGATCGAATTTCTCCGCCCAGATCGATGTGACGAGGCCGAGGATCGCGAGGAAGGTCGCGCCGTTCAGGCCGAACCAGATCACCGCCCAAGGCTCGCGAACCGCCACGGAGACACCCGGCCACAGCAGCATCGCCAGCCACACCGCGCCGCCCACGGCGACGGCGCGCGTCACCGATCCGGCGATCAGCGCGAACATCAGCTCGGCATAGCTCAGCGGCGGCAGCAGATAATCGACGATCGTGCCTTGAATCTTGCCGACCAGTAGCGAAAAGCTGGCATTGGCGAAGCTGTTCTGCAGCATGCCCATCACGATCAGGCCCGGCGCCAGAAAATCGACGAAAGGCATGCCGAGTGCCGTGCGTCCGCCGCGCGCCAGTGCGACGGTGAAGATGATGAGATAAAGAAGCGTGGTGATCCCCGGCGCCCACACCGTCTGCAGCTGCACCCGCATGAAGCGGCGCACTTCCTTGACGTAGAGCGTCTTGAGCCCTGCCCAATTCACTCCGGAAATGGTGGGAACGCCGAAGCCCGGTTGCGCCGGGCCGGCCTGTTTCCTAAATTCGCTGTTGGACGCCATGCGGCAATCGCCTAACGCCTGCCGCTTATCGCCGCAACCGCCGCGCTCTTCGCGCGCCGTCGAATTAACGAGAAAGTTTTTATGGCCTGGACCGACGATCGGATCTACCTGCTCAAGAAGCTCTGGGAAAAAGGCCTTACCGCCAGCCAGATCGCCGAGGAACTGGGCGAGGTGAGTCGCAATGCCGTGATCGGCAAAGCGCACCGCCTCGGCCTCAAATCGCGACCGTCGCCGGTCAAGTCGAACGAGCCGGAGAAGAAGGCGGAACCGGAACCCGCGCCCAAGGCTGCCGAGCCTGCGCCGGCACCCAAGGAAGAGGCGAAGGCGGAAGCTCCTGCCGCTTCACAAGCCGCGCCGGAACAAGAAAAAGCGCCCGAAAAGCCGCAGCAGAAGGTGGTTTCCATCGGCCCCGGCGGCTTCATGCGCCAAGGGCCCGGCGACCAGCAGCCGCCCATCCCGCCCGCGCCGCCGCGCCGCCTCGTGCCGGCAAAGCCGAGCCCCGAGATCGCGGACAAGACCAGCCTGCTGGACTTGAACGAGCGCGTTTGCCGCTGGCCGATGGGCCATCCGGGCGAAGCGGACTTCCATTTCTGCGGTGAGGCGGTCAATCCGGGCTTTCCTTATTGCGTCGAACATTGTGGCCGGGCCTATCAGGCGCAGCTGCCGCGCGGTGCCCGCCGGCCCCCGCCGCCCTTGCCCTTCGGCGGCCCGCGCGTGCGCTGAGGGTGTCACCAATCGAAATCGAGGAAGGCGCGTCCGTCTGGGCGCGCCTTTTTTGTTGGCGGTCGGCAGTATTTGAAAAGTCGCATGTGTCCGGGGACACCCCCCTTGGGATTCGGTTCATACGTTCCCCCTTGTCGACGAACCGTTGCGCCGCATGAACCTGTTCTCCAGCCGTTCGAGCCTCCGCAGCAGCGCGGCCTGATCGTCCGCGGGCACCACGCCGCGCTGCAAATTGCCGTAGAAATAGGGGCGCGACCGGCGCCACTCCGCCTGCACCCGTTCTTCCTCTATCCTTCGTGCGCGGGCATGATCCAGCGCATGATCCCACGCATCGGAGAAGGCCACGGCGTCCCCGCGCCCCTTCAATCGATAGGCGGAGCGCGCGCTGATACCCACGCGCGCTGCCGCACGGCTCACGGATCCCAGCGCCGCCAGCGCGGCGATAAAATCTCCCTGGCGCTGCACGGTCCAGCCGTCGTGGCGGGCGCGTGTCGCCACGGGCCGAAACCGGATGCGCACCGGAGCGGGCGCGGCGAAGATGAGAATGGCTTTGTTCGTCATATCGAAGGCTATGCCGACCGCGGCGCCTGTAGGACAGAACGAATAAAGAACATGCAGCCTGCGAGCCGCGCTTGCCAGCGCAACTCCCACTCCCCTATACCTTGGTCATGGCCGATGACCTTTTCGGTGCCTCGGGGGGCACAAGCAGCGACAGTAGCGGGTATGACGCGAGCTCGATCGAGGTGCTCGAAGGGCTGGAGCCCGTGCGGCGCCGTCCGGGCATGTATATCGGCGGGACGGACGAGCGCGCGCTCCACCATCTCGCGGCCGAGGTGCTCGACAATGCGATGGACGAAGCGGTGGCCGGCCATGCCACCCGGATCGAGGTGGAACTGGATGAAGGCAATCGCCTTACCATCGTCGACAATGGCCGCGGTATACCCGTCGATCCGCATCCCAAATATCCGGACAAATCCGCGCTGGAGGTGATCCTCACCACGCTGCATTCGGGCGGCAAGTTTTCGGACAAGGCCTATGCCACCTCGGGCGGCCTGCATGGCGTCGGCGTATCCGTCGTTAACGCTCTTTCGGTCGAAACGATCGTGGAAGTTGCCCGTAACCGCACGTTATACAGGCAAACTTTCTCCAAGGGCGCGCCGCTGACGGGCCTGGAGAACATCGGCAACACGCCGAACCGACGCGGCACCTCGATCAGCTTCGTGCCCGATCGGGAGATTTTCGGCCCGACCGCCATGTTCAAGCCCAAGCGGCTGTTCAAGTTGGTGCGGTCCAAGGCCTATCTCTTCGCGGGCGTGGAAATCCGGTGGAAATGCGCGCCATCGCTTGCAAGCGAAGAGGTGCCGGAGGATGCCGTCTTCCAGTTCCCCGGCGGCCTATCGGACCATCTTTCCGAACAATTACAAGGCCGTGAATGCGCGACTTCGGAGTTTTTCTCCGGCAGCCAGGATTTTCCCGACAATCAGGGCCGCGTGGAATGGGCGATCGCCTGGCCGCTCTGGTCCGAAGGATCGACCGACTGGTATTGCAACACGATCCCGACGCCTGCGGGCGGCACGCATGAACAGGGGCTTCGCGCCGCGTTGACCAAGGGCCTGCGCGCCTTTGCGGACCTTGCGGGCAACAAGAAGGCTTCGCAACTGACCGCGGACGATGTGATGGGCGGCTGTGAGCTGATGCTCTCCGTTTTCATTCGCGAGCCGCAGTTCCAGTCCCAGACCAAGGACCGCTTGACCTCACCCGAAGCGGCCAAACTGGTCGAAAATGCGGTGCGCGACCATTTCGACCATTATCTGACCGGCAATATGGAGCGCGGGCGCGCGCTGCTCGGCTTCATTCAGGAAAAGATGGAGGAGCGGCTCAAGCGCAAGGCAGAGCGGGAGGTGAAGCGCAAGACCGCCACCAGCTCGCGCAAGCTGCGCCTGCCGGGCAAGCTCACCGACTGCTCTGAGGCGGGGCCGGATGGCACCGAGCTGTTCATCGTCGAGGGCGACAGCGCCGGCGGCAGTGCCAAGCAGGCGCGCGACCGCAAGACGCAGGCGATCCTGCCGATCCGCGGCAAGATCCTGAACGTCGCCTCCGCAACCGTCGCCAAGATCATCGCCAATCAAGAAATCGCCGATCTGATCCAGGCGCTGGGCTGCGGCACGCGCAAGGACTGCGACTCCGACAATCTGCGGTACGAGCGCATCGTGATCATGACGGACGCTGACGTGGACGGCGCGCATATCGCCACGCTGCTGATGACGTTCTTCTTCCAGGAAATGCCGGACATCGTGAAGAACGGGCACCTGTTCCTTGCTCGCCCGCCGCTTTACCGCCTGACGAGCGGCGGCACGAGCGTCTATGCCGCCAACGACGCCCACCGCGCCGAGATCGAGAGGACGGTCTTCAAGGGCAAGAAGGTGGAGGTCGGGCGGTTCAAGGGCCTTGGCGAAATGAACCCCTCGCAGCTGCGCGAGACGACGATGGACCCGAAATCGCGTTCGCTGATCCGCATTACGCTTCCGCACGAATATGAACAGCGGGCCGGCGTATCCCAACTGGTGGACCGGCTGATGGGCAAGAAGCCGGAAGAACGCTTCGCCTTCATTCAGGAAAATGCCGCAAGTCTTGAGGAGGATGCCATCGATGCCTGAGATCGTTTCGAAGATCATCGCCTTCGCCGCACTTCTGTTGTTGGTCGCGATGCCGGCCCAGGCGCAGGAGG
>JBELIU010000217.1:0-4935 GCA_042090735.1 Novosphingopyxis sp. | reverse complement strand
GTTGCCGATGCCGGTCAGCTTCGTGAGCACCGTCGGCCCGTCGCCGATCAGCGTCGCGCCCTTGATGGGATCGCCCAGCTTGCCGTTCTTCACGCGGTACGCCTCGGTGCAGGAGAACACGAACTTGCCCGAGACGATATCCACCTGCCCGCCGCCGAAGCTCTTGGCGAAGATGCCGTCCTTCACGCGGCTGAGCAGTTCTTCGGGATCGTCATTGCCGCTCTTCATGAAAGTGTTCGTCATGCGCGGCATGGGGCTGTGGGCATAGTCCTGACGGCGGCCGTTGCCGGTGGCGGGCACGCCCATCAGCCGCGCGTTCATGCGGTCCTGCATATAGCCTTTCAGAATCCCGTCCTCGATCAGCACGGTCTCCTGCGTCGGGGTGCCCTCGTCGTCGATCGACAGCGAACCACGGCGCTCGCCGATCGACCCGTCATCGACGATGGTGACGCCCGGCACGGCCACGCGGTCTCCGATTCGGCCGGAAAAAGCGCTGGTGCCCTTGCGGTTGAAATCGCCTTCTAGCCCGTGGCCGATCGCCTCATGCAGCAGCACGCCAGGCCAGCCGGGGCCGAGCAACACCGTCATCTCGCCTGCGGGCGCAGCCACCGAGCGAAGGTTGACCAGCGCCTGATCCAGCGCGGTATCGATGGCGCGCTCCCACTCCGCCTTTTCGAACAGGCGACCGTAGAGATAGCGTCCGCCCATGCCGAAGCTGCCGGTCTCTCGCCGGCCATTCTCCTCGGCGACGATCGAAACGTTGAGGCGCACGAGCGGGCGGATGTCGGTGGCGACGAAACCGTCGGGCCGCACGATCTCCACCACCGTCCAGCTGCCCGACAGACCGACCGAAACCTGCGCCACGCGCGGATCGCGCGCCCGCGCGGCGGCGTCGATCTCGGCGCACAGGGCGGCCTTCTTGTCGAAGGGGATCGAGTCCAGCGGATTGTCACCGGTGTAGAGGTGGCGGTTGTTGTGGCGGGGGGCCGATGCCATCGGCGATTTGGTGGGCTCGATCAGCTTCAGCGTCTCGGACGCGCGGCGGATAGCCGACTCGCTGATCTCATTGGCGTGCGCGAATCCGGTCATTTGACCCGATATGCCGCGCAGGCCGAAGCCGGAATCCATATTGTAGTCGGCCACCTTCAACCGGCCATCGTCGAACACGAAGCTCTCGCTGGCACTATATTGAAGGTACAGCTCGCCATCGTCGCATTGGCCCAGCACCTCGGCGGTGACACGGCTTGCGGTCTCCGGATCGAGCTGGCCGGGGCGGTAGAGGAAGCTGCGCGGGTCCTGAATATCCATGAGAGGAGATATAGGGGCGCGGGCGCGGCGGGGGAAGGTGGCACCGCGGCGGATGCCGCTCAGACTTCCCTTCGGCGGATGCCGTTCAGACTTCCTTGCGGCCGTGTTCGCTCTGATGCTCTTCGGCAATCCGCTCTTCAGCGAGCGGGCCGTCCGCAGGGCCGCCGATCAGCACGAAATGCCGGTCGCAATAGCCGCAATCCGCCCAGCCGATATCCTCGGCAATCTCCAGCCATACGCGCGGATGGCCGAGCGCGGCGGAAATTTCTCCGGCGCCGTCGCAGGCGACGCGGCGATGCTGGGTGCGGATGGTTTCGGGCGGTTGGTTCATAACGAGGAAGGCGATTAGCAACGCCCGTGCGCCCGCGCAACGATTTGCGAGGTCCGGCGCCTGAAAGCCTTGCCGCGCTGCGGGGAAGGGTTCAGATGTGGCGCCATGTCAGATGCCGCTATTTCCATTCAGAACCTGTCCAAAACCTATGCCGGGGGCAAGCAGGCGCTCAGCGATGTCAGCTTCGATGTCGAGCGCGGCTCGATCTTCGGGCTGCTCGGCCCCAATGGCGCGGGCAAGTCCACGCTGATCAACATCCTGGCGGGCCTGGTCAACAAGACCGGCGGGCATGCCAGCATTTGGGGGTTCGACATCAACGAAAACCCGCGCAATGCCAAGGCTTCCATCGGCATCGTGCCGCAGGAGATCATGTTCGATCCCTTCTTCTCGCCGCGCCAGACGCTGGACCTGCAGGCCGGGCTCTACGGTGTGCCGAAAGCGAAACGGCAGACCGATGCGCTGCTGCGCGCAGTGCATCTGGAGGACAAGGCCGACGCCTATTCCCGCACGCTTTCGGGCGGCATGAAGCGGCGGCTCCTGATCGCGAAAGCCATGGTCCATTCGCCGCCCGTCATCGTACTCGACGAGCCGACGGCGGGCGTCGACATCGAACTGCGCCAGCAGCTTTGGGAATATGTGACTGAACTGAACGACAGCGGCGTCACCGTGGTGCTGACCACCCACTATCTGGAAGAGGCCGAACAACTGTGCGATCGGATCGCGATCATCAATCACGGCAAATTGATCGCCAATGAGCCGACGCGCGATCTCGTCGGCATGGCGCAGGAGAAGGTGGTGGTGGTGACGGTGGAGCAACCGATTGCGACGATGCCGGACGCGGGCTGTTTCGAAAAGGTGGAGAAGCTGGACGAGAACCGGCTGGAGATCAGCTACCGCAAGGACCGCGCCAATGCGGGCGAAGTGCTGGCCGCCGTCAGCGGTGCGGGCCACAACATCATCGACGTGTCGACGCGCGAGGCGGATCTGGAAGACGTGTTCCTCAATCTGACGCGGTCCGCAGCGTGAGCGCGCCTTACGATATCGTCATCGTCGGCTCGGGCGCCGCAGGGCTGACCGCAGCCATCTCGCTGGCCGAAACGCACCGGGTGCTCGTGCTTGCCAAGGGCAATCTTTCGCAAGGCTCCACCGCCTGGGCGCAGGGCGGCATCGCCGCGGTGCTGGATGAGGGGGACACGTTCGAAGACCATATCCGCGACACCATGATCGCGGGCGCGGGGCTGAACCGGCGCGAGACGGTGGAGCGCGTGATCGAAGGCGCGCCCGGCGCGATCCAGCGGTTGATCGAGATGGGCGTGCCCTTCAACAAGGACAAAGATGCGCTGCATCTCACGCGCGAGGGCGGGCATTCGCACCGGCGCATCGTGCATGTGGACGATGCCACCGGATGGGCGGTCCAGGAGGCGCTGCTGAAGACGGCGCGCGCCAATCCCAATATCACGCTGCTGCCGCATCAGGTGGCGATCGATCTCATCACCGGTCACCATGAAGAGAAATTCTCCGGCTCGGGCCGGGTCTGGGGCGTCTATGCGCTCGATCAGGAAAGCGGCAAGGTGCTGGCGCATACGGGCCGCGCGACGATCATCGCCAGCGGCGGGGCGGGCCGTGTCTATCAATTCTCCACCGCCCCGCGCGGCGCGACCGGAGACGGCATCTCCATGGCGTGGCGTGCGGGCGCACGCGTCTCCAACATGGAGATGATGCAGTTCCACCCCACCTGCCTCTACAATCTGGAGGTGAAGAATTTCCTGATCACCGAGGCGGTCCGCGGTGAAGGCGGACGGCTGATCAATCCGCGCACCGGCAAGCGGTTCATGGAGTTCTACGATCCAACACGCATGGAGCTGGCTCCGCGCGATGTGGTCGCGCGCGCGATCGATGCGGAAATCAAGCGCTTCGGCCTCGATTACGTTCATCTCGATATCAGTCACCAGCCGCCCGAATTCGTGGCCGGGCATTTCCCGAACATCCACGAAAAGCTGATGGGCCTCGGCATCGACATGACGAAACAGCCGATCCCGGTGGTGCCCGCACAGCATTACACCTGCGGCGGCATTCTGATCGATCTGCAGGGGCGCACCGATCTGCCCGGCCTCTATGCCGCGGGCGAGGCTACCGAGAGCGGCCTGCATGGCGCGAACCGCCTCGCTTCCAATAGCTTGCTCGAATGCTTCGTCTTCGGAGAGGCGGCGGCGCGCGACATCATGGCGCGCTGGGTTGAGTTCGAGGAAGTGCCCCCGATCCGCCCCTGGGACGAAAGCCGCGTGACCGACTCGGACGAAGAGGTGGTGATCAAGCAGAACTGGACCGAGATCCGGCGTTTCATGTGGAACTATGTCGGCATCGTGCGAACGACCAAGCGGCTTGAACGTGCACAGCATCGCATCCAGCTGCTGAACGGCGAGGTAGCGGACTATTACGGCAATTTCCGTGTAACCAGCGATCTCGTCGAACTGCGCAACCTGCTCCAGACGGCGGAGCTGATCGTGCGCAGCGCGCTGAAGCGCAAGGAAAGCCGCGGGCTTCACTACAATACGGATTATCCGGAATTGCTGCCGGTGGCGCAGGACACGGTGATCGTTCCCTAACGCCGCTACTCCATTCATCGCACACAGCAAAAGCTTCGCCGCAGCCATGTGGCCGCACCGCGCCTGCGCATGCCTTTAAGTGTCGGTTCACGCGCGGCGTCTATAAGCCGTGCGTTCCGGGAGGATAAGATTTCGATGCGTTTTCATTTCACCGGGCGGATTCGTTCCGCCGCGTTTCTTGGGTCTGTCGCCATGCTGGCCGCTTGCGTGCCGAGCGCCCGCGCGCCGCAGCCGGTGCCGCCCGTCGCCAAAGGGCCGGTCCAGCGCGTGCCCGCGCCAACGCCGCCGCCCGCGCCCTATCGCAATCCGGCAGCAGAGCGCCCTGCGCCCGCCCTTGTGGCGGAGATCGATGCGCTGTGGCGCAACTTCCCCGGCACCACGGGCATCGCGGTGCGCCGGATCGATGGCGACTGGTCCTTCGGCAAGCGTCAGGACGAGTTGTTTCCGCAGCAGAGCGTCTCCAAGACCTGGGTGTCGCTCACCGTTCTGAATGAAGTCGACCAGGGGCGGATCAAGCTGAGCGATCCCGTCACCATCGGCGTCAACGATCTGGCCGTGTTCCACCAGCCGATCCGCGACCGGGTGATCGCCAACGGATCGGTCACCGAGACGGTCTACAGCCTGATCCAGCAGGCGATTACCAAGAGCGACAACACCGCAAACGATGCCCTTCTGTGGAAAGCGGGCGGG
>JBELIU010000216.1:0-4905 GCA_042090735.1 Novosphingopyxis sp. | reverse complement strand
CGGTGGAGCTGCCGCTGTTCCGCTCGACCCAGTTCGGCGACGATCAGGACCGGCCAATCAAGAAATCGAACGGTGCCTGGACGTATTTCGGCGCTGACCTCGCTTATCATTACCAGAAGGCCCAGAGCGCCGATCAGCTGATCGACATCTGGGGCGCGGACCATGCCGGCACGGTCAAGCGGATCAAGGCCGCCGTCGCCGCGCTGACCGAAGGCAAGACCGCCTTCGACGTCAAGCTCGTCCAGATGGTGAAGCTGCTGCGCGGCGGCGAGCCGGTGAAGATGTCGAAGCGCTCGGGCAGTTTCGTGACGCTGGCCGAGGTGGTGGAGGAAGTCGGCAAGGACGTCGTGCGCTTCACCATGCTCACCCGCAAGGCGGATGCGCAGATGGATTTCGACTTCCAGCAGGTAGTCGAGGCATCGAAGGACAATCCGGTCTTCTATGTGCAATATGCGCATGCGCGGATATGCTCGACGCTGCGCAAGGCGGAGGCCGAAATGGGCGTGAAGCCTTCGGACAGCACCCTCGATGGGCTGGGCGAGGAAGAGCAGGAGCTTATCAAGCTCGCCGCGCAATTCCCGCGTATCGTCGAGAGCGCGGCGGCGGCGCGCGAGCCGCATCGCATTGCCTTCTATCTGGGCGATCTGGCGGCGGCGTTCCACGCCTTCTGGAACCTCGGCAATGATCGTCCCGACAAGCGCATCATTATGACACAGGACGAAGAGATGACGGCGGCGAGGCTTTATCTCGCCGCGCAAATCGGGCAAATTATCCGTAACGGGCTTGCCCTCATGGGGGTGGAAGCCGCGACGAGCATGTGAGGCAGATGCTTCCCATGCCCGAATATCGGGGACGAATGAGATGACCGACGACGTAAGGCGCGACCTGGACCTGGGCGAGGATGACAGCCTTCCCTGGCTGGAGACGGCGGACGATTACGACAAGCCGGACGGCCCTTCCACGGGCAAGGTCGTGCTGCTCGTAGCGGCAGGCCTGGCGCTGATCGCGGTGATCTTCGGCGGCATTTTCGCCTATCATAACAGCAATCAGGAACAGAGCGGCAATGGCGAGCTGATCGCCGCGCAGGAAGGCGATTACAAGGTCGCCCCCGCCGATCCGCAGGGCAAGCAGTTCGAGGGCGAGGGCGATGCCGCTTTCGCTGCGAGCGAGGGCAAATCGCGGGAGAGCAACGCCATGCGTGCCAAGGCCGCTCCGCCGCAGCCCGCTGCAACGCCGGCCGCTGCCGCATCGTCTGCCGCGACGGGCACCAATGCACCGGCTTCGGGCGGGGTGATGGTGCAGCTTGCCGCGCTGAACAGCGAGGCTGCGGCCGAGCAGCAGTGGAGCAAGCTGTCCGGCCAGTACGAATATCTGAAGGACATGCGCCACCGCGTCGTGAAGGCCGAAGTGGAGGGGCGCACGGTCTTTCGCCTCAGCGCTGTCTCGTCAGACCGGGCAAGTGCCAACACCCTTTGCAATCGCATCAAGAGCGACGGCGGCAGCTGCCTGATCGCAGGCTGAGCGGCAGGGAAAGCCCGCTGCTTTCCCGCCGTTCATCCACAGGCTTTTCCACCGCCCGCTTGCCCGCGATTCCCGCGCGGTCTAGGCTTTGCGCCTGATGAGGCGAACCAGGTTCAGGACGGCATGCTAGCGGCGATTTTCGGAATGTCGGGCCTGGAATTGACCGAGGCGGAGCGCGGTTTTTTTCGCGAGGCGAACCCTGCCGGATACATCCTGTTCGGCCGCAATTTCGACAGCAAGGAGCAGGTCCGCGCGCTGACCGATGATCTGCGCGCGCTGCATGGGCGCGATGATCTGCCGATCATGGTCGATCAGGAGGGCGGGCGCGTTCAGCGGATGAAACCGCCGGTGTGGCCGCAATTCCCGGCCGGTGAGCGCTTTGCCGAGCTTTACCGCCTGGCCCCCATTTCCGCCATGCAGGCCGCCTTGCTAAATGCGCAGGCGATCGGCGTCTCGCTGGCCGAAGTCGGGATCACCGTCGATTGCCTGCCGCTGCTCGATGTTCGCGCTCCCGGAGCGCATGACGTTATCGGTGACCGGGCGCTGGGCGAAGAGCCGATGCAGGTGGCGGCGCTAGGCCGGGCGGTTCTCGATGGGCTCGCTTCCGCCGGGGTGGGCGGTATCGTAAAGCATATTCCGGGCCACGGCCGCGCCATGGCGGACAGCCACAAAGCGCTCCCCGTGGTGGACGCCAGTGCCGAAGAGCTGGAGCGCGACCTCGCGCCGTTTGCAACGCTTTCGCACGCCACCATGGCGATGACGGCGCATATCGTCTTCACGGCATGGGACGCGGACCGTCCCGCCACTCTTTCACCGACCGTGATCGAGGACATCATTCGCGGCAAGATCGGCTTCGACGGACTGCTGTTCAGCGATGATCTCGATATGGAAGCGCTTGACGGCAGCGTGCCGGAGCGCGCCGAGGCGGCGGTGGCTGCGGGCTGCGACATCGCGCTCAATTGCTGGGCCAAAATGGATGACATGACCGGCATCGCGGACCGTCTCGGCTCGATGAAGCCGGAAACGCAGCGGCGCTACGAAGCCGCCTGCGCGGCGTTGGGCGGCACTGGCGAGCAAGCGGGGCTGGGAGAGCTCGTGGCGAAACGCGACGAGCTGCTGGCGCTGGTGTGAACGCAGCCGCTCAAGACGGTTTCGAGGAGCCGGCCTACCGCGAGCCGGAACAGCTGACGCTCGACATCGATGGTTGGGAAGGGCCGCTCGATCTGCTGCTGTCGCTCGCGCGCGGGCAGAAGGTGGATCTGCGGCAAATTTCGATCCTCGAACTGGCCGAGCAATATCTCCACTTCATTGACAATGCGCGGTCCCTGAAGCTGGAGCTGGCTGCGGACTATCTGGTCATGGCGGCCTGGCTCGCCTTCCTGAAATCCGCGTTGCTGCTGCCGAAGGAAGTGCAGACGGATCCGAGCCCGGAGGAGCTGGCCTTGCGCCTGCAACTGCGGCTCGAGCGGCTCGATGCGATGCGGGAGGCCGGTGCGCGGCTGATGGCGCGCGATCGGGAGGGGCGCGATGTGTTTGCGCGCGGCGCGCCGGAAGGGCTCCGCGTGATCCACGATCGTTCCTGGGACTGCGACTATTTCACGCTCATCAACGCCTACGCCCAGCTGCGCGCGCGGACCGAACCGGCGCTTCATATCGTGAAGCGGCGCGCAGTGGTAACGCTGGACGAGGCGATCGACCGGCTTTCGCGGCTGATCGGCCACGCGGTCGAGTGGACCCGGATCGAGCATTTTCTGGCGAAATCCGAAAATCCGGAGCTGCGCAAATCCTCGCTCGCATCGGGGTTTGTCGCTGCGTTGGAGCTTGCCCGGCAGGGGCGCGTCGCGCTCGACCAGGAAGGTACCTTCGCACCGTTGTTGCTGCGGAAGCGCACATGAGCGCGCCTTCCGATCACGTCCGCGCCGTGGAGGCCTGCCTGTTCGCCGCGGAAGATGCGATGACGGTGGAGCAGCTGCGCGCCTATGTCGGCGAGACAGCAGACGTACCGGCCGCGCTGGCCGCGCTGGAAGAGCATTATCAGGGGCGGGGCATCGAGCTGGTGAGGCGTGGCAAAGCCTGGCGCTTCGAGACCGCGCCTGATCTGGGCCGGATGCTGCGGCGGGAACGCAAGCAGCTGCGCCGCCTCAGCCGGGCAGGCGTCGAGACGCTCGCGATCATTGCTTATCACGAACCGGTGAGCCGTGCCGAAATCGAATCGATCCGGGGCGTCCAGATCTCGAAGGGCACGCTCGACGTGCTGATGGAAGCGGGCTGGGTGCGCCCGGCGGGACGACGCGAAGTGCCCGGACGCCCGCTGATCTATGCCACCACGGCAGAATTTCTGGTTCATTTCGGGCTGGAAAGCCGCCGCGATCTGCCGGGAATTGACGAATTGAAGGCGGCCGGGCTTCTCGATCCGGTAGACGAAGCGTTCGACGCGCTGGATGCCGAAGCGGATGAAGCGGCAGAGGAGGAATCGCACGGACCAGATGATGATTGGCTGGAAAGCGGCGGCGCGAATGACTAGATAGGCCGGGAAACCTCTTTCGGAGAATCCGTCATGCAACCGAGTATCTGGCAACTTCTGATCGTCGCCGCACTGGTGCTCATCCTGTTTGGCCGCGGCCGAATTTCCGAGATGATGGGCGATGTCGGCAAGGGCATCAAAAGCTTCAAAAAGGGCATCACCGACGAGGAATCGGAGCAGCGCGAGCGGCAGGAGAGCCGGCGCGAGCGTGCGGCCGAAGCACCGCGCCGCATCGAAGGCACCCCTGTCGAGCCCCGTCCTGAAGGCGAGCGCGAACGCGACCGGGACTACACCTCCAACTGATCGCGTCTGACGCGGCGGAGAATCGATGTTCGATCTCGGCATTTCCGAGATGGCGGTGATCGCGGTGATCGCCATCGTCGCCATCGGACCCAAGCAATTGCCCGATGCGCTGATGACCGCAGGCCGCTGGATCGCGCGCATTCGCGGCGTGATGCGCCAGGTGCGCGAAGGCTTCGATGAAATGGTTCGCGAAGCCGAACTCAAGGATCTGGAAAAAAAGTGGGCGGATGAAAACGCCCGCATCATGCGCGAACATCCCGAAGGCGCGCTGACGCCCGAGCAGCAGCGCGGAGAGGAGCCGCAGATGCGCCCCCTGCCGCCGCCCGAAACGCCCGCAGCAGCTCCTCCGCTGACTGACGAAACCGCGCGCGCTGCTGCAGAACCGGAACGCAAGGACGACAGCGCGTGATCGATATTGACGAGAGCAAGGCACCGCTGCTCGATCATCTCATCGAACTGCGCGGCCGCCTGATCAAGTGCATGGTCGCGCTGGTGATCGGCTTCGCCATCGGTGCCTATTTCGCCGAGGATATCTTTGCGCTGCTGGTGCGCCCGTT
>JBELIU010000011.1:0-25896 GCA_042090735.1 Novosphingopyxis sp. | reverse complement strand
GATGCAGGCGCTGGTGCCGCCGCAGATGATCGAGATCGACGCGGTCGGCGCGATGGCCATCTTGCAGCTGAAGCGCTCCATCACGCCCATATCTTCGGCATCGGGGCACGGGCCGCGTTCCTTGGCCAGCATCATCGATGCCGTGTCCACTTGCGCGCGGACATGCTTGAAGATCTTCATGTTCCAGCTCTTGGCTAGCGCGCTTTCGAAACCGAGGCCGCGTGCCTGCAGGAAGCTGTGATAGCCCATCACCCCAAGGCCGACGGAACGCTCGCGCGCCGCGCTGTACTTGGCGCGTGCCATTTCATCGGGCGCACGCTCGATGAAGTCGCTGAGCACATTGTCGAGGAAGCGCATCACGTCCTCGATGAACATCTTGTCGGTGCTCCACTCATCCCATTTTTCGAGGTTGAGCGAGGACAGGCAGCAGACCGCGGTGCGATCGTTACCCAGATGGTCGGTCCCCGTGGGCAGCGTGATTTCGCTGCACAGATTGGACGTGGAAACCTTGAGGCCCAGATCGCGATGATGCTTGGGCATGCTGTTGTTCACCGTATCGGAGAACACGATATAGGGCTCGCCCGTAGCGAGGCGGGTCTCGACCAGCTTCTGGAACAGCGCGCGCGCGTTCACCGTGGCGCGCACGCTGCCGTCCTTGGGCGATTTCAGATCGAAATCGTCGCCGGCGCGCACCGCCTCCATGAACTCGTCCGATATCAGCACGCCATGGTGCAAGTTCAGCGCCTTGCGGTTGAAGTCGCCGCTGGGTTTGCGGATTTCGAGGAATTCCTCGATTTCCGGGTGCGAGATGTCCAGATAGCAGGCGGCCGAACCGCGGCGCAGCGAGCCTTGCGAAATCGCGAGGGTGAGCGAATCCATCACCCGCACGAAGGGAATGATGCCGCTAGTCTTGCCGTTGAGGCCGACAGGCTCACCGATGCCGCGCACGCTGCCCCAATAGGTGCCGATGCCGCCGCCGCGGCTCGCCAGCCAGACATTCTCGTTCCAGGTGTTGACGATGCCTTCCAGCGAATCGTCGACCGAGTTCAGATAACAGCTGATCGGAAGGCCGCGGCCGGTGCCGCCGTTGGACAGCACGGGCGTTGCCGGCATGAACCACAATTTGGAAATGGCATCATAGAGGCGCTGGGCATGGTCCTGGTCGTCGGCATAGGCAGACGCAACGCGCGCAAAGAGATCCTGATAGCTCTCGTTCGGCAGCAGATAGCGATCTTCCAGCGTTTCCTTGCCGAAATCGGTGAGCAGCGCATCGCGCGAGGGATCGGTGACGACATCGAACCGGCGCGCATCGATCGACTTGCTGCCGCCCGGGCGGGACTGATCGCTAGAATCGGAAGCGATTGAATCTTCGATTTCCGTCGTTCTGTTCATCGCATCAATGTCCCGTGATTCCACATTACCCTCCTTTGATATGTGCATTGAGGAGGGCTTTGCACACAGGAATCATGACAGCCGGAGTGAGCACGTACTCGCTCCGTGGAGAGATTCCTAAAACTTCTGCGTGCAGTGTTCTCACACCATGGATGGTGTTGATAACCCCTCAACGAACACTGTATATGGTGGTTCATTGAATCGTTTGGGCATTAAGGTCAACCAGTTTTAACGAACGGATTGATGCATTCTAACGGATTTTAAGGCGCAAACGGCGCATTTCCGCGCATCGTATCGACAGCGTATCGACGACCGAATTATCTGTGCACAAACGTAGGGATAATGCGGCATATCTAATCGCCCCTGTGGATATCGGGAACAACGTCGAAGTTAGGATGTTGTGCTGGACCAAGTTCGCTCGGAACGAACGTCAGCGCGAACGAGTCACTGATAGGAATATCGGGATCGCCCCGGGTGTCTCGAACCCACACCTTCGCCAACATGAAGGAGCGCCGTCGGTATGGCTGTTCACGAAATGTCTTCATTAGATTTTTCCTTACTCAACGCGCAGCCCTCACAGCGCAAACACAATATCTTGTATGTTCGGAGACCAGCCACCCACCAGATAGGCTTTGACTGTACGAAACTGCAAGAGGGTTAACCGGCTTTTCACTTCGCACTCAGTGACTTCCGTGATCCGTTTGCCAACGGATGCCTTCGCGACTCGTGGAGTGAGGGTGGTTTTGGTTCAGGGAAGGGCCGGAACGGGGGGTGAAAAAATTTTTCCGCGGATGCACAAGCGGACGCACCCGCACGCTCTGACGTCATTGCTACCTGCGCTGACGCAGTGATGTGAACGGGCGCCCAAGCCCCCATCCTTTCCCCCGGCTCCCCGCGCCCCTATATCGGCCCGCGTGCCACCCGAGGTTCATCATTCCGGCGCGGAGCCGGCCATCCTTCCCACGCTGAAGCGCTTCCTGCCTTATCTCTGGCCGAAGGATTCGCCGGGCCTTCGCGGACGGCTGGCGCTGTCCGGCCTGCTCGTGCTGCTTGCCAAGGGCGGGGCGCTGCTCGTCCCCTTCGCCTATAAGGCGGTGGTGGACCGGATGTCGGGCGATACGCCGGGCGCGCTGGCAATCATCCTGCTTCTGGTGGGCGCCTATATCCTGGCGCGCTTTGCTGGCGTCGCGTTCGATTCGCTGCGGCGCGTGGCGTTCGAGCGGGTGGGGCAGACGGCCACGCATCGCCTGGCCAGCCGCACCTTCGAACATCTGCACAAGCTCTCGCTGCGCTATCATCTCTCCCGCCGCACGGGCGAGGTGACCAAGGTGGTGGAGCGCGGCACCAAGACCATCGATACGATGATCTATTTCCTGCTGTTCAACATCGCGCCCACGGTGGTCGAGCTCGTGGTGGTGCTGGTGGTGTTCTACATGAAGCTGGGGATCGGCTCGGTCCTCGCCACTGTCTTCATGGTGTGGCTCTACATCTTCTTCACGCGCAAGGTGACGGACTGGCGCAACCATCTGCGGCAGGAGATGAACGACCTCGATACCCGCGCGATCGGGCGCAGCGTGGATTCGCTCTTGAATTACGAGACGGTGAAATATTTCGGCGCCGAGGACCGTGAGACCGCGCGATACAGCCATGCGGTGCAGACCTATGCGCGCGCCGCGGAGAAATCGGAAAACTCGCTCGGCTTCCTCAATATCGGCCAGGCCTTCATCACCAATGCGATGATGCTGGGCGCCATGCTCTACACGGTGTGGCTGTGGGACAGCGGCGATCTGACGGTGGGCGACCTTGTGCTGGTGAACGGCCTGCTGATGCAGCTTTTCCGTCCGCTCGATCTCCTGGGCATGGTTTATCGCATGATCCGGCAGGGGCTGATCGATATGGCCGCGATGTTCGATTTGATGGATACCGAGCCGGAGATCGTCGATGCGCCGGGCGCGCCGCCGCTGGCGGTGGAGCATGGCCGCGTCGAATTTCAGGACGTGCGCTTTGCCTATCATGAGGATCGCACCATCCTGCACGGCATCAGCTTCGCCGTGCCAGCGGGCCATACGCTGGCCCTGGTGGGGCCGTCGGGCGCGGGCAAGTCCACCATCGGGCGGCTGCTGTTCCGCTTCTACGATCCGCAAGGCGGGCGCATCCTGATCGACGGGCAGGACATCACGCAGGTACAGCAGGCAAGCTTGCGCGATCAGATCGGCATCGTGCCGCAGGACACCGTGCTGTTCAACGATACGATCGGCTACAACATCGCCTATGGCAAACATGGCGCGACCGGGGACGAGGTGGAGGAGGCCGCGCGCGGCGCCGCCATCGACGGTTTCATCGCGCAGCTGCCGCAGGGTTACGATACGCAGGTGGGCGAGCGGGGCCTGAAGCTTTCCGGCGGGGAGAAGCAGCGCGTGGCGATTGCCCGCACCCTCCTGAAAAACCCGCCGATCCTGATCCTGGATGAAGCGACCAGCGCGCTCGACAGCCGGACCGAGGATGCGATCCAAGACACGCTGGACCGGATCGCGCGGCGCCGCACCACACTGATCGTCGCGCATCGCCTGTCGACGGTGACCCATGCGGACGAGATCATCGTGCTCGATCACGGCCGCATCGCCGAACGCGGCAGCCATGCCGCGCTGTTGGCGCAAGACGGGCTCTATGCCGAGATGTGGCGGCGGCAGGCCGAAGAGCGCGAGACGCAGGTAGCCGCCGAATAGCCAGCGCGCTTTCGCTGCCGCTTGGCCGCTTTTTCAATGTTCGTAGATCATCTTCACGGTCATGCCGCCGTCGACCGCGAAATGCTGCCCGGTGACGAAGCCGGCCTGCTCGCCCGAGAGATAGTCCACCGCCGCGGTGATATCCTCCGGCTTGCCGATCCGGCCGACGGGATGCTGCTCCCGGTCGACATCGCGATGCTCCGGATTTTCCTCTCGTTCGCTCGCCTTCTGCCATGGGCCGGTCTCGATCCAGCCGGGCAGGATGGCGTTCACGCGCACATCCGGCCCCAGGCTGATCGCCAGCGCGTGGGTGAGCGCCAGCAGGCCGCCCTTGGCCGAAGCATAAGGCTCACTGTTCGGTTCGCTCATCACCGCACGGGTGGAGGCGATGTTGACGATCGCACCCTTGCGGTGCCTGAGGCCCGGCACGAACGCGCGGCCGCACAGGAAAGCGCTGGTCAGGCTGGCATCAATCCACGCCTGCCAGTCGGCAAAGGCCAGCTCCTCGATCGGTCCGGCATAAGGTGACGCGATCCCGGCATTGTTGACGAGCAGATCGAAGCCCGCTTCCTCGCCGTCCTGCCATTCGGCGATTTCATCGAACGCCGCGCAGACGGCGTCTTCCTTGCCCACGTCGCAGGCGATGGCGAGCAGCGGCTTGCCGGCATAGGTGTCGCGCAAATCCTCGACCGCTTCGGCGTCCTTATCCAGCGCGACGGCGCGCCAGCCCTTCTCTAGAAAATGATGAATGATGGCGCGCCCGATCCCTTGCGCGCCCCCGGTAACGATGGCGATTTTGGTCATGCAGCGGTGAACGCTGCGGGCGGGCGTTGGTTCGCTGGCAGTTTCTACCCGCTGTTGCGCAGGGCCGTTGCGATGGCGTTGATCGTCAGCTGGATGCCCTCGCTGATCCGGGGATCATCCTCGCCGGCGCGGTGGCGCTTCATCAATTCGATCTGCAACTGATTGAGCGGCTCGATATAGGGAAGGCGCAGACGGATGGATTCCAGCAGCGAGGGGTTCGATTCCAGCAGATAGCTTTCGCCCTTGGCTTCCAGCAGACCGTCATGCGCGCGGTGCCATTCGCTTTCGATCCGGGCGAAGATGGCGTCCGCGAAATCCTTGTCCGGCACCAGATCGGCATAGCGGCGGGCCAGCATCATGTCGGACTTCGCCAGCACCTGCTCCATATTGGCGAGCGCGGCGCGGAAGAACGGCCATTCGGCGGCCATTTCCTTGAGTAGCGCCTTGTCCTCGAACGCTTCCAGCGCGGTGCCGACGCCGTACCAGCCCGGCAGCATGATGCGCGCCTGTGCCCAGCTGAATACCCAGGGGATGGCGCGCAGATCTTGGATCCGCTGGCCTTTCTTGCGGCTGGCGGGGCGCGATCCGATCTTCAGGCCGCTGATTTCCGTGATCGGCGTTGCCTGGAAAAAGAAATCCGAGAAACTGTCCGTACCGTAGACGAGGTCGCGATAGGCGGCGAACGCGCTGTCGGATAGCGTCTGCATGCCTTCCGAATAGCGCGTGCGATCGTCCAGCTTCACCCGCCGATCACCCATGGTGGCGAGCATGGTGGCGGACACCATCGTCTCTAGCGCCACCGCGGCGTTGTCCACCGTGCCATATTTGGCGGCGATCACTTCGCCCTGTTCGGTGATGCGGATGCGGCCCTGCACGGTGCCGCGCGGCTGCGCGCGGATGGCATGGAAGG
This sequence comes from Novosphingopyxis sp., assembly GCA_042090735.1. GTDB lineage: Bacteria > Pseudomonadota > Alphaproteobacteria > Sphingomonadales > Sphingomonadaceae > Novosphingopyxis. The sequence continues at coordinate 20,064 of JBELIU010000011.1, read as the reverse complement.
CGCTGCCGCCACCGCGGCCCACCGCGCCGCCACGGCCGTGGAACAGCCGCATGCCATAGCCTGCTTCCTCGAACACGGGTGCCAGCGCGCGGCTCGCCATGTTGAGCTGCCAGGTGGAGGTCAGATAGCCGCCATCCTTGTTGGAATCGGAATAGCCGATCATCACTTCCTGCACGCCGCCCGATCCGAGCAGGCCCTTGACCGGGGGCAGCGCGAAGGCGGTGCGCATCACATCGGGCGCGTTTTCCAGGTCGGCGACCGTCTCGAACAGCGGCACGGCCCGCAAGGGACAGTGCGGCGTGCCATCGGCGTCAACGTGGTAAAGCCCGGCTTCCTTCAGGAGCAGATACACCTCGAGCATGTCCGAGGCGGTTTCGCCGTGGCTTATGACATAATTGTCCATCGCCGACGGGCCATAGGCCGCCAGCATGTCCGCCGCGGCGCGCAGGATGGCGAGTTCCTTCGCGGTTTCTTCCGAATGCGCCGCCGTTGCCGATGCGAGCGGGCGGTTGTGCGCCAGTTCGGCCACCAGCAGATCGACGCGGGCGTGTTCGTCCATTGCTGCATAGTCTTGCGCCACGCCGCCGGCTTTCAGCAACTCGGCGACCACGCGCTCGTGCACGCCGCTGTCCTGGCGCATGTCGAGCGTGGCGAGGTGGAAGCCGAACACCTCCACCGTACGGATCAGCCGCCCGAGCGCGCCGCCCGTGGCGAGCGCCCCGTCTCCGTCAGCCGACAGCGCATTGGCCAGCGTGGCGAGATCGGCACGAAAATCCGCAGGCGTGTCATAGGGTTCGCCCGGAAGCAGGGAAGGATGCGCGGGCGCTTCGCCGACCAGCTTTTCAAAGGTTGCGGACAGGCGCGCGTAGATGCCGGAGATCGCGCGGCGATAGGGCTCATCCTCGCGGCTCGGCGCGTCGTCCCCGCTGGCTTCGGCGAGGTCGAGCACCGCCTGTGGCACATCGGAATATTTGCTCGACAGCGAAAGCTCGCCGCCCAGCGCGTGAACCATGTCCAGATAGTGGCCGAGCGCCGCCTCCGCCGCTCCTTTGAACGCCAGCCGCATGGTCGCGGCATCGACATAGGGGTTGCCGTCCCGGTCCCCGCCGATCCAGCTGCCGAGTTTCAGAAAGGCGGGCAGGCGCGCGCCGAATTCCTTATCCCAGCGCGCATAGAGCAGCGGCAAGGCGGGCAGGAACACGTCACGCATATATGCGCGTGCATTGTCGATCTCGTCGGCAACGAAAAGGCGGCGCTCGCGTAAGGGGCGCGTCTGCCAGAGCAGCGCGATCTGGCGGCGAATCGCATCTTCGACATTGTCGCCCTGCGGCGTGGTTTTTGTTCCCGCATCGCGCAGGCGCATGAGCGCGGCGATCCGGTTCTTGTGATCGATCACGCTCTTGCGACGCACCTCGGTGGGATGGGCGGTAAGCACGGGGACCACCGCCGCGCTCTCCAGCATCTCGGCGACGGAGGCGCGGGTGACGCCCTGTTCCTCCAGCGCGGCGAGCGCTTCGGCGACGCTGGCCCCTTCCTCGCGCGCTACGCCCTGCCGGTCTTCGGCGAGGTTGGCGAGCAGCGAGAACAGCATGAAGCCGCGCACGAAGTCGAGCGTGCCATCCAGGTCGAGCGCGTTCAGCTCCGGCACAGCGGCTGCGCCCGGCGTTGCGCTGCGATGGCGCTCCACGCCGGCGCGGCGGATCGCCTCCGTCTGGGCGTAGAGTTCTTCACCGCCATAGGCGCGGATCACGTCGCCGAGGACGCGGCCAAGAAAACGGATGTCGGGGTTCTGCGAGATCGGGGGTAGGTCAGCCATGATGTATGTTGTGCGATGCAGCAACGGAGGCGTCAAGGCGAGCTGGCCCTATTCCTCCAGTTCGATGTCCCAATAGAGCCAGTCGTACCAGCTTTCGTGCAAATAGTTGGGCGGAAAGGCGCGTCCGCGCTCCTGCAGCTGCCAACTGGTGGGCTTATGCGGCTTCATGAACAGCTTCATATGCGCCTCGCGCGGGGTGCGACCGCCTTTTTTCAGATTGCACGGCAAGCAGGCGGTAGTGACATTTTCCCAGCTGGTGCCGCCGCCCTGCCGCCGTGGGACGACATGATCGAAGGTCAGATTGTCCTCGCTGCCGCAATATTGGCAGGCGAACTTGTCGCGCAGGAACAGGTTGAAGCGGGTGAAGGCGGGATATTCGCTGGGCTTCACATATTGGCGCAGCGCAATCACCGATGGGATTTGCATCTGGAAACTGGGGCTGTGCACCGCGCGATCATAGCTGGCGACGATGTCTACCTTGTCCATAAACACCGCCTTGATCGCGGTCTGCCAAGGCCAGAGGCTGAGCGGATAATAGCTTAAAGGCGTGTAATCGGCGTTGAGGATCAGCGCCGGACAGCTTTCCGGGTGGCGCAAACTGGCCGGATTATCCAGAATGTCGGGATGATACATGCCCGAACTCCCGCTCCTCCATTTCCTGAGAGCCGTGATAAGCGCAAAAAAGTGACAGGCCAATGACCTTGCGCGAAACTTCCTGCGTGATCGTACCCGCGCGGGTGGAAAAATCTGTGGACAGCCCGGCAATAACCCGGTTCGCGCCCAGTCCCAACGGGCCGCTGCATCTGGGCCATGCCTGGTCCGCGCTCGCCTGCCACGATCTGGCGCGCGCGAGCGGTGGGCGCTTCCTGCTGCGGATCGAGGATATCGACGGGACGCGCAGCCGCGAGGAGCATGTCGACGGTGCGATCGCCGATCTGGCCTGGCTGGGGCTGCAACCGGACGATCCGCCGCTGCGGCAATTGACGCGCATTCCGGCCTATCGCGGGGCGTTCGAGAGCTTGCGTGAGCGCGGCCTTGCTTATCGCTGCTGGTGCACGCGCAAGGAAATCGCGGAGGCATTGCGGCAGGGCCCGGTGCGGCACGGACCGGACGGTCCCTCTTATCCCGGCACCTGCCGCCATGCCGCGCGCGCGGATCACGACGCCGCGATACCGCATAGCTGGCGGCTCGATATGGCCGCGGCGCTGGAGGAGGTAGGGCCGCTGGGTTGGCGGGACCTGATGCGCGGCGAAGTGGCGGCCGATCCGGGGCGGTTCGGCGATATCGTCTTATGGCGCAAGGACGCGCCGGCCAGCTATCACCTCGCCGCGACGGTCGACGATGCCGCGCAGGATATCGGCCCCGTGGTGCGCGGCATGGACTTGTTCGATTACACCGATCTGCACATTCTGTTGCAGAAGCTGCTGGGTCTGCCGCAGCCGGTCTACTGGCATCATGAACTGCTGCTCGGCGCGGACGGCGAGAAGCTGGCGAAATCCAGGCATGCCCCCGCCCTTGCCGGTCGCCGTGCAGCGGGGGAGGACGGACTTGCTCTGGCCGATGAATTGCGCCGCGGCAGCTTTCCCGCTGGCATTTCGCTCAGCAGTTCCTAGGTTGTCTGCATGGGTGCTGTTCTCGTCATCGGAATCATCATTGCGGCCTGCCTCGTGCTCGCCGCGCTCGTGCGCGGCCTGGGCGCGTTCGCCAATATGCGGCCGGAAGATCGCGACGCGAACGGCATGCCCAAATCGGCGAACATGCAGAACAAGATGATGTTTGCGCGCGTGAAATGGCAGGCGATCGCCATCGTGCTGGTCGCGCTGCTGCTGATCTTCAGCCAGGCCAAATAAGCCCCTTGGTTAAGCTCAACAAAATTTACACCCGCACGGGCGACGACGGCAGCACGGGCCTCGTCGATGGATCGCGCCTTTCCAAGAGCGACCCGCGGATGGAAGCGATCGGCGATGTCGACGAGGCGAACAGTTCCATCGGCGTGGCGCTAACCGCTTTCCAGGGCGATGACGCTGCCGGATTGATGTCCGGCCTTTCGCGTATCCAGAACGATCTGTTCGATCTGGGCGCGGACATTGCGACGCCCGGTAGGGATTTCGAACCGTCCGAGATGGAGCTGCGCATCGTCGCATCGCAGACCGCCTGGCTGGAAAACGAAATCGACCGGCTGAACGAGGCGCTGGAGCCGCTGACCAGTTTCATCCTTCCCGGCGGCAGCGCGTTCGCCGGGGGGCTCCATTTGGCCCGCGCCATCACCCGCCGGGCCGAACGCGCGATGGTCGCCGCGCACCGTGCCCACGGCCTCAATCCGGAAGCGCTGCGTTACATCAATCGCCTGTCCGATTACCTCTTCACTGCCGCGCGCCGCGCGAATGCGGTGGGCGGCGGCGGAACCGGAGCGGGCGATGTGCTTTGGAAACCCGGAGCGTCACGCTAAAAAACCCGGCAAGGTTGATCTGTGTTGAGGACGTCTCTTCCGATCACGGCCAGAAGAAAGGGCCAGCCATGTCGAGCCAGCCAAACCCCGTCGCACAAGACCACTCGTTACTGCGCGATTTCCAAGCAACGCGTGCTCTAACCCTGGCGCTGGCCGCTCCGCTCTCGGACGCCGATGCCACCGTCCAGTCGATGGAAGACGCCTCGCCCGCCAAATGGCATATGGCGCACACCAGCTGGTTCTTCGAAACATTCGTCCTGCGCGATTTCGTGGATGGCTATGCGCCGTTCGACGAGGAATTCGCCTTCCTTTTCAACAGCTACTACGAGGCGGAGGGCGCGCGGCACGACCGCTGCCATCGCGGCATGATCACGCGCCCCTCGCTTGATGAGGTGCGCGAATATCGCGCGCATGTCGACGCGGCGATCGCCCGAAATTTCCACGCCCTGCCGGACGAGGCGCTGACGCTGGTAGAGCTGGGGATCCATCACGAGCAGCAGCATCAGGAGCTGTTTCAGACGGATACCCTCCACCTGTTCTCGCGCAACCCGATCGCGCCCGCGCTCTGGGCGGCGCCGCGCCGTCTGCACGCAGCCGAGGCACCCGAACTGCGCTGGATCGAAGGGCGCACCGGCGTCGTCGATCTGGGGCATGACAGCGAAGCCTTTGCCTATGACTGCGAAGGTCCGCGCCATCAGGCGCTGCTCAACCCTCATGCACTCGCCAGCCGCTGTGTCACCAACGGGGAATGGAAGGACTTCATAGCGGATGGCGGCTATGAAGATCCGATGCTCTGGCTGTCCGACGGGTGGGCATGGGTGAAAAACGAGGGCGTCGTAGCCCCGCTTTATTGGCGCGAGGGTGCCGACGGGCGCTGGCAGCAATTCGGCATCGATGGTCTTCGGCCGGTCGATGACGCGGCGCCGGTCTGTCACATCAGCCTTTATGAAGCGGACGCTTATGCCAGCTGGGCTGGTGCGCGCCTGCCCACCGAACAGGAGTGGGAAAGCGCGGCGGCCACGTTCGATCCGCTCAGCGGCAACCAGCTCGATCAGGCAGGCGCCATCGGTCCGGCGCCGGCCAAGGAGGAGCAAGGCCTTTCGCAGATGTTCGGCGATGTCTGGGAATGGACCGGTAGTGCATTCCGTCCCTATCCCGGTTTTCGCCCGGCCGAGGGCGCAGTGGGCGAGTATAATGGCAAGTTCATGAGCGGGCAGTTCGTTCTGAAGGGCGGCAGCTGCGCCACGCCGCGCGGCCATGTGCGCGCCTGCTACCGCAATTTCTTCTATCCGCATCAGCGCTGGCAGTTCACCGGCCTGCGGCTGGCCAAAGACCTATAATTTTTCCAAGCAGGGGCAATTCATGACGGATTCCGACTCCGGGGCAATTGCCCTTGACGATGCATTTCGCGCGGACGTGCTGCAGGGCCTCCAGTCGGAGCCGCGCGCCATCCCCGCACGCTGGCTATACGATCATGCCGGGTCGGGATTGTTCGAAGACATCACCGATCTGCCCGAATATTATCCCACGCGTACCGAGCGGGCGCTGCTGGAGATGCATTGCCGCGAAGTGGCCGAAATTGCGGGCACCGGCCATGCGGTGGTCGAATTCGGTTCGGGCAGTTCGGTCAAGACGCCGATCCTGCTGCGGGCGGTGAAGCCGCAGGTCTATGTCCCGATCGACATCAGCGGCGATTTCTTGCGGGAGAGCAATGCCGCGCTGGCGAAGGACTTTCCCGATCTCGACATCGCGCCGGTGGAGGCGGACTTCATGCACCCGGTGGAGCTGCCGGAAGCGGCGCGCAAGCTGCCGCGTATCGGCTTTTTCCCCGGCTCCACCATCGGCAATATGGTGCCGCGCACGGGCGTGGATCTGCTGCGCCGGATGCGCGACAATCTGGGCGAAGGTGCGCTGCTGCTGATCGGTATGGACCGGGTGAAGGATGAAGCCGTCCTGGTGCCCGCTTATGACGACAGCGCTGGGGTGACCGCCGATTTCAATCTCAACCTGATCGATCGCATCAACCGCGAGATCGGCGGAAACATGCCGCGCGACAAATTCCGCCACCGCGCGATCTGGAACGAGAGCCATTCGCGGATCGAGATGCATATCGAGGCGCTGGAGCCGGTGGATTTCACCGTGGGCAACAAAGGCTTCCACATGGAAGCGGGCGAGACCATTCATACCGAGAACAGCCACAAGTTCGCGCCGCGCGATTCGCGTCTGCTGCTGCGCGCCGGCGGGTGGGAGCCGATCCGCGAGTGGACCGACGAAAAGGGCTGGTTCTCGCTGATCCTGGCCGAGGCGACACCGGAGCGTTTCGCACCCTGAACAGCCCCTTGAAAATATCACCGATGCTGCTGATATAATACCCCCTATGGGTATCCAGCCGGAGCGTCTTCGTGACTGAACATCGCCAATCCAGCATCAACCGCCTGCGCCGCATCGAGGGGCAGGTGCGCGGCATTGCACAGATGCTTGAGGATGATCGCTACTGCATCGACATCCTCCATCAGGTGCAGGCGGTGAAATCCGCGCTCGCCAAGGTGGAGACGCAGATCCTGAAGGATCATGCCGCGCATTGCGTGGCCGATGCGATCCGTTCCGGCGATGCCGACGATCAGAAGGCGAAGTTCGGCGAACTGGTCGAACTGTTCGAAAAGGTGAAGCGATGAGCACGAAAACCGCCACTCTATATCGCATGGTGATGGACAAGCATGTCTGCCCCTATGGCTTGCGCTCCAAGCATCTGCTGGTAAGCCACGGCTACAAGGTTGAAGACCATCATCTGACGACGCGCGAGGAAACCGACGCGTTCAAGGCGAAATATGATGTGAAGACGACACCGCAGACCTTCATCGATGGGGAGCGGATAGGCGGAAACGACGATCTACGCCGCTTCTTCGGCAAGTCCGTCGCTGATCCGGACGCCACCAGCTACAAGCCCGTGATCGCGATCTTTTCGGTCGCCGCTTTGTTGGCGCTGTCGATCGGCTACGCGCTGACCGATGCCTTTCTTTCCATCCGTGCGGCCGAGCTGCTCATCGCGATTTCGATGTGCATTCTCGCGGTTCAGAAGCTGCAAGACGTGCGCGGCTTCGCCACCATGTTTCTGGGCTATGATCTGCTGGCGCGTCGTTGGGTGCCCTATGCCACGATCTATCCTTTTGCGGAGGCACTGGCGGGCATTCTGATGGCGGGCCGCATTCTGGATATCGTCTCGATTCCCGTGGCGCTGTTCATCGGCGGCATTGGTGCGGTTTCGGTCTTCTACGCGGTCTACGTGCAGAAGCGCGAACTCAAATGCGCCTGCGTCGGCGGCGGCTCCAACGTGCCGCTGGGCTTCGTTTCCCTGACCGAGAATGTGATGATGGTGGCGATGGCGCTCTGGATGCTGTTTACCTGATCGCGCGCTCGGGTCGTGGCCGACTTCCCCTCCTGGCTGCATTTTCTGGCGATCCTGTCGCTGGCGCTGGCGGTGTCTTGCGCGATCACCATTGCGCTGGACGAATTGCGCCGCCCGCAGAAAATGAAGATCATGTATCTGGTCTGGCCGCTGACCGCCTTGTTCGGCAGCGTGCTCTGGCTGGCCGCCTATTATCGCTATGGCAGGGGCCCCGCACCGGGCGAGGAGCGCGGCGATCCGCCGTTTCCGGCCAAGGTGTTGAAGGGCGCCAGCCATTGCGGCGCGGGCTGTACCCTGGGCGATATCATCGCCGAATGGACCGTCTTTGCCATCCCCGTGATCGCCCCCTGGTTCGGTTACGGCACGCTATTTCAGGAAAAGATGTTCGCCGTCTGGATCCCCGACTTCATTCTGGCCTTCGGCATCGGCATCGTCTTCCAATATTTTTCGATCAAGCCGATGCGCGATCTCTCGCCGGGAGAGGCGGTGAAGCAGGCGTTGAAGGCGGACTTCGCCTCGATCACGTCATGGCAGGTGGGCATGTACGGCATGATGGCGGTGGTGCAACTGGCCGTCTATCGCCCGCTCTTCGGCGGGCTGGCGGAGGTCAATACGCCGGAATTCTGGCTCGGCATGCAGATCGCGATGATCGCGGGATTCTGCACAGCGTATCCGATGAACTGGTTCCTGATCCGCACCGGCGTGAAGGAAGCGATGTAACGGTGTATCGGGGCGCTGCAGGGCATGCTAGCGTCGCTGCGCGATAACGGGAGAGCGTCATGACGGAGATCATTCTTGCAGTCGGCTGGGCGCTGATCCTCGCCATCGTCGGCGGGTTGTTGACCGAAGTCGGCCCCTGGTATCGCAACCTGGAGAAACCCAGCTTTCAGCCGCCGGACTGGCTGTTCGGGCCGGGCTGGACGGTGATATTGGGGTTGGCCGCATGGGCCGGAGTGATCGCGTGGCGCGCCGATGAAAGCAGCGGCGCGCATATCGCCATCGCCGCGCTGTTTCTGGTCAACGGCGTGCTCCACATCCTCTGGTCGCCGCTGTTCTTCAAGGTGAAGCGGCCGGATTGGGCGCTGATCGAGGTGGTGCCGCTGTGGCTGTCCGTGCTCGCGCTGATGATCGGCCTATGGAGCTACGCGCCGCTCGCGGGCTGGCTGATCGTGCCCTATCTTGCCTGGGTGACCTTTGCGAGCATGCTGAACCTTGCCGTCGTCCGTTTGAACGGCCCGTTCAGCAGTCCCGCGCGCGGATAAGCTCAGGCGGGCTGTTCGCGCCCAGCACGCTTGCGGCCCAGCCGCGCGGACAAGGCATTGCCGATATTGGCGAAGAACAGCCGCGCATGGACCTTGTGCTGTGCCTTCACCATCCGCTTGTTCATATAGGCGTCCCAGGTGAGCCGCTGCACATCCGGATCGCGGCACATCGCCACGAAACGCTCGCGCAGCCAGTCATTGCGATACCATAAGGTCTGCAGCCAGCCGAGCACGCGGAACACGCGCCCATGTTCTGCCAGAAAGGCGGTGCGGGCACCGGCAAGCGCCCGCGCATCTCCGGTGTCGATCGCCGCGGCAACCGCCTTGGCGCCGATTGCACCGCTCGTCATCGCATAATAAATGCCCTCGCCCGAAGCCGGGGCCACGACGCCCGCGGCATCACCGATCAGCAGGACATTGCGACGGTTGTCCCAGCGCTTGCGCGGTTTCAGCGGGATGGGCGCGCCTTCGCAGCGCACCGTCCGGCATGCGTCTAGCCCTGTTTCCTTGCGCAATTTTTCCACCGAGCCGCGCAGCGAAAAGCCCTTGCGCGCGCTGCCGACGCCGATGCTGCTATGCGGCCCGTGCGGGAAGATCCAGGCGTAGAAATCGGGCGACAGTTCGCCGCGATAGATCACATCGCATTGCTTGGGATCGAACACGTCCGACGCCTCTTTCGGGGAATCGACGATCTCGTGATAGGCGAAGACGGATTTGGTGCGCTCACGCGGCAGCGCCTGTTTCGCGACCTCCGAATTGGCGCCGTCCGCACCGATCAGCATCGCGGTGCTGACGCGAATATCCTCACTGCGGCGGCTTTCGCGGTAGATCATATCGACCCCGCCATCCGCACGCTGTTCCAGCGAGGCGAAGCGGCCGGTGCGCCGTTCGGCCCCGGCTTCGGCGGCGCGGGCGCGCAGATATTCGTCGAAATCGTCGCGATCGACCATCCCAACATAGCCGCCCTCGATCGGCATGGTGACCGATTTGCCCGAGGGCGCGACGGCGCGCGCGGCGTTGATGCGCGCTTTGATCTGGGCGTCCGGGATGGCGAAATCGCGGATCAGGCGTGGGGGAACGGCGCCGCCGCACGGCTTGATACGGCCTGCCCGGTCGAGCAGCAGCACCCGGCGGCCCTCGCGTGCCAGATCATGCGCCGCGGTGGCTCCGGCAGGCCCGCCGCCCACCACGATCACGTCGAAATCCTGCATAGCCCATCCTCCTCCTACTCCGCCGGTTCCAGTGCGTAGACCGCTGTCGGCACTTGCCCTTCGGTCTGCGCGAAGCGGCCCATCAGCGCTGCCGCGCCGATGAACAGTGCGCCCTCGATCAGGAAAATGCTGGCATAGGCTGGCACGGCCGATCCGATCAGGAGCCGCGCGCCATCCACCGCCAGCGTGCCGATGAAGCCGCCGCTGCCGAAGGCGACGGCCTGCGCCGCCCCCCACACGCCCATGCGCACGCCCGCGCTTCCGCGCTTGCCAGCCAGCGTCATCATCAGTCCGATCGCCGAAATCGCGAACACGCCGTTCGAAAAGCCCAGCGCCACGATGGCGGGCCGGATCAGCATGTCGACATGAAGCGATCCGGCGAAGGCGATCGCCGCGAGCGAGATGCCCGACATCAGGCAGCCCGCCAGCGTGATCATGCGCATGCCGTTCACACTGTCGCCGCCAAGCCGCTTGCCGAACACCGCCACCGCCAGCATGCCGGCAAGCACGCCGCCATTCTGTAGCGAGGTGATCGCGGTGGTCTGCGCGGGCGTAAAGCCGAAGACGATCCCCGCGAACGGCTCCAGGATCAGATCCTGCGCGCTATAGGCGAGCATAGAAACCAGGATGAAAATGGCGAAACGCCGCGCGGTTCCGTCCGCCCATACGGTGCGCAGCGCCTGCGGAAAGGAAATGCGGCTTTCGGCCGGGCGCGGCGGGGCCTGATCCTCCAGCCCGCGCACGGCGAGTAGCGTTACAATGAAGGCAACGAGGCTTACGCTCGCACTGAGCGCGATCAACCGTGCGAAGCTGAACGGCGCGATGGCGATGCTCGCCACGATGGTGGTGGCGATGAAGCCCGCGATCATCATGATCCATACGGTCGCCGCGGCAGCGGGGCGACGCTCGGGCGATACACCATCGGCGAGCAGCGTGAGCAAGGCGGTTCCGGATGCGCCGACACCGATGCCGATCATCACGAAGGCCAGGATGGCAAGCGCGATGCCGGCGGCCAATTGTCCACCCATCACGTCGGTGGCCACCGCGGCCAAGACGCCGCCCACCGCAAGCAGGGCCATACCGCCGATGATCCAGGGCGTGCGCCTGCGAGACAGATCGGCGCCGTGGCCCCAACGCGGACGCAGCATCTGCAAAGCGTAATGCAGGCCGACAAGTACGCCGGGGATACTGGCGGCGAGACCCAGCTCGATCACCATGACGCGGTTCAGCGTGGAAGTGGTGAGGACGACGATCGCGCCGATGGCGGCCTGGATCAGCCCGATCCGCGCGATGGCGAACCAGCCGAAGCCGGCGTCCTGTTCGGCGGCGGTCACAAGCTTGCGCGCACGGCGAAGGCGGCGACCATCATGCCGGCGACATAGAGCACCACGCCCGTGCCGTTATACCAGGGCGCCCAGCGCACCGGATCGCGAACGAGTCGTCGCATCAATGCGAGCTGGCCAAGAGCAAGCAGCAAGATCGTGCCGCCGCGCACTGGCATCGCTTCGGCGAACAGCAGCGCGGCAACGATCAGCTGCGGCACCAGCATGACCGCGCAGGCGAGCCGCACCGCGCGATAGACGCCCAGCGTCACCGGCAGCGAGGCGATCCCCATGCGCCGGTCGCCCTCTACCGCCTTGAAATCGTTCAGGGTCATGATGCCATGCGCGCCGATCGAATAGAGGATCGCGAACAGCACCAGCATCGGGCGGCCCATGGCCGCGCCGCCGCCGATCACCAGTGATCCGGTGATCCAGGCTAGGCCTTCGTAGGAAAGACCGGTCAATCCCGCGCCCCACCAGCCGCTCGTCTTCAGTCGCAGCGGTGGCGCGCTGTACGCCCAGCCGGACAGCAGCGCGAGCGCGGCGGCGGCAAGCACGAGCGGGCCCAGTAGCGCTGCATAAGCAAGCGACACCAAGGTCGCGCCGACCGCCACGTAGAATCCGGTCCTGCCGGGCAGGCGTCCGGAGGGGATCGGCCGTTCGGGCTGGTTGATCGCATCGACATGCCGATCGCACCAGTCGTTCATCGCCTGGCTGGCACCGCAGACCAGCGGACCGGCCAACAGCATGCCCGCCATCATCATGGCCCAGGGGAAGGGGGTGTCAGGCGCGCTCGCGGCGACGGCGCCGCAGGCGAAAGCCCACATCGGGGCAAACCAAGTAACGGGCTTCAGGATTTCCAGGATGGCGCCCGCGCTCGGCAATCCGCCGGTGGACGTCGCCTTCACGGAAAGAGGCCGAGTCTTTTCCATCACGTGAGGAAAGGTATACCTCGCCGCGCGCGCTGTCCAATCGTTTAGACAGTCTAGATTGTCAGGCGTTATCGGGTTCCGGCCCGTCGGCGCCGATGCCATAGCGTGCCAGTTTGGCGTAGAGGCTTTGCCGGCTGATGCCGAGCATGTCGCTTGCCGCCGCGCGGTTGTTTTCGGTCATGCCGAGCGCCGTTTCGATGCACAGCCGCTCGATCACGTCGGTGGTATCGCGCACAATTTCCTTCAGGGAAACCCGCCCGACCACTTCGGTCACCCGCTCGGCAAATCCGGCGCCCTCACGCGCGCCCATGGCTGCGGCGCGTCCGCTTCGGTCCGCGATCCGAATGAAGAATCCGAAGCAGTCCTGATCGCGTTCGGTCAGGCGCACCGCGTCGACGTCGATCTCATTGACGGCGCCGAAGGCGCCCGTCAGCACTGTCGCGAAATTGCGCACCATATTCTGATCGCGCAGGGCACCGACCAGGATGTCGGTATCCACGCCGTTGCGCCCGATGAACCGCTCCAGAGGCTGGCCTAACGCATTATCCTCCACGCTGAGCTGCGCAAGATCGATAAAGGCGCGGTTGACGTGCAGGATGCGCAGGTCCGCGCTGGTCACCACCATCGCGTGCGGCAACTGCGCGAACAAGGCGTGCGCGCTGCAGTTGTCATCCGCTCGCTCGCGGCTTTCCGCATCGTCCAGCAGCCGGACGAGCAGGCGCGAGGCGTTCTCGTAACGGAACAGCGCGATCTGAAAGGCTTGCTGATCGCCCCGGCGCAGGCGTGCGGTGAAGCTGCCGATGCGGCCGGTGGCCATGGCATGCTCCAGCGCCTTGCGCGCTATTTCGCCATCCTCGCGCTCGATCAGCGACAGGAAGGACTGGCCCACGGTTTCGCGGCTTGCCCCCGGCAGCCGTTCAGACGCTACCCGGTTGAGATCGAGGATACGTAGGCTGTCGCCGTCCACCGTCAGCACGGCAAGGTCGGACAATGCGAGCATGGTCTGGAAGCGCAAATCCGCCTGGCGCAGGCGGGCATGGTTCTGCTCCAGCTCGCGCTGGGCCTCAATAAAGCGGCGTTGCATCACCGCGCCTTGTCGCTCGTCGCGTCCCACCGCGAGCATGCGGCCCCGGCCAAGTCCGAAAGCCTGCATGCTGATCGGCACGTCGTCGCCATCTTCGACCGGAAAGTTCAGGTGTCGCCAGCGCCCGTCATGGCTGCCATCGGCGAGCAATTCCTCGATCTTCACCCGCGATTCGGTGGTGGCGAGGTCGATCAGGGGTTTTCCGATCAACCGGCCAAGACCGGCATTCACCAGATTGCTGGTGCCATAGGAAACATCGCGGATGATTCCGTCTTCTGCGCTTAACACAAGCGCGATATCGGATACGCGGCCCATGATGCGCGCGAAAAGCTCGGCCGAAACCTGGCCGAAGCTTTCCTCGGGATTCTCGAAGTTACGGTTCATAACGCACCCGTCTCGACTAATGCCTCACGTCTTGTCAATCAGCCGTGACAGAGGCAAGCTGAACTTCGGCAATACATTTCTAAATTGGAAACATTTCTAAATTGGAATGAACGGAGCCAACCGCTCGACCAGAGTTGCGCCGCGAGAGCCCACAAGTCTGCGCCCATCGTGCCCGCGATCGCCGGATCTGCGACGATCATAGGGCCGCCAACCATGATCTTCAGCAGCTTGTTGCGCGATTTGCGCCGAATGCGGCCGATCAGCTGAGTGAGTGGCGAGACCACCCGTTCGTGGCCGACGGAAAAACCGACGCAATCATAATGGCGCGCGCCGATATGCTCCACCAGCCGATCATCCCGCGCGTCCAGCTCAGCGGAAACGTCCCAGCCGGCGCGGCGCAGATAATAACCCACCATCGCCAGTCCGAACCCGTGCTGATCCCCCGGTGCGGGCGCAAGAAAGACGCGGCCGCCATGACGGGGCGTGGCGTCCGGATCGCCTGAAAACGGCTCCAGCGCGATCAGCATCATGGTAAGGCGATGCATCCCGATGGTCACATCGTGGAACGAGCAGCTGTCCTCCAGCCACATGTCACCCAAGCGGCGCGCGATCGCGGTCAGGTGATCGAGCGTATCGTCGGGCAGGGCGATACCAAAGGCGATAAGGGTTTCCACGAATGCCGCCCGGTCGAACGCGAAACCGGCCACCGCGTCGGCGCAGAGCTGAACGAACGCTTCGCGCCGCTCGGCATCGGTCGACTCGGGCAATAGCCGGAAATTGGGGAGCGTGCTGCTACGGGATCGGGGGTTGTCGGCGGAGGGCTGTCGGCGTTCGCTATCTCTGGCGGCGCTTCGATAAAACGCCTCGACTTCGGTGCGATCATGCAGCCTCTGGGCCATCAGCGCCTCCCTGCGATCGATCGGCGCCAGATCGCGTCGAGTCGTTTTCGCTGCAGCGATAGTAAACAGCAAATCCCTGGCTTTGCCAAGGGCAGAACTGTCAATCCAGCCTTACGTCAGTTGTAGTTGACATAGGGCTCCACGGTCCTATCCTGAGCCGTGCTGAATCGAGGTTCGCAAATTATGTCCATCAACGCCCAGCGCCCGCCGCTTTACACCGCAGAGCAACGGTGCCGCCGGGATGCCAGCAAGTGGACGCTGGTTCAGGGCATTCTGGCGCCGGTTCAGTTTCTCGCTTTTCTGATCAGTCTGGCGCTGGTGTTGTACGCCCTGGCCACGGGCGAGGGCTATGGCGCAGCCACCGCGAGCGTCGTCATCAAAACGCTGATCCTCTACGCCATCATGATCACCGGGGCGATCTGGGAGAAACATGTCTTTGGCCGCTGGCTGTTCGCACCCGCCTTCTGGTGGGAAGACGCGGTGAGCATCCTCGTCCTTGCGCTCCACACGCTTTATATCGCCGCGCTGGTAAGCGGGGCGCTGGCGCCACAAGCGCTGCTGCTGCTCGCACTGGCTGCCTATGCCAGCTACTGCGTGAACGCTGCCCAATATGTCTGGAAGTTCCGTTTGGCGCGGCTTTCCTCGCCGGATGCAACGCCGGTGGCGGCGTGAGCGGCACGGACGTCCTTCGCGATCCCGGCCAGCGCGCGGTCTTCTGCGGCCTCACCGGCATCGTCTGGCTGCACCGCAAGATCGAGGATGCGTTTTTCCTGGTGGTCGGCAGCCGCACCTGCGCCCACCTGATCCAGTCGGCCGCGGGGGTGATGATCTTCGCCGAGCCGCGTTTCGCCACCGCCATCATCGAAGAACGCGATCTGGCCGGAATGGCCGATGCAAACGAGGAACTGGACCGCGTGGTGGACCGGCTGCTGGACCGCCGCCCGGAAATCAAGCTGCTTTTCCTCGTCGGCTCCTGTCCGTCCGAAGTGATCAAGCTGGATCTGTCGCGCGCCGCCCTGCGGCTTTCGGCCAAGCATCAGGGCCGGGCCCGCGTGCTCAACTATTCGGGTAGCGGGATCGAGACCACCTTTACGCAAGGCGAGGATGCTTGCCTCGCCAGCATCGTGCCTGAATTGCCGACGGATGAGAGCGGCGCGCCGTCGCTGATCGTGGCCGGCGCGCTTGCCGACATCGTCGAAGACCAGTTTGCGCGGCTGTTCGCGCAGATCGGCATCGATAAACTGTCCTTCGTCCCCGCCCACGCCGCCGCGCTCGAAACGCCGGTAGGTCCAAACACGCGCTTCATGCTGGCGCAGCCGTTCCTGACCGAGACTGCGCGCGCGCTGGAGTCGCGCGGCGCAACGCATATCGCCGCGCCATTTCCGCTAGGCGCTGAGGGCACTGCTGCCTGGTTCCACGCCGCTGCCGCCGCCTTCGGTATCGCGGCGGATATCGTCGAGGCGGCGATCGAGCTGCCGCGTGCCCGCGCCACGCGGGCGCTGGCCCGCCACCGCGCCGAGCTAGCTGGCAAATCGCTCTGGTTCTTCCCCGATTCGCAGCTGGAAGTGCCGCTTGCGCGCTTCCTTTCGCGGGAGCTCGGCATGCGCCCCGCCGAGGTGGCCACGCCTTATCTCAACCGTCAATTGCTCGCCCAGGAGCTGGAACTGCTCGGCGATGTGCCGGTGCATGAGGCGCCCGATCTGGAGCGGCAGCTGGACCGCGCCAAGGCCGCGCGGCCCGACATCACCGTTTGCGGCTTGGGCCTTGCCAACCCGCTCGAAGCGCTCGGCCTCACGACCAAATGGTCGATCGAACTGGTCTTCTCGCCCATCCACGGTTTCGAGCAGGCGGGGGATCTTGCCGAGCTGTTCGCCCGTCCCTTGGACCGCGCCATGCGGCTGGCGGTGTAACGGTGGAACTGACGCTTTGGACCTATGAAGGCCCCCCGCATATCGGCGCGATGCGCGTCGCCACGGCGATGAAGAATGTGCATTATGTGCTGCACGCTCCGCAGGGCGATACCTATGCGGACCTGCTGTTCACGATGATCGAGCGGCGGGACAAGCGCCCGCCCGTCACCTACACCACCTTTCAGGCCCGCGATCTGGGCGCGGACACGGCCGAGCTGTTCAAGAACGCCGCGCGCGAGGCGGTGGATCGTTACAATCCGGAGCTGCTTCTGGTCGGCGCGTCGTGCACGGCGGAGTTGATCCAGGACGATCCAGGCGGTCTGGCGGCGGCGATGGGGTTGAACGTGCCGGTGGTGCCGCTGGAGCTGCCCGCTTATTCCAAGAAGGAAAACTGGGGTGCGGCGGAGACCTTTTACCGGATCGTGCGGACGCTGTGCGGCGGCATGGCCCGACCGGAACGAGGCACACACAAGACCGCCAACATCCTCGGCCCCACGGCTCTCGGCTTCCGTCATCGCGACGACCTCAAGGAAATCCGCGCCATTCTGGACGCGCTTGGCGTCGGCATCAACGTCGTCGCCCCTTGGGCGGCCAGCCCGGCAGACATCGCGCGCCTGCCGGAGGCCGATTTCAACATCGTTCTCTATCCCGAAGTCGCCCGGACCACCGCCGATTGGCTGAAGCGCCAGTTCGGCCAGCCGATGACAAGCACCGTTCCAATTGGTGTCGGCGCGACTCGTGATTTCATCGAGGAAGTGGCCGCCCTGGCCGGCGTCGATCCGGCTCCAGCGCTCGGCGCCTGCAACCTGCCCTGGTACTCGCGCTCGGTCGACAGCACCTATCTGACGGGCAAGCGCGTGTTCGTGTTCGGTGATGCCACTCATGCCATTGCCGCCGCCCGTGTGGCGACGGAGGAATTCGGCTTCACCCTCGCCGGGATCGGCACCTACAGCCGCGAAATGGCGCGCGAGGTTCGCGCCTTGGCGAAACAGCACGGCCTCGAAGCGCTGATCGCGGACGATCATCTCGCCGTCGAAGAAGCGATCCGTGCGGCGAGCCCGGAGCTTGTGCTCGGAACGCAGATGGAGCGGCATATCGCCAAGCGCCTTGGCATCGCCTGCGCGGTGATCAGCGCGCCGGTTCATGTACAGGACTTCCCCGCGCGCCACAGCCCGCAAATGGGTTTCGAGGGCGCAAACGTGTTGTGGGACAGCTGGGTGCATCCGCTGGTCATGGGGCTGGAGGAGCATCTGCTCACCATGTTCCGCGACGATGTGGAGTTTCACGATCGCGCAGGACCGTCGCATCTCGGGGCGGAGCACAAGGCTTCCTACGCCGCGCCGGAAGCGATTGCGGATGAGCCTGTGCCGCAGAACGACAATGTCGCACTGTGGGATCCCGAGGCGGAGAAGGAGCTCTCCAAGATCCCGTTCTTCGTGCGTGGCAAGGCGCGGCGCAATACCGAGGCGTTCGCCAGCGAGCGCGGCGTCTCGCGCATCACGCTGGACATGCTGTACGAAGCAAAGGCGCATTATGGTCGGTAAGGGCGCGCCTTTGCACATGGTGGTCGTCACCCTGGACGCGCATTTGACAGGCGTGCTCGAGGCGGCGGCGGACCGTGTGGCGCGCGACATGCCGGGGTTCCGTCTCTCGGTCCACATGGCAAGCCGCTGGGCCAATGAACCTGGCGCGGCGGATGCGGCCAATGCAGACATTGCGCGGGCGGACATCATCGTCGCGCACATGCTGTTCCTGGAAGACCATTATCTGCCGGTGATCGACGCGCTCAAGGCGCGGCGCGAACAATGTCTCGCCATGATGGGCTGTCTATCGGCCGGCGAAGTGGTGAAGCTGACACGCCTCGGCAAATTCCGCATGGACAAGGAGGCGGGCGGCGCGCTCGCGATCCTGAAGCGTTTGCGCGGCCGCGCGAAGGGGCCGGAAACTGCCGGGGCAAGGCAAATGGCGCTGCTGCGCCGCCTGCCCAAGATTCTGCGCTTCATCCCCGGCACCGCGCAGGACGTGCGCGCCTATTTCCTCGGCATGGGCTATCTGCTCGCCGGTTCGGCCGAGAATATGGAAGGGCTGATCCGCCACCTCGTTGCGCGTTACGCTCCGGATCGGGGTTTGAGCGAGGATGCGGAGCCGGTGCATTATCCCGATGTCGGGCTTTACCATCCGCGCATGAGCGGCCGAATCGCGGAAGACGCCGCCGAACTGCCGTGCATCGCAGGCGCTACGGGCCGCGTCGGGCTGCTCCTCATGCGCTCCTATGTGCTGTCGTCCGACACTGGGCATTATGACGGCGTGATCGCCGCACTGGAGGCGCAGGGGCTGGATGTGGTGCCGGCCTTTGCCAGCGGTCTCGACTCGCGCCCGGCGGTAAAGCGTTTTTTCCTACGCGAGGGCGCGCCCGCGGTCGACGCGGTGGTCTCGCTCACCGGCTTCTCGCTCGTCGGCGGGCCGGCTTACAATGATGCGGGCGCGGCGGTGGAACTGCTCCAGACGCTGGACGTGCCCTATCTCGCCGCGCAGGCGACCGAGTTCCAGACGCTCGACGGCTGGAAGGCCTCCGCGCACGGGCTTACCCCGGTGGAAACGGTGATGATGGTCGCGCTGCCGGAACTGGACGGTGCTTGCGTACCGATGACGATCGGCGGGCGCGTGGCGGAAGGCAGCGCGATGGCCGTCGATTCCGAACGCGCGGACATGCTGGCGCGCCGCGTCGCCAAATTAGTTGCGCTGCGCAACACACCGGTGGCCGAGCGGCACATCGCCATCACCCTGTTCAACTTCCCGCCCAATGCCGGAGCGACGGGTACGGCGGCCTATCTATCGGTCTTCGCCTCGCTCTGGAACGTGCTCGTCGACCTCAAGGCCGCGGGCCATGCTGTCGACCTGCCCGCCGACAAGGACGCGATGACCGCCGCGATCCTCAACGGCAACGCCGCGCGCCACGGTGCGCCCGCCAATATCTTTGCCGAAGTGAGCGCCGACGATCACATTCGCCGCGAAGCGCATCTGCGCGATATCGAGGGGCAATGGGGCGCCGCGCCCGGCAAGCAGCAATCCAATGGCCGCGCGATCCAGCTCTACGGCGCGCGGTTCGGCAATGTCCTTGTCGGTGTGCAGCCGGCGATGGGGTATGAGGGCGATCCGATGCGGCTGCTGTTCGACGGTAGCTTCGCGCCCACCCACGCTTTCAGCGCTTATTACCGCCACCTCCGCGAGGATTTCGGCGCGCACGCGCTCCTCCACTTCGGCACCCATGGCGCGCTGGAATTCATGCCCGGCAAGCAGGCGGGGCTGACCGGCGACTGCTGGCCGGAACGGCTGATCGGTGATGTGCCGCATTATTATCTCTACGCCGCGAATAACCCGTCCGAAGC
>JBELIU010000215.1:0-4983 GCA_042090735.1 Novosphingopyxis sp. | reverse complement strand
GGCTGCATTCGCGAGGCAGATCAAAAAGACATTACTTTGCCCTCAGGCAACAGTGATCTGCAATCGGCGTAGAAGGGCGAAGAATAAGAAAGAAAAGACAAGGCCAAATCGGGAGGGCGCCGCCATTCAGGCTCGAACACCGCGCGATCGTGGTTGCTTTGCCTGGCCAGGTTTGATCTTATCGGTGCAACGATTTCAAAGAAGGTTTTTACTTGCGCAGACCCGCCCCCGCCTATCTCGATTTCATGGCCACAACTCCGGTCGACCCGTCGGTGATCGATGCGGTGACAGACGCGATGAGCCATAGCTGGGGCAATCCGCATTCGGATCATGCGCATGGCCTGCAAGCCTCGAAAATTGTCGAACGATCGCGCGAAGCGCTTGCGGCGCTGCTCGGTGCCGGGGAGGACGAAATCCTCTTCACCAGCGGAGCAACCGAGGCGAACAACCTCGCCATCAAAGGTGTTATGAGCTCAGCCGAACGACGCGGAAACCATCTGGTGGTGTCGTCGATCGAGCACAAATGCGTGCTGGAAGCCGCCCGTTCGCTCGTCAAACGCGGGATCGAGGTCACCGAAGTCAGACCAGGGTCAAATGGCCGCGTTCGCGCAGAAGCCATCGCGCAGGCCCTGAGGCCCGACACGGCGCTCGTATCGGTCATGCACGCCAACAACGAGACCGGCGTTATTCAGCCCGTGCGCGAGATTGCCGAAATCTGCCATCGCCAAGGTGTCCTGGTTCACACAGACGCGGCGCAGACCGTCGGAAAGATCGATGTCGACTTCACCCATATCGGTGCCGATCTGCTGAGTTTCTCCGGTCACAAGTTCTACGGCCCCAAAGGTGTCGGCGGCCTTGTCGTGTCGCGCGCCGCGCGGTTACGGCTCGTTCCGCAGCTTGATGGCGGTGGCCAGCAGCCTCTCGGACGCAGCGGAACGGTGCCCGTTCCGCTTTGCGCCGGACTTGCGGCGGCGGCGCGGCTCTACGAGCGCCACGGCCAGTCGGCCCGCACACATATTCAATCATTACAAGCACTTTTGGAAGATCGGGTCACTAGGAAAGGACGCCCTTTCACCATCAATCCGCATGCCGAGCGCGTCCCGGGTTGCACGAGCCTAAGGGCCGAGGGAGTGAATGCGGAAGACATTCTCTTGCACGCCCGCGCCGAAATATCGGCATCGACAGGCTCCGCCTGCAACTCGGGCAGCATCGAGCCGTCTTACGTCCTGTTGACGCAAGGGCTTTCCTTCGACGAGGCTTCGTCGTCCATGCGCATCGGGATTGGCCGGACCACTTCCGAGGCCGACATCGACCGGGCCGTCAATGCGCTCTTGGCCGCGCACGAGAAGGCTTACCGGGCCGCCGCCTGAGGCCTAAATGTTCGCACAAGAGCCGCGACAGGGTTGCCAACTGGGGGAAATCCCCAGTAGGAATAAATCATGCTCAGAGGACCCCTTGGACAACCCGGCGTCAAGACGCGCTTCGCGGGACATGAAACCTTCCCGCTGAGGCGGCTGTGGCTGCGCAAGGCTTACGATGCCGTCTGCGAGGATGCGGAAGCTCCGGCCCCCAATACCTTCGACAAGGACGAAGGGATCATCCGGTTCGGGGTCGGCAAGAATATGGTTGCGGCGATCAAGCATTGGGCGCTCGCGTGCCGAATCATTGAAGAAGACCCGGAGCGGGGTGTCGGCGCCTTGAAGGCAACGCCCTTCGGTGATCTCATCTTCGACCGCGATACAGGTCTCGATCCGTTCATGGAAAGCCTCGCGACCACATGGCTGCTCCATTGGCAGATCGCCAGCAATTTCGAGCGCGCCACGACGTGGTATTATGCGTTCAACCATCTGAATGCACATGGGTTCGACCGCGACGGCATTGCCGAGCCGATCCGGCTGCTGTGTGCCCAACTCGACCGGTCGCGGGCCTCCTCCACAACGATCAAGCGCGACGTGGAATGCTTCGTCAGATCCTATGTCGCCAAGGTCGGCGCGGGCGCGGTCGACGATCAGGTGGAAACCGTACTTGGCGAACTTGGCCTCATGCGCGAAGTGTCATCGCGATCTTTCGCTTTTCGCCACGGGCCCAAGCCCGGCTTGCCCGACGGCATCTTCCTTTTTGCGCTTGCCGATTTTTGGGCAAGGCGTGCGCCCGAGCAGGCAACGCTCGCCATCGATACGCTAGTGTACGAGCCGGGATCGCCGGGGCGGATCTTCAAGCTAGACGAGGACGCCCTGATCGACCGGCTTGTCGATATCGAAAGGGCCGCCAAGGGCGCCTTTCTGTGGACCGACAGCGCAGGCGTGCGCGCGATTGCGAGGCGAGGAGAAAGCCTACCTGATCCGGCCTCCTTCATCGCCAGCGCCTATCCGCACACCAAGGCGCTCGCGGCATGACGCAGGACTATCTTGCAGACCATGTTTCGGTCGCACCGCGATACCAGCGATCAATCAGAATCGATGCCGATTTTGGCCAGGCCGACCCTCTGTCCGGTTATGTACTGCACGGATCGGCGCGCGATGCGTTGACCACCACGCTCCGCCTTGCGACAAACGGCCAGGGCGCGTTCACCTGGACGGGCCCTTATGGCGGCGGCAAGTCGAGCCTCGCGCTCGCGCTTGCCTCCTACTCGCTCGGGCGCGGACCTGCCTTCAAAGAAGCGAAACAACTCCTTTGCGATGTGCCCGAAGTAACCGCCGTTTTCGGGCGGGCGCCCAAAGACTGGCTCTGCGTGCCGCTGAGCGGTCGGAGGGGCGATCCGGTTGCCGACCTGCGCGAAGCGCTCGCATCAGCAATCGCTGGCGAGCCGGGCCACGCGCGGACCAAGCGGTCCAAGATGGAAGCCGCTGACGGGTGCGATATCGTCGAGCGGCTGCAGCGCGAGGTTGAAGCGCGTCCCAAGGGTGGGGTTCTCGTCATTGTCGATGAACTGGGCAAATATCTGGAAGGTGCTGCCGATCACGCCATCGACATCCATTTCTTTCAGGATCTCGCAGAGGCCGCCAATCGCAGCGAGGGAAGACTTATCGTCGTGGGCGTGCTGCACCAGGCTTTCGAGCGCTATGCGGATCGTCTTGGCCAGAGCGTCCAGGACGAATGGCGCAAGATTCAGGGCCGCTTCGCGGATGTCCCGATCATTACCGCGGTCGACGAGGTCATCGAACTCGTCGGTCGTGCTGTCACGACAGAGCGTTCGCACCCTCAGTCGCATGCGATTGCTGCCATTGTTGCGAGCGAAATTGCCGAACGGCGACCGGGCGTGCCCAAGGACCTTGCGGAAAGGCTCGATGATTGCTGGCCTCTCAACCCTGCGGCGGCAGCGCTGCTTGGGCCGATCACCCGGCGGCGCTTCAGCCAGAACGAACGCAGCCTGTTCGGTTTTCTTGCCTCGGCGGAACCCAATGGCTTCACCGAATTCCTCCAGCGCACGACCCTCGCTTCGGGAAGAACCTTCGGCCCGGCAGAACTGTGGGACTATCTGCAGGTCAATCTCGAACCGGCAATCATGGCTTCGCCCGACGGCCATCGATGGGCACAGGCGGCAGAGGCGATCGCGAGGGCGGGCCGCGACGGCAACTACCTGCGCTTGCAGATCGCGAAGACCGTGGCGGTCATCGATCTTTTCAGCAATGGATCGGGACTGGCAGCCTCGTCCCGGATGATTGCGGCAAGCCTCGAGCGGTCCGATGCCGACGTCGAAGAGCAGCTTGCCGATCTCGTCAAGATTTCGGCGCTTGTCTACCGTCGCCATCTCGGCGCCTATGCAATCTATGCCGGAAGCGATTTCGACATCGAGGGCGAAATCGAGGCCCGCATCGCCGAACGCGGACGGCTCGAGATAGCGGCGTTGAACGACCTTGCCTCGCTGCAGCCGATCCTGGCCAAGCGGCACTACGCCGAATACGGCACGCCGCGCTGGTTCGACGCGCAAATCGGCGAATTGGCACCGCAAGGGGGGCTGGGTCCGAAAGACGGCCGGGTGAGCGCCGGGGCAGCTGGCAAGTTTTTGCTGCTTCTGCCCGGCATCGACGTCGATCCCGACGAAGCAGAGGCGAGCGTGATCGAAGCCTCGCGCACGAAGCATCGGCACGGTCTGCCCGTGATTGTCGGTCTCGCCTCGAACAGTGCGGATATCCGCAAAACAGCGATTGAGCTCGAAGCTGCGCGCGACGTGCGCAACGAAAGCCCCGAACTGGCCGGCGATGCAGCCGCCCGCCGCGAGATCGATGCCCGGATTGCCCACTTGTCCGCGCAGCTGGAAGGTCTCCTGAGAGAGGGTTTCGAGCGCGCGCACTGGTTCGACACGGGTAAGCCGCTCGATTTGGACTCGCTTTCCTACGGCCTGTCGCAGGCAGCGAGCGATATCGCCCGGCGGACATTCCGGCAGGCTCCGATCGTGCATTCCGAACTCATCAATCGTCGGCGTCCGTCGAGCAATTCCAATGCGGCGCTGCGAGCCCTGCTGCATGCTATCGTAGTCGGCCGCGGCGAGCAGCACTTCGGGATCACGGGCTATCCGGCCGAAAAGGGCCTAGCGGTCACCGTTCTGGAACGCGCGGGTCTCTATGTTCGGCAAGGCGAGCGGTGGGACTTCGTTCCGCCCAGCGAAACCAGCACCTTCGCCCCTCTCTGGTCGCTGACCGATGGCCTGCTCGAAGCCGGCGAGCAGGTTTGTGTTGCCGACATTTACCGGGCGTGGGGCGAGCCGCCTTACGGCGTACAGCAAGGCGTGATGCCCCTATTAATTGTGACCTATCTATTCTCGCGCCGTCACAGCACCGCGGTCTATGCGAAAGAGGCCTTCCAGCCGGCCATATCCGATCTGGTCATGGATCTTCTGCTGCAGGATCCCGAACATATTGCGCTAAGATCGGTTCCGACCGATGCCGCGAATGCGGCCGCGCTGAAGCAGTTTGCAGCCGTTGCCGGCGAATTCGTCGAAGAGGCGCCGTCGGAGGAGCCGCTCGAGATAGCACAGGCGCT
>JBELIU010000214.1:0-4953 GCA_042090735.1 Novosphingopyxis sp. | reverse complement strand
CGGTCATGATCGTGGCGGGGTTGGAGTTGACGAGGACGATGCGATAGCCCTCCTCGCGCAGCGCCTTGATGGCCTGCGTGCCCGAATAATCGAACTCGCAAGCCTGCCCGATAATGATCGGCCCCGCGCCGATGACGAGGATGGTGGAAATGTCAGTACGTTTGGGCATTACATTCCGATCAAATTCTTCACGGCGGCAATCGCAACGGAGATTGCAGACTTAAGCTTTTCCTCAGAAATGGACTTCAGCGCTGCTCTTAGCGGTTCCAGCAAAAACGTTTTCAAGCCTGAAACCAGAAGGCTTCCGCCTTTTTTCAAAGCGTCTAGTCCAACTTGCAAATTTGGTAAAATCCACGCCCGCTCTGCGGGATCGATGACGTTAGATCCTCGGACGCTTGCGATAGCGTTACTCACACCATCAACAGCTTCCTCATATCCAGCCGTGTTGTGTCCAATCTGAACTATGCGATCAGCTGCAGGGATTTCCGCGCCTTCGTTTCCAGACACCGAGGCTGTTGCATCCTCGCCTTTCAAAAAATAATCGACTAACTTGTCTACGACAGTGCGAAAACGAGAAACTTTTTCAGACAGATATGACTTTTCAGCAGTCTCATATCCCCGGTCAGTAAGGGCATAGATCCAGCTAGATTGGCCTATATCCTCGACGATCCCTTCACTTTCTAGCGTTTCGATAGCGAGCAAAACACGGCGTTCTCCAACTGGATTTTTAAAGTATTTTGCAAGCTCGCTTGCCTGCCTGCCTGGTCTGTCGGTCTGTGCTGAAGCAAAAAGGCATGCGATCACCATTGCCTTAAGTTTAGGCTGCGACAAATAGTCCATCACAGCTGCCCCACGAACTTCTCGAACAGGTAAAAACTGTCCTGCGGTCCGGGGCTAGCTTCGGGGTGATACTGCACGCCGAAGACGTGGCCATCCTTTGTCTCCAGCCCGCAATTGGTGCCGTCGAACAGGCTGACATGGGTTTGGGTCACGCCCTCTGGCAGCGTGTCGCCGTCCACGGCAAAACCGTGGTTCATGCTGGTGATCTCCACCACGCCGTCTTCCAGGCGCTTCACCGGATGGTTCGCGCCGCGGTGACCCTGGAACATTTTTGCCGTTTTCGCGCCGAGCGCGAGGCCGAGCAGCTGGTGGCCGAGGCAGATGCCGAAGATCGGCATGTCGCGCTCCAGCAGCCCCTGGATCACCGGCACGGCATATTCGCCCGTCGCCGCGGGATCGCCGGGGCCGTTGGAGAGGAACACGCCGTCCGGCTTCAGCGCCATGATATCGTCGAGCGAAGCGCGCGCCGACACCACGGTGACGCGGGCGCCTGCGCGCACCAGATTGCGGAAGATGTTGCGCTTGGCACCATAATCGATCGCCACCACATGGGGCGCGTCCTCGCGTGGGCTCTCGTCGAAGCCTCGGCCCAGCTCCCAGGTGCCGCCCTTGTCCCACAGGTGGGTTTCCTCGCCGGTCACCTCGCCCGCAAGGTCCTGCCCTTCCAGCCCCGTCCAGTCGTTCAGCGCCTTCATCAGCAGATCGCGGTCGAACAGGCCTTCCTTGCTGTAGGCGATCACCGCGCCCGGCGCGCCTTCGCGGCGGACGAGGCGGGTCAGCGCGCGGGTGTCGACCCCGGACAGACCGATCAGCCCCTCGCCCGCCATCCAGTCGTCGAAACGCTGGGCGTGCCGAAAATTGCTGGGCGCGGTCACGTCTTCGCGAACCAGACAGCCGAGCGCATGGGCGTGATCCGCCTCCACGTCTTCGTCGTTCGCGCCGACATTGCCGATATGCGGGAAGGTAAAGGTGATGATCTGCCCGGCATAGCTGGGGTCCGTCATCACTTCCTGATAGCCCGTCATCGCCGTGTTGAAGCACAGTTCGCCCACGCGCATGCCTTCCGCGCCGAAGCCCTTGCCCCAGACGGCGCGGCCACTGGGCAATAACAGCAACCCCGTGGCACCGGGCGGAGCGTCGGGAATGCCGGTATCGGACATGGGGCGGGATCCTTGTTTTGCGCGTGCGATCGGGCCGCGCTTGGCGGCCTTCGAAGTGGCGATGGGCTACAACCGGGAAGGCTGCACGGTCAATCTAGGAAAGATCGGGGAAGGCCGCTATGGCGGTACTTTATTTCTCACGACATTTCCGGAGCACGACAATGATTCGCGACGAGCTGAAGGCTGCCCAGATCGCCGCCATGAAGGGTGGAGACAAAGAGCGGCTGGCCGCGGTCCGCCTGATGCTGGCCAAGGTGAAGGACCGCGATATCGAACTGCGCGGCAAGGAGCCGGGCGATGACGATGCGATGGTGATCGACGTGCTGCAAAAGATGGCCAAGCAGCGCCGCGAATCGATTCAGATGTACGAAGATGGCGGGCGCGAAGAGCTGGCCGCCGCCGAACGCAGCGAGCTGGCCGTGATCGAGCAGTTCCTGCCCGTGCAGATGAGCGAAGACGAAACGCGCACGGCGATCGACGGCATCAAAGCCGATCTTGAAGCGACCGGCATGAAGGATATGGGCCGCGTGATGGCCGAGCTGAAGGCGCGCCACGGCACCGAGCTCGATATGAGCCGGGCCAGCGCGCTCGTTAAGGAGAGCCTGTCATGAAGCCCATCGTCCTCACCGCTCTGGCCGCATCGCTGGCGCTCGGTGCCTGCGCACGCGCCGACGACGTCGATACCGATAACAACGCAACGACCGAGGCGAAGGAAGCCGCGCTCGAGGCGCAGACCGACGATTTCATTATCAACGCCGAGGATTTCGGCCGGGAGCAGCTGGGCGCGAAGATCGAGGGGCCGGCGGGCCCCGAAGTCGAGGGGTCGCTGGTGATGGCGGACGGCACCTCCATCGGTGACATCCGCAGTTATGTCGCCTGCCCGGAAAATATCAGCGTTTGCGATCCGGCCAAGCTGCCGGAAGGCACGATATACACCTATGTGCATGTCGTCACGCCGGGCGTGGACGAGCCCAATGACGATGCGATTGCGCAGCCCAAGGCGATCAAGCCGGTCGCGAAATCCGTCACCTTCCGCACGGATATTCCCGCGCACGGATTTTCCGGACAGGCGGGCTATTCGCTCGAACAGGCCCGCGCCGCATTGGGGCCGCAAGGGACGTTCACCGTCACCTGCAACGAGGGCAAGCTGGTCTGGGACGTGGCGAGCGGCGAATTCTGGGGTACGGGCGAGCCAGTCACCTTCTTCTGGAAATCGACCATTCCGCCCGAGGGCCCGCAGAACGCTTACGGCTTCGATGCCGATGGCTTCACAGGTAAGGGCACCGGCCCGTTCCCGGCCGCGGCTCAGGGTAAGGAAACCGGCTGCACCTGATTTCACGCAGGTGCGGCAATGCCGCCTTGGCGAATCCCGGGGGGCTGCCTAGACTGTCGGCATGACCCTTTCCCCGCAATGGCTCGACCAGCTCAAGGACCGGATCAGCCTGTCCTCGCTGATCGGCCGATCGATCAAGCTCACGCGCGCGGGGCGCGAGTACAAGGCGTGCTGCCCCTTCCATAACGAGAAGTCGCCCAGCTTCACGGTGGTGGAGGAAAAGGGTTTCTACCACTGCTTCGGGTGCCAGAAACATGGCAGCGCGATCGACTGGATGATCGATTATGGCGGCATGGACTTCATGGAAGCCGTCAAGGCCTTGGCCGACGAGGCCGGCATGGACGTGCCCGCCCCCGATCCGCGCGCTGCGCGACAAGCGGAAAAGCGCGCGAGCCTGCACGATGTGATGGAGGCGGCGCAGACGCGCTACGCCGACAAGCTCGGCGGACTCGATGGCGCAGGTGCGCGGGCCTATCTGGAACAACGCGGTTTTTCGGGCGAGATCGTCCGGAATTTCGGTTTCGGCTTCGCACCGGACGAGCGCGGCGGCACGATGCGAGAGCTATCACGGTTCGAAACGCCGCAGCTGATCGAAGCGGGGCTTTTGATCGATGTGGAGGGCAAGCAGCCCTATGATCGCTTTCGCGGGCGGCTGATGATCCCGATCCGCGATATCCGGGGCCGCGTGATCGCCTTTGGTGGGCGCATCCTCGGCGACGGCACGCCCAAATATCTGAACTCGCCCGATACCCCGCTGTTCGACAAGGGACGCACGCTCTACAATCTGGACAAGGCTGCGCCCGCCGCGCGCCAGACCGGCCGGATGATCGTGGTCGAAGGCTATATGGACGCGATCGCGCTTGCCCAAGCGGGGTTCGCCGATGTGGTCGCCCCGCTCGGCACCGCGCTGACCGAAACGCAGATCGAGATGCTGTGGAAGCACACCGAATGTCCTGTACTCTGCTTCGACGGGGACAGCGCGGGCCAGCGCGCGGCGATGCGGGCCGCCGAGCGCGCAATGCCGCTGCTGCGCCCCGGCCACAGCCTTGCCTTCGTCACCCTGCCCGCGGGCCAGGACCCGGACGATCTCGTGCGCAGCGCCGGGCCGCGCGCTTTTGCCGAGCTGCTGGAACGGGCAGAACCGCTGGTCGAGCGCCTCTGGAACCACGAACGCGGCGCGGCGCCGCTCGCCACGCCAGAACAGCGCGCGGCGCTCAAATCGCGGCTGAATGCGCATGCAGCGAACATTCGCGATGACGATATCCGTCATCACTACAACGCCGCCTTCCGGGAACGGCTCGATTCGCTGTTCGCGCGTCCGCAGCGACCGCAAGCGCGATATGAGCGCGGCAGCGGCGCCCGCTCCGGCCGGGGCGGCTCTTGGCGCGCGCCGCCCCGCCCCGCCTCCGCCGCGCTGAAAGGCCTGAACGCCGCCAGCTTCGAACATGCGATGGCGCGCGCCGTCATTGCCGGGCTGGAGCGCTATCCCGATATCGCGCATTCGCACTTCGAAATGCTGGGAGATTTTCATCCCGCGGACGCCAATCTTGCGGAGCGGCTGGACGCACTACTCTCCGTCCCGGTGGCATCATTGTCCAAAGGGGTTGATCAACCGGGGGT
>JBELIU010000213.1:0-4974 GCA_042090735.1 Novosphingopyxis sp. | reverse complement strand
GCCAAGATCCGCTGGATCGAACGATAGAGCGTACGTGCATCGCCGCCGGGGAAATCGGCGCGGGCGGTGCCGTAATCCGGCATGAGCAGCGTATCGCCCACAAAGGCCGCATCCGCGATAAGATAAGCGACGTCGGCGGGCGTATGTCCTGGAACGTGCAGCACCTCTATGTCCATCTCGCCGATCGAGAAATGCTCGCCATCTGCGAACAGGTGATCGAAATCCGATCCATCGGTGGCCAGATCGCCCATCGCGAAGACCGGGCGGAAGATTTTCTGCACATCGCGAATATGCGTGCCGATGCCGATCGACGCGCCGGTCCGGGTCTCGATGAAGGGCGCTGCCGAGAGGTGATCGGCATGCGCGTGCGTTTCCAGCACCATCGCGATCTCCCAGCCATTCGCGGCGGCGAAGGCAAGAATGCGCTCGGCCGAGCGGGTGTCGGCCTCGCTGCTGGCCAGATCGAAATCGAGCACCGGGTCAATCACCGCAGCGGTTCGCGTCGCCGGATCACCGACAAGGTAGCTGATCGTGTTGGTCGGCTCGTCGAAGAAAGCCTCGATAAAGGGCTGGGTCATGATGATGCTCCTTTAGCACTTGCTAATATATTAGAAGTTGCTACATAAGCAATAGCTAATGGAGTGTACTAATGTTGAGACCGATGGACCTCGAGACTTTCGAAGCGAAAGCGGGCGAGGTGGCCGGGACGCTGAAGGCGCTGGGCAATGGCCGGCGTCTGATGCTGCTATGCAAGCTCGTGGAGCATGGCGAAGTGACGGTGAGCGATCTCGCCCGCGATGTCGGACTGTCCCAGTCCGCTTGCTCGCAGCACCTTGCGCGGATACGCGAGGAGGGTCTCGTCAGCTTCCGCCGGGAGAGCCAAACGCTCTGGTATTCGATCGCCGACCACCGCGTCGAAACGCTGCTCGCCACGCTTTACCAGCTTTATTGTAAGGAGTGACCTGATGACCGCTTCAACCATTTCCCCTGAAGAAGCGCGCGCCGCGATCGATGCCGGCGCGAGGCTCGTGGATATTCGCGGTGCCGACGAACATGCGCGTCTGCATATTCCCGGCGCGATCAACCTGCCGCTGGATCGGATCGAGGGGTTGCCCGAGCAAGATGGGCCGGTGGTGTTCCATTGCCGCTCCGGCATGCGGACCGATGCAAATGCGGCAAGGCTGAGCGCTGCCGCGAAGGGCGCGCCCGTCTATCTGATGTCCGGCGGTATCGAGGCATGGCGAGAGCAGGGGCACGCCGTTGCGGCCGATCGCTCGCAACCGCTAGAGATCATGCGGCAGGTGCAGATCGTTGCAGGCGGACTGGTACTGCTTGGTGTCGTGCTCAGCCTGATCTGGACGCCCGCATTCATCGGGCTGTCCGCCTTTGTGGGAGCAGGGCTGATGTTTGCGGGCGTGACCGGATGGTGCGGTATGGCGCATCTGCTGCGCGTGCTCCCCTGGAACCGGCAAGCCGCGGTCTGAGACTTCCGTGGACGCGGCGACAATCCTGGCGGCGCTTGCGTCCGGCGCTTTGGTCGGCCTGATCCTCTGTCTCGGATAAGGAAGGTCGATTCTTGCGGTGCCGCTGCTGGTCAATGGTGTCGGCGTGGGTCGACCCATGCCGCAATTGGCACGGCTGCGGTGGCGGTTAGCGTCCATGCGCTGGCCAGCCGGACCGGTCATGCCGCCGTGTTCTTCGGTATGGGCGGTGGCTTCCTGATCGTCCCCGGCCTGATTCTGGCAACCGCCACACCATTGGAGTTTGCGATCGGGACGTAGTTGGTGGTGATCAGTGCGCTGGGCCTTACCACAGCCGCGTCCCAAGCCATTTCCGGTTTAGTAGACTGGAGCGTCACCGGCCTGCTGGTCGCGGGCGGCGTCGCCAGCACGCTTGCCGGTTTGATAAGCGGCAAGCGGCTGGCGGCCCGCGAGGGCGTGCTGGAACGCGGCTCTGCCTCCGTGGTAATCGCCGAGGGCGGCTATGGTATCGCATCGTCCATTTGAGAGCAGGACCTGAGCGTCAACCGCGGAGCCGTTTGGCGATGCCTTCCAGCGTATCGCCGAGGGCCGCGAGCCGCTTCTGGGCGGCTGCATCGCCTCCTTGCGGCAGGGCTTTTGCCATCGCGTCCAGTCGGCCGGCGAGCGCACTGTCGGTGGCACCGCCGGCAAGCTGCGCGCGCGCCGCATCTAGGGCGGCATCGAGCTGGCCGACCATATCTGCATCCAGTGCATTCCCGCGCTTCAGCTGGTCCAGATAGGCCAGAGCGATCACCGGATCGGCCGGCCACTTCACCGGGAACTGCTGCTGCGGATTGAAGGTCTTGCCCTGATCGGCCAGCGCCGCCGCCGCAATCTCGTTCGCGGTCAGATCCGCGCTCGGCTCCAGTTCCAGCACATCCAGACCGCGCGCGATTTCAGAGCCGTAGATCTTGCCGTCATAATAATAGACCGACCAATACCCCCCCAAGATCAGATGCTTGGGATCGATCGGGCCGCGATCGAAGTAGGCGATCTCGCGCGGGTTGGCGCTGTCGGTGAAGTCGATCACCGAGATGCCGCCCTGATACCAGGCCTGCACGAAGATATCGCGCCCGGGCACCGGGATGATCGCGCCGTTGTGCGCGACGCAGTTTTCCATCTCGCTCTGCGCGGCAGGCAGCTTGTAATGGCTGCGATAAACCAGCTTGTCGTCCACGATATCGTAGATGGCGTCCGCGCCATATTCGCGCGGGTCCTGCGCGCGGCAGCGTGGGCGCGCACCGCCGCCCCATTCGTCTGTATAGAGCACCTTGGTACCGTCATTGTTGAAGGTGGCCGAATGCCAATAGGCAAAGCCCTTGTCCGTCACCGCATCGATGCGCTTCGGCTTGCGCGGGTTGGAGATGTCGAAGATCACGCCGTTGCCCGAGCAGGCACCTGCGGCGATGCCCTTGGCCGGAAAAACGGTGATGTCATGGCACTGATCGGTCCGGCGGGTGTCCTGCGTCCCCTCGCCATGGTCGCCGCCCAGCCAAAGCCCCGCGATACGCCCGCTGTCCTGATCGGTAAACACGGCAGGGCTGTCGATGATGCGCGATTTCGACGGGTCGGCGAGCGGGATTTCCACAACGTCGATGCGGAACAGCGCGGTGCGGGCATCGCCCGGCACGTCGCCGACGCATCCGTCCAGCTCCTTGCCATCGCGCACGCCGGCGGTGCCGCTGTTATACACGATGATCGACTTGTCGTCCTCGGCCACCACTGAATGGGTGTGCGATCCGCGGCAGGTCTGCACTTGGCCGACCTGCACCGGACGGCGCGGATCGGCGATGTTGAAGATGCGCAGGCCCCGGAAACGCTCCGGGCTCACGTCCTCGCTGACCCCTTGCAGTCCGCAATCGGTGCGGCCGCGGGTCTGCTCGACAGACATGATCAGGATGTCGCCGACGATCGAGACGTCGCCCTGGCCGCCTGGGCAGACGACCGAGCTGAGCAGTGTCGGCATGCCGTTCTGGCCCAGCCGATAGAGGTTCATGCCGTGATAGTTGCCGAGAGCAAGGAGATCACCAGAGAACGCCATATCGGTGTTCGCGAAGCTGAGCAGCGGTGAACGCTCCCCGAAATCACCCTCGACCGGTTCGCCGTCGCTGGCCTTGGCGTCCTCGCCCGGCTTGGCCGGCTTCTTGGGCGGCAGGCCCGCCGGGTTGTTGGCATCGAAGAAGCCGCTCGGTTTGGGCAGCGTCGCCACCAGGTTCAGCCCTTCGGCTTTTTCTCCCGCATCGCGAAAGCCCGCCGCGAGAGTTGAGCGCGGATCATCCGACAGCTGGGTGAACAACACCGTCATACGGTCGATCTCGGACTGCTGCTCATTGGTGAGGTCGCTGGTGAATTCGTAGAGCACCGGATCGTAAGCGGAGCCCGGCTGATCGAGCAGATTCTCGACCATCGTGAGCGCGCCCTCATGGTGCTTGATCATCATCTCCAGGAACTTCCTGTCGAAGGCCGGGCCGCTGAGCGAGGCAAGCTCGGCCATTTGCTGCGGCGTTGCCATGCCGGCCATCATGTCATGGCCCTGCATTGCGGACATATCATGATCCATCGCAGCATGCGCGGCCGGATCGGGCACCGTCTGGCCACGGCTTTGAAGCCAGCCAGCCATGAACTTCATTTCGTCCGCCTGCGAGGCGTCGATGCGTTTGGCGACCTCCAGCATCTTCGGGTTGTTGGTGCGGTCCTTGACCAGCGCCGCCATCTGCACCGCCTGATAGTGGTGCTGGATCATGCCTTGCATGAAGGCAACATCGGCGGGCGAGAAGCGGGTGTCCGCAATTTTCACGGCTTCTTCGGAGCTCAGTTCCCGGCTTTGCTGCCCCGGCGCGCCCGGTTGCACGATCGGCACCTGCTGCGCGCTGACGGCGCCTGCGGTGAAGAGCATGGCCAAGGACACGGTCAGCGGCAACATGCGGAATTGGCTCAGGCGTTTATCGGACATAAAACTCTCCCCGTAAGGTCTCCGCAATCGAGCTAGCACGCTGCGAAGCGTGAGGGGAAGAGCCAAGACGCGCCCGGTCGATCAGGGTGCCTTGGGAACCGGACCTGCCGGTGATACGTCCTGAAGTGCAACGGGTCTGTATGGCCACACTCCCTGTCTCCTGCGGCGCGTCCCGCCGCCATCAACCGAAAGCGCTTGCCCGATGCGGGGCAAGTGCGGATGAAAGCAATCTATGAGCTCCGACGACAATCAGGATCAGCCCAACCCCGCGCGTGATTGCGTGCGGCGCGGACAGGACGACGTGCCAGAGCGGCAGGAGCGGCTCGAGGATCCGGATGACGATGTCGATCTGAGCCGGGAGGAGGGGCTCCAGGTCCGCAAGCGCGCATCGGTCGATAGCTATGTGGTGCATGAGGTCATCCGTCGGCAGGGCCATGACGAACTGCGCCGGCCCGCACTCTCGCTATTCTGGTCCGGCATCGCGGCGGGCATCGCCATCGC
>JBELIU010000212.1:0-5027 GCA_042090735.1 Novosphingopyxis sp. | reverse complement strand
TTGCTGTGGCCGCTAAGCCCGCTTTCTAGCTAAAACCAGACTGACCGCTGTCGGCCCCTTCGAGCCAGTCAGCTTTGCGCCCCAAGGCGGTCATTCAGGATCCCGCTAGAACTGCCTGTAAGCGGCCATTTCAAATCAGTCGTCGGCCACGCGCTGATCGATAATATTCACGCTGATTCGAAGAGGCCGGTTCGGACCTATCGCCCATCAAGCGGATATAGACCTTCAAGCTTGGCAAAATTAGCCACCCCAGGTGCGGGCTGGCGCGGATGGCGCGTGGGTCTAACGGCCAATCCGCCGAGATCTCCTGCCGCATCAACAACCTTCGCAAGCCTGTCATCATCTATCCGGTAATAGACGAGCTTGGCATCCTTCCGGGTCTTAACGAGGCCCGCATTGCGAAGGACCGCTAGCTGCTGCGAAAGCGTCGGCTGGCCGATCTCGGCTGCGTCGTCGATCTCTCCGACATTGCGTTCCGTGCCGGAAAGCGCCTTCATGATCCGCAAACGCACGGGGTGCGCGAGAGCCTTCAAGGCATCGACCAAATCTTCGTCGGTCATCTCTTCGACCCTCGCTTGGTTTCCTTCATGAACCAGTCGGTCTGGCCTTTTGCGGAAAATACGGTGTCGAGCGAAGCATCGGGCTGAGCCAGCAATGCCTCGCCCGGCTTCCAGTTGGCAGGTGCCAATACGGGGCCATTGTCTACTGCCTGAAGCGCGTCGAGAGTCCGTAGCATTTCAGGCGTCGAGCGACCGACATTGGCAGGATAGCAGGTCATCGCACGGATCACCCCCTCGGGGTCGATGAAGAATGTCGTCCGCACTGTCGCGCTGTCGTTATCGTTCGGCGCGACCATCCCATAAGCGCGGCCGATTACGAGCGTGGGGTCCTCCACAATCGGAAAACGCACCTCGATATCGTAGCGATCGCGGATCAGTCGCAGCCAGGCGAAATGCGAGAACAGGCTATCGACAGAGAGCGCCATCAGCGCGCAATCGCGCTGCTCAAACTCGCCTGCTGACTCAGCCAGGGCCACGAACTCGGTCGTGCAAACGGGCGTGAAATCGGCCGGGTGCGAGAACAGGATCAACCACCGCCCCCGGTGATCCGAAAGGCGGACATCTCCTGTCGTGCTTCGCGCAGAAAAGTCCGGAGCTACATCTCCGATACGTAGTCCTGCGCAGGGTGCCTCTCGTTCGGCATCAGCTTTGATCATCTGTGTCATCCGACCTTCATACCACTTGACAGATCAATAGCAACACATATAAACGATTTATGTAAATGAATGGAGATCAAGCTATGGCTGACGATCAGAACCTCAAGAATGCCGCTTCTCAGATCGAACGTGCCCAGGCCGACAAATGCCTGCGCCCCTCGATTGCGGGATTTTTCGACGAAGCGACGAATACCGTCTCCTATGTCGTCCACGACCCCAAAACGGATGAAGCGGCGATCATCGACTCGGTGTTGGACTTCGAGGCGGCTTCCGGCCGGACCTCGAATGGCTCAGCAGACCGCATCATTGAGTATGTCACCTCGAATAACCTGAAAGTGATATGGCTTATTGAGACCCACGCCCACGCCGATCACATATCTGCCGCCCCTTATCTTCAGGAGCGGCTTGGCGGGAAGTTGGCTATCGGCCGCGATATCATCCACGTGCAGGAAGTCTTCGGGAAACTCTTCAATGCGGGCACCGACTTCGAACGCGACGGATCGCAGTTCGACAAGCTGTTCGAGGATGGTGAGACCTTCAAGGTCGGCGAGCTCGAAGGTATCGCCCTCCATGTGCCCGGTCACACTCCCGCCGACATGGCTTTCATCATCGGCGACGCGGCCTTCGTCGGCGACACGATCTTCATGCCCGATTTCGGCACCGCACGCGCAGATTTCCCCGGCGGCGACGCAGGACAACTGTTCCGCTCGATACGCCGGCTGCTGTCGCTCCCGGACGAGACCCGGCTCTTCCTATGTCACGACTACAAGGCGCCGGGCCGCGACGAATATGCCTGGGAGACCACCGTCAAACAGCAGCGCGAGGAAAACGTGCATGTGAAGGATGGCGTGACCGAAGAGGACTTCGTCGCGATGCGAACCGACCGCGACAGGACGCTCTCGATGCCCAAGCTGATAATGCCTTCGGTGCAGGTGAACATCCGTGGTGGGCGACTGCCGGACCCGGAAGAGAATGGCGTCAGCTACATCAAGATTCCGGTCAACGCCGTATGACGTTGCCTGGTTTTCCTGAAGCCGCACCCCTCGCCGGACTGGCTGGCGGAGTGCTTATCGGCCTTGCCGCAGCGGTCATGCTGCTCGGCCTTGGCAGGATCGCTGGTGTTTCCGGCCTTGCTGCGAAGGCAGTCGGGCTCGGCGGCAGCGGCATTGCAAGGGGCGGCGCATGGATGTTCGTCATCGGCCTGCCTCTGGGTGCGCTGATCGTAATGCTGGCATCGGGTGGAATTGATGCCACCTTCGCAAACCCGGTTACGCTTGCGATTGCTGGACTGGTGGTGGGCATCGGGACACGTCTCGGCAGCGGCTGCACCAGCGGGCATGGGGTTTGCGGCGTGAGCCGCCTTTCCGGCCGCTCGATCGTCGCCACGCTCACGTTCATGGCTACCGGCATTGCCACGGTCGCGATCATGAATGCGCTCGGGCTGGAGGTGCTGTGATGCGGACCGCCTTTATCTCTTTGGTCACCGGAACTCTGTTCGGGGCGGGCCTTGCCCTCGGTGGCATGACCGATCCGGCGCGCGTGCGCGGTTTCCTTGACGTGTTTGGCGACTGGGATCCGACGCTTGCATTTGTCATGGGCGGTGCCGTCATTGTGATGGCGGTTGCTTGGCGACTGGTCCCGCGGATGGCCGAGCCCTTCGCTGCGAAAGAATTCCACCTCCCGACCAAATCCGATCTCACGCCACGCCTGGTGGGCGGCGCGGCTCTGTTCGGTATCGGCTGGGGAATCGCCGGACTCTGTCCGGGACCGGGCATCGCTGCGCTTGTAATCGAACCTGCATCTGCCGCGATATTCGTCGTCGCAATGCTCGCTGGCATGGCTGTTGTCCGACTTATGGAAGGAGCATCGTCATGAAGCTTACACAGGTAAGCGACACTTTCGCCGTCTCCCAACAGCTTGAACCCGGCGATCTGGCTGAACTGGCCGATGGTGGGTTTGGCACAGTAATTTGCAACAGGCCGGATGGCGAAGAGCCGAACCAGCCCACCGTCGCATCAATGCGAGAAGCAGCCGAAGCGGTTGGGTTGGCCTTCCATCATATCCCGGTCTCGGGTGGCGAATTTCCGCAGGTTGCGATCAAGGCCTTCGCCACGGTCCGCGAAGAAGCGGATGGCAAGGTGCTTGCCTTTTGCCGGACCGGGACGCGCTCCATTACGCTCGATGCACTCGCCAACGTAGAGAATGAAACCGCCGACGCGCGCATCGAACGCGCCGAGCGAGCAGGCTACGATTTGTCCGGTTTGCGCGACCGGCTTGGCGAATAACGAAAAGATACTGGAGAGTTTGTCATGGCCCGAAGCCTAAATCATGAAGTCGTCATCATCGGCGGAGGTTCGGCAGGAATTGCAACCGCATCTTCCATGCTGAAGCGGCGCCCATCGCTCGATATCGCGATCGTCGAGCCGAGCGAGGATCACTATTATCAGCCTGGCTGGACGATGGTCGGCGGAGGCGTCTTCGAAGCGCCAGCCACTAGGCGCACCACGGCGAGCGTGATGCCGAAACAGGCGACCTGGTTGAAACAGTCCGCCGCGTCTTTCCAGCCCGAAAACAATCAGGTCACGCTCAGCGACGGCGCGACAATTACCTACCGCCTTCTGATCGTCGCTCCGGGCATCCGGCTTGCCTGGGAAAAGATTGACGGTCTGGAGGAAACGCTCGGCAAGAACGGTGTTACCTCCAACTACCGCTACGATCTGGCGCCCTACACATGGGACCTCGTGCGCAACCTGAAATCGGGCCGCGCGATCTTCAGCCAGCCGCCGATGCCCATCAAGTGCGCAGGTGCGCCGCAGAAAGCGATGTATCTTTCATGCGATGCCTGGATGGAACGCGGTGTGCTCGACGATATTGACGTTGAATTCCGCAATGCCGGTGGCGTCCTGTTCGGGGTGAAGGAATACGTCCCGGCGCTAATGGAATATGTCGAGAAATACGGAATCGACCTCAAACTCAACCAGACGCTCGTCGCGGTTGACGGCCCCAGCAAAAAGGCCGTCTTCAAGACCGAAGCCGGTGAGGAGACTGTCGAATTCGACATGCTTCACGCAGTGCCGCCGCAGGTTGCACCGCAATTCGATGCCGACAGCCCGCTCGCCAACGCCGAAAGCGGCTTTGTCGATATCGACAAGTTCACGCTCCAGCACGTTCGTTATCCGAACGTTTTCGGCATCGGCGATGCCGGTTCCACACCCAATGCCAAGACGATGGCCGCTGCGCGTAAGCAGGCCCCGATCGTTGCAGTCAATGCGCTCGCCCAGCTCGATGCAAAGCAGCCTTGGGCCGACTACGACGGCTACGGCTCATGCCCGCTGACCGTCGAACGCGGAAAGATTGTGTTGGCCGAGTTCGGATATGACGGAAAGCTTCTCCCGAGCTTCCCGAAATGGGTTATCGACGGCACGCGACCGCGACGGCTCAGCTGGCTACTGAAATCGGAAGCTCTGCCCTGGGTCTACTGGAACGGCATGCTCAAGGGCCATGAGTGGCTGGCCAAACCGCAAATGAAGAAAGCTGCCTGATCGTGAGCGAGAGCAATCCAGAAGCGTCTGGCTTGCCGCGCAGGCACAAGCTCGGGCTGGTGGCGCAATACCTGCCAATCCTCGAATGGGGCCGGACCTATAACGGTTCGGTCCTTACGAACGATCTCGTCGCGGCGATCATCGTAACGATCATGCTGATCCCGCAGAGCCTCGCCTATGCGCTGCTGGCGGGGCTGCCGCCGGTGGTGGGCCTCTACGCATCGATACTGCCGCTGGTTGCCTATGCGATCTTCGGCACCAGCCGCACC
>JBELIU010000211.1:0-4983 GCA_042090735.1 Novosphingopyxis sp. | reverse complement strand
GCGAGGTCGCGCCCGAACATCGCTGGCTCACCGCCCCCCTCGTCACCCACGGCTGGAGCGGGAACGAGGTGCGCTTTCCCGGACATACCCGCCAGATGGACGGCATATACTATTCGATCGAGAGCGAACGGCTGGACGAGGTGATCCGCGAGCAGCTGCCCGAACGCATGCGCGTGACCGGCGTGACCGTTGCCTCCGTCACCCCCACCGCGGTGGCGCTGAAAGGCCATGGCCGCATCCGGGCGGGCGGCGTGATCGACTGCCGCGGGCCGGCCGATGCCAGCGCGCTCGATTGCGGCTGGC
Source organism: Novosphingopyxis sp. (assembly GCA_042090735.1). GTDB lineage: Bacteria > Pseudomonadota > Alphaproteobacteria > Sphingomonadales > Sphingomonadaceae > Novosphingopyxis. The sequence goes on along the minus strand of JBELIU010000211.1, from coordinate 4,680 downwards.
AGAAGTTCGTCGGGCAGCTGCTGGAGCTGGAGGAGCCGCACGGCCTCACCCAGCCCATCATCATGGACGCCACGGTGGAGCAGAAGGACGGCTACCGCTTCGTCTACTGTCTGCCCTTCACGCCCACCAAAATCTTCGTCGAGGACACCTATTACAGCGACCGGCCCGATCTCGACCGGCGCACGCTGACGCAGCGGATCGGTGCCTATGCCGACGCGCAGGGGTGGCGGATCATGCGCACCCTGCGCGAGGAATCGGGCGTATTGCCGGTGGTGCATGGCGGCGATCTGGATGCCTATTGGAAGGCGGGCGGAGAGCGCACGGCCAAGGCCGGCAGCCGCGCCGCGCTGTTCCAGCCGATGACCAGCTATTCGCTGCCCGATGCGGTGCGCACCGCCATGGCCATCGCGGAGCAGGACGATTTTTCGGGCGATGCGCTGCACCAATTCACCTACAAGCTGGCGCGTGCGCACTGGCGCGATGCCGCCTTTTACCGGATGCTGGGCAAGATGCTGTTCATCGGCGCGAAGCCGGGCCAGCGCAACAAGGTGTTCGAGCGGTTCTACACGCTGAATGCCGATCTGATCGCGCGCTTCTATGCCGGGCAGACGACGGCGGCGGACAAGCTGCGCATATTGTCCGGTAAGCCCCCCATCCCCATATCGAGCGCCTTGAGGGCGATCTGGGGTAGATAATGGCGACCATCACCGACACGGCGAAGCGTGAACCCGATCTGTTCGGAGACATGCCGCGCCCCGCCGCAACCGGCCGCACGGCCATCGTCATCGGCGCGGGCTTTGGCGGTCTGGCACTGGCGATCCGCCTGCAATCGGCAGGCATCGCGACGACGCTGATCGAGGCGCGGGACAAACCCGGCGGCCGCGGTTATTACTGGGAAAAGGACGGCTTCACCTTCGATGCCGGCCCTACCGTCATCACCGATCCCGATTGCCTGCGCGAGCTGTGGTCGCTCACCGGCGCGGACATGAGCCGCGACGTGCAGCTGGAGCCGGTCACGCCCTTCTATCGCCTGAACTGGGTGGACGGCACCAACTTCGATTACACCAATGACGAAGCCAAGCTGAACGAGGAAATCCGCAAGCTCAATCCGGACGATGTGGAGGGCTATGCCCGCTTCCTGGAATATAGCGCCGGCGTGTTCGAGGAAGGCTATGTAAAGCTCGGCCACAAGGCGTTCCTGGACTTCGCCAGTATGATCAAGGCCGCCCCCGCGCTCGCAAAATATCAGGCTTGGCGCTCGGTCTATTCGATCGTTTCGAAGTTCGTGAAGAACGAGAAGCTGCGCGAGGCCTTGAGCTTCCACACCCTGTTGGTCGGGGGCAATCCGATGACGACGAGCGCGATCTACGCGCTCATTCACAAGCTGGAAAAGGACGGCGGCGTGTGGTTCGCCAAGGGCGGCACCAACCGCCTCGTCGCAGGCATGGCCGCGCATTTCGAGCGGCTGGGCGGGCGCATGCGGCTGGGTGATCCCGTCGCCCATATCGACACGCTGGGAGACCGCGCGACCGGCGTGACCACGCAGAGCGGCTGGCATGCCGATGCCGATGTTGTCGCCAGCAACGGCGATATCGTGCACAGCTACAAGGATCTGCTGGGCCAGACGACGCGCGGAAAGCAGATGGCCAAACGCCTGTCGAAGAAGAAATATTCGCCGTCGCTGTTCGTCGTGCATTTCGGCATCGAGGGGCGCTGGCCGGGCATTCCGCACCACATGATCCTGTTCGGCCCGCGCTATGACGGCTTGCTGAAAGATATCTACGATCACGGCGTGCTGCCGCGCGATTTCTCGATCTACCTCCATCACCCCACCGTCACCGATCCGTCGATGGCGCCGGAGGGCTGTTCCACTTTCTACGCGCTCGTACCGGTCGCCCATATGGGCAAGCTGCCGATCGACTGGGACGAGGCCGGGCCGAAGCTGGAGCGCCGCGTGCTGGACGAGGTGGGCCGGCGGCTGATCCCCGACATCCACGACCGGATCGTGACCAAGTTCCACTACGCCCCGCCCGATTTTGCGCGCGATCTCTCCGCGCATATGGGCAGCGCGTTCAGCCTGGAGCCGATCCTGACGCAAAGCGCCTTCTTCCGCGCGCACAACCGCGACGATGTGATCGGCAACCTCTATTTCGTGGGCGCCGGCACGCATCCGGGCGCCGGCATCCCCGGCGTGGTCGGCAGCGCCAAGGCCACGGCCGGGCTGATGCTGGAGGATCTGGGGGTTCGGTAAGGCTCAGTTAGACCGTTCGTCTGCCGGGTAAATAAGTACGGCCCTTCGACAAGCTCAGGGCGAACGGTTCTCATCGGAAGAGCTACCCATCCTCGTTTCGGTGCCCCTCCTCCGTTCGGGCTGAGCCTGTCGAAGCCCCGTCCTTGCTTTTGGCAAGACGCGAGATTTCATCCCAATCGCCGCGAATGAGCGCCATTTTCTTCGCCCGCCCCCAGCCCTTGATCCGTCGCTCCGCAGCAAGGGCTTCGTAGCGCGTGGGAAAGACCTGCGCCCAGACAAGCTTCACCGGCAGACGGTCAGCTGTAAAGCCGGGCATTTGCCCGCTTTGATGTTGGGCCACCCGGCGTTCCAGATCGTCGGTATGTCCTGTGTAGAATTTGCCGCCTCGGCATTGGAGCATGTAGGTCCAGAAGGCCATCGGCGCATTCTAAGGAAGTACGGTCCTTCGACAAGCTCAGGACGAACGGTTCTTGTTCGCCGTTCACCCTGCCGCCCTTCGGGCCGAGCTTGTCGAAGCCCCGTCCTTCTCTTAACGCAGGCTGGAACGGCCTCTCGCGGGAGGGGCGAACGGAAAGTCACGAATTTTGTCACGCACTCTCAAAGCCCTTGCCGTCTATTGCGGCTCCGCCACCCCGGCCGATCCCGTCTATATCGAAAGCGCGAAGATCGTCGGCCGCACGCTGGCGGAGCGCGGCATTCGCGTGGTCTATGGCGGCGGGCGGCTGGGCCTGATGGGCGCGGTGGCCGATAGCGCGCTGGCGGCAGGCGGAGAGGTGATCGGCGTGATCCCCGAGGCGCTCGTCGGCAGCGAAGTCGCGCATCGCGGCTGTACGGAATTGCGCGTCGTGGGCGGGATGCATGAGCGCAAGCAGGCGTTCACGGACCTCAGCGACGGGTTCGTCACCCTGCCCGGCGGCGTCGGCACGATGGACGAATTGTGGGAGGCGATCAGCTGGGCGCAGCTCGGCTATCACGACAAGCCGGTGGGCCTCCTCAATGTCGGCGGCTTCTACGATCATCTGATCGCCTTCAACCGCCACATGATCGACGTCGGCTTCATCCGCGCGCAGCATGCGGGCATCATGGTGCAGGCCGAGGAGATCGGCGTGTTGGTGGACAAGCTGGCGGACTATCAACCGCACCGCACGATCTTCCAGATGAAGGCGGACGATTTGTGACGGCGTTTCGTGACTAGTCTCGATCGCCCCGCCCTCGTCGCGCATGCGAAGGACAGCATCGCCAAGGGATCGCGCAGCTTTGCCCTCGCCTCTCGCCTGTTCGACCGGGAAACGCGCGAGCGGGCCTGGCTGCTCTATGCCTGGTGCCGAAAGTGCGACGATCTGGCCGACGGGCAGGACCATGGCCGGGGCATGAGCGTGATCGACGATGCCGCCGATCGCCTCAGCTATCTCACCGGCATGACCGAGGCCGCCTGGAACGGCACCGAAACCGGGGAGCCCGCCTTCGACGGCTTCGGCCTGGTCGCGCGCGAATGCCGCATCCCGCGCCGCTATGCCGACGATTTGATCGCGGGCTTCGCGCTGGATGCCGAGGAATGGCGACCGCGCAGCGAGGCGGATCTTTACCGCTATTGCTATCATGTCGCGGGCGCGGTCGGCTGCATGATGGCGATCCTGATGGGCGTGGACCCGGAGGACGAGGCCGTGCTGGACCGCGCGACCGACCTCGGCCTTGCCTTCCAGCTTGCCAATATCGCGCGCGACATCGCCGAGGATGCGGCCGCCGACCGCTGCTATCTGCCGATGGAGTGGCTCGCCGAATTCGACGTGCCGCCCGGCCGCCACATGGCCCCGCCCTTTCGCCCCGCGCTCACCGCAATGGCGAAGCGGTTGTGCGATGCGTCCGAACGATACGAGGCGAGCGCGCGCGTGGGCGCGCAGGCGCTGCCCAAGCGCAGCCGCTGGGCGGTGCTGGCGGCAGCGGGCATCTATGGCGACATCGCCCGCAAGGTGCGCGATCTCGGCGCCCATGCCTGGGACCACCGCGTGCATACGTCGAAGCGCGAAAAGCTGCTCTGGGTGGCGCGGGCAAGGGCCCAGGCGGCGGGCACGCCGGAGCCGGCGGGACGCGAGGGATTGTGGAGCCGGTCGGATTTAGAGAAGTAAGGCAACCCTCCTATCCGTTCGCCTTCAGCTAAACACATTATTCCGTTCGGGCTGAGCTTGTCGAAGCCCCGTGCTTTTCCTAGCACCATTGCCCTTCCACCGAAGAAGGATGGCCCTTCGACAAGCTTAGGGCGAACGGATCTTTGTTCAAACGGGGATTTACGCCCCGCCCAAAATCTCCGCGGCGCGGTCGGCCAGCCGTTCCACCACCGCCGCATGGATGCCGGGCGCGCTGACGATCAGACCGAAATCGCGCGGGGATGCCTTGTTGTACCGGATCGGATCGCCCAGCGCGTCGCTCAC
>JBELIU010000210.1:0-5038 GCA_042090735.1 Novosphingopyxis sp. | reverse complement strand
GTAGCCTTGAATCAAGCGCTCAGTCTCAGGTCAAGCTTTGTCCACGAAGCCTAGTCCTCTTGGCGCTCCGGGTGATCGCGGCTGAGACGCCACGCTTTTGTTTTCCTGTTTACCCAACGCAGCAACGCGAAAAGAAGTGCCAGCGCTATCAGCCAGGGCAACACGACTGTCATCAGATAGATTACGGCAGTAAACAGTAGCGTCAGACTGCCCTTGCCCGCCCTGCCCGCATCGGCAGCGACCTGCGCCAACGGCGCGTCGGCATAGACCGATGCCCCGGCATAGCGAATGTCGAGCGGGGATAGATTGAGCCGTTTCTGCCTGCTTTCACGTCCCTGCCGTTCCTCCACAAATTGCTGCCGCAGATCGGCGAGTTCCCGGTTGAGGTCGCTGCGACGCGCGTCGGCGATCTTCCCCTGCAACTCCCGCTTGATCGCGACGATACGGGCCTGAAGCGTAGTCGTTCGCTCACGGCTCTGATCGATACCGCTTTGCACCTCCTCTCCTGCGAATCGGCTCTCGAGCAGACGGCCGTCCACCTTCTCCGCCTCGCTTACTGCTTGACGCGCAAACCCACGAGCGACCTGCGGAGCGAGCAGGAAACGCATCGATCCCTCGACGCGGTCCTCGTCCAGAACTCGATAATCCATGCCGACGATCTGACACTGTGACAATCCCAGCTCCTCGCATACATCGGCGTGCTTCTCTTGAAGCGCCGAAATACGCCGGTCGGGCACGCCAAGCGCCATGAAATAGGTAAAGGCGACGCCGGGCGCTGCGGCCGGATCCACGTCCGGCGCCACCATGTCCGCGCTTTCGGAGACATCGACTGTAGAAAGCGGTTCGGAGGACTGCCGTTCGGCCTGCGAGCAGCCAGCCAATGCCGCGACGGCAGCGGCGGCAAGAACGAAACGTTGCCTCATTATCACACCTCACAAGAAATCGACGAAGTGTGTTTAAGGAGAGGCAAAGCGACGGCGCAACCGCTTTGCGACAAGTTGTGTAATGGACCTTAAACCTCGTCCAGTTCCGGATAATGACGGAAGATGCCGTCTTCGTTGAAAGAAATGCGCCGGTCGCTTTTCAGATAGTCCGCGATGCCGGGCAAGGCCTCCACCGCATCGGCGCAGGCGTAAAGCTTCGGATAGTCGGATGAGAGTGCCGCCATGCGTTTGGGGAACGCATATTCCAGGCCGCGGACCAACTGGAACAGCGAGGTGTCGACATGGCTCCATGCCTGCCCACGCGTAAACGGGCCGTCAGCGATGCCGAGCGCGGCTTCGAAATGATCGAAATATTTGGGAATGCGGTCTTCGCGAAAGCCTTTCGCAGCGCGCTTCGCCTCATCCTTCTGGTCTTCATAATAATCGCCGGTGCCGACCGGATGATGCGTATCATGCGCCTCGGCCACGATATCGGTGACCACCAGTTGCAGCTGGATCAGGCCCAGCGTCTCCGCCGCGCTCTCGCCGCCGAAGCCGTGCTGTTCGCCCAGCCAGCTGACGATATGCGCGGTCTGCGCGATGCAGAAATCGCCGTCGACCAGATAGGGCGGCGCATAGGGCGCGCCCCAGCCGCTGCGCGCCTCCATATCGTCCATCAGCGCCTCGGCACCTTCGTCCCGCGCGCGATCCCGATATTCAATGCCTGCGGCTTCGAGGGGAAGCCGCACAAATTCGCCCCGCCCCTGAATGCTGGGCCAGTACCAGAGATCATAGAGCATGCAGGCTTCTCCTTTGCGGGGTTCGGCAAGGAGAATGGGCGTAGTGCGGCAGACGTTCCGAATCGCCGCCTAAACCGTAGCCCTGAGCCTGTCGAAGGGCGCTTATCCTCCTTGCACCGCGCTCGAACGATACACGTCCTTCGGAGTCGCAGACGGCGCATGGCGCCACCGGCTCAGGACTTACGGATTATTTTTGTCGCGCGGATCATACATCCGCGCCCCGTCTCTATTCCCCCGGCGCGCTGGCCTTGATCTGCATCGCGTGGACGCGCTCCTGCATCAGATCGCCCAGCGCGCGGTTGACCATGCGCTGCCGCTCGACGCGCGATTTGCCTGCGAACGCGGCGCTTTCCACCGTCACCGAAAAGTGGCTTTCGCCCGATCCGTCGTCGCCGGCATGGCCGCGATGTTGCGCGCTGTCGTTGCTTACCACGAGGCTGGTGGGCGCAAGCGCCTCGGTCAGCCGCGTTTCGATCTCGGCCTGTACCGGCCCTTTTGAATCCGTTGTCATGCGCGCCTATATAGCTTGGCTCCCGCGAAACCCCAAAGGCCGAGCCGCTTTCCCTTCATGTCTTCTCAATCCGACCGCCGCCGCCATGACCGATTCCACGGACGCGTGGGCGACGGTCAGCGGACATGCGACCATCCCGCCTGCGCCGAGGCGGGCGAGTTCCGCGCGCCCCCGCCCGGCGGGCATAGCGGCGACGGGCCGGGGCAATGGCGCTGGCTGTGCCTCGATCATGTGCGCGAGTTCAACGCGGGCTATGATTTCTTCGACGGCATGGGCGCGGACGAGATTTACGAGGCGCAGTCCCCGCTGGGCGGCTTCTACCAGAGCACGAACCGCTGGGGCGCCGGCGCCAGCCCGCCACCGCGCTGGCAGGATTTCGACGATCCGCTAGACGCCATCGGCGCGCGCTTCCGCCGCACCATGCCGCGCGCCCGGCCCGACGGCACACCCTTAAGCGATGCCGACGCCAAGGCGCTGAAGACTCTGGGCCTGGAACGCGATGCCGACCGCCGCACGATCCGCCGCCGCTACTCCGAACTGGTCCGACGCTACCACCCCGACCGCAATGGCGGCGACCGCAGCCATGAGGACAAGCTGCAACGCGCGATCAAGGCCTATGAGCGCCTGAAGAAAAGCCCCGCCTTCGGGTGATGTCCCTCTCCCGCCGGGAGAGGGATTTGGCTCAGTCCCTGCCCGGGGCGCCTAGCGGGAAGAGGTGGCGGTAGGGACGCGCCTCGTCGATTACCCGGGCGATGGTGGGGCGCGCGAGCAATCGTTCGCGATAGGCGCGCAGATTGGCGTGGCTTTCGGGAATTTCGTGCACCCAGTCGGCGTAGAACAGCGCGGGCGCGGCGGCGCAATCGGCGATGGTGAACCGCCCGCAGGCAGCCCAGTCCCGGTCCTCCATCCAGCGATCGAACCAGGCATAAGCGCGGGCGAGCTTTTCCTTTGCCTGCTGCGTGCCATTCCCACCGCGCTGTTCGTCGCTGCGCTGCGCAAAGCCGACGATCGCCTGCACCGGCGCAGCGATATAATCGTCGAACAGCGCGTCCATCTGCCGCGCCTCGATCGCGCGGACCGGATCTGCGGGGACGAGGTGGCCGGCGCTGCCGTGCACAACCTCCAGATATTCGATGATCGCCGAGCTTTCGATCACCGTGCGATCGCCATCGATCAGCACGGGAAACTGCCCGCCCGGCCCGGCATCGGCCACCATGGCGCTGTTGTCCGGATGCCCGGGATCGACCATGCGGAAATCGAACGGCAGCGCGCGCTCGTACAGCGCGATCAGCACCTTCCATGTGAAGGACGAAAAGGGGTGGCCGTACAGCTGCATCATTGCATGTCTCTCCTGCTTCCCCGTCGATCGGGGTTTCGCGCAGCTTTCCCGATTCATCGCGATTTGCCCATGCTTTTTTTGGAAGAGGTGCGCGACAGGCCCCTCACGCGGTCCGGCGCTTGTTTCGCCCGCACCCTCCGCGTAACGCATGACGACATGGATGCCTCCATGCCCCCGAACAGGCGCCCCTCCGAGAACGGGCAGCCCTATCCCGATGCCTGCCGGGCAACGCATGCGATGGATATCGTGGGCCAGCGCTGGGCGATCCCGGTAATGCGCGAGCTGATGCTTGGCCCGCGCCGCTTTTCGGATCTGGAAAATCATGTCTACGGGATCAGCGAGCGCGCGCTGGCCAATCGGCTTGCCGCGCTGGAGGCCGCGGGCGTGGTGGTGCGTGGCGCGCAGACCTTGGGCGCATCGGAAGAAATCTATGAGTTGACGGAGTGGGGCTATGCTGCCGAACCGATCCTGTGGATGCTCGGCGGCTGGGCGATGCGATCGCCGCTGCACGATCCGACGCGCCCGCTCAGCGCCGCATCGCTGCTGCTGTCGATGAAGGTGATGCTGGACCGGGAGGCCGCCGCGCCGCTCACCGGCATCATACGCATGAAGCTGAACGGCGAGGATTATTTCGCCGAACTGGACCGGGGCGATATCGAGGTGGGTCGCGGGCGGCCGGACAAGGTGCGCGTCACCATTACCGGCGAACCGGCAATCCTGGCCGGATGGCTGTTCGGCAGCGGGGACGATGAAACGCTGGCCGCCGCCGACAAGCTGGCCGTGGAGGGCGATCTGGCCTTTGCGATGCGCTTTGCCGATTGCTTCGAAGTGCCCGAGAAGGCGCCGCTTCCAAGCGACGACGAAACGCTTTTGCCATAAGGGCTGCAACCGATCCCCGGTCCTCATGCGTTGCAAGCCTTGGCACCAGCCCCTAACTCGATAGCCGACTCTCCCGCCTGCAGGATCATGATGACCGACATTTCGAACACCCAGCCCGACAGCCGCGCCGATACGGTTATGGACGCGCCCGACAAGATGGTGAGCGCGAAGGAGCTGTTCGGCACGCCCATCGACATGCAAGTGCCCGCTTTCAGCGAGGCGGACGAGCGCGTGCCCGATCTGGACCCGTCCTATGTGTTCGATCCGGACACGACGGCGGCGATCGTCGCGGGCTTCGCCTACAACCGCCGCGTGATGGTGCAGGGCTATCACGGCACGGGCAAATCCACGCATATCGAGCAGGTGGCCGCGCGCCTCAACTGGCCGTGCATCCGCATCAACCTGGACGCGCATATCAGCCGGATCGACCTTGTCGGCCGCGACGCGATCGTGTTGAAGGACGGCCAGCAGGTCACCGAATTTCGCGAGGGCCTTCTCCCCTGGGCGCTGCAGACGCCGACGGCGCTGGTGTTCGACGAATATGATGCCGGCCGCCCGGACGTGATGTTCGTGATCCAGCGCGTGC
>JBELIU010000209.1:0-5054 GCA_042090735.1 Novosphingopyxis sp. | reverse complement strand
GAACGAGACCATCGTACCGGAACTCAAGGCGGGGCGCATCGTGCTGATCAGCGCCCACGGCAATTCGCTGCGCGCGCTGGTGAAGCACCTCTCCAACATTCCCGATGACGAGATTACCAGCCTGGAAATCCCGACCGGCCAGCCGATCGTTTACGAACTCGACGACGACCTGGCGGAGGTGGAGCGCTATTATCTGAAGGACCGGTAGGCTTGACCGTCTCCGACGCGGGCGGCGCGCTAACCCATTGCCCTTGCGCGCACCCTTCCCTATCGCAAGGCGCATCAGGAAGGGCAGCACGGGGCGGAGGATGAGCCAGAAACCGGCGATCGGAATCATCATGGGAAGCCAGTCCGACTGGCCGACCATGCAGGCGGCAGCCCGCATTCTGGACGAGCTCGGCATCGCGCATGAAGCGCGCATCGTTTCGGCGCATCGCACGCCGGACCGGCTCTACGATTATGCGAAATCCGCCGAAGGACGCGGGCTGAAGGCGATCATCGCCGGCGCGGGCGGCGCGGCGCATCTGCCGGGAATGGCCGCAGCGATGACGCGGGTGCCGGTGCTGGGCGTTCCGGTGCAATCGCGCGCGCTGGACGGCATGGATAGCCTTTTGTCGATCGTGCAGATGCCCGGCGGCGTGCCCGTCGCAACCTTTGCGATCGGTGAGGCGGGCGCGAAGAACGCGGCGTTGTTTGCCGCCGCCATGCTCGCCACCACGGACGAAGCACTGGCCGCGCGGCTGGACGAGTTCCGCGAAAAGCAGACGCAGAACGTAACCGAGGTACCCGAGTGAAAACCCCATTGGCGCCGGGCGCGACGATCGGAATTCTGGGTGGCGGTCAGCTTGGCCGGATGCTTGCGGTAGCTGCGGCGCAGCTCGGCTATCGCTGCCATGTCTATGCGCCGGAAGGTCGCGCGGTGGCCGCCGATGTCGCGGCGCAGCGCACCACCGCCTCCTTCGAGGACCAGGACGCGCTATCTCGCTTTGCGGATGGGTGCGACATCGTTACCTATGAGTTCGAGAATGTACCGACCGCGCCGCTCGCCGCGCTGAACCTTGGCGACAAGGTGCGTCCCGGCATCAAGGCACTCGACATCGCACAGAGCCGCATCGCGGAGAAAACTTTCTTCTGCGATCTTGGGGCGCGCACTGCGCCTTTCGCTTTTGTCGACAGCGCAGAGTCCCTCCAATCCGCGATCGCGGACATCGGCGCGCCTGCGATCTTGAAGACGGATCGGTTCGGCTATGACGGAAAGGGTCAGGCGCGGATCATGGCGCCCGGCGAAGCAGGACATGCTTGGAAATCCATTGGCGAGCGGCCCGCGGTTCTGGAGGGCTTCGTCGATTTCCAGGCGGAATTTTCGGTGGTTACGGTGCGCAGCGCGGACGGTGAAGTGCGCTTCTGGGATTCCACCCGCAACGAACATGAAGAAGGCATCCTGCGCCGCTCGCTCTGGCCGGCCGGCGATGCCGTCACGGCGCAGGTCGATGCCGCCCGCGATATCGCGCGCAAGGCGATAGAGTCGATGGACGCCGTGGGCGTGCTCACCTTCGAATTCTTCGCCACGAAGGACGGGCCGGTCGTCAACGAATGCGCACCGCGCGTCCATAATAGCGGGCACTGGACGATCGAGGGCGCGGTGACGAGCCAGTTCGAAAATCACATCCGGGCCATTGCCGGCCTGCCGCTCGGCGATTGCGGTATCGTCGGCACGCGAATCGAGATGGCGAATCTCATCGGCAGCGAGATCGATCAGGGCAATGCGATCCTCACCGATCCGGCGGCGCATCTGCATCATTACGGCAAGGTCGATGCGCGCCCCGGCCGCAAGATGGGCCATGTTACCAAGCTATATTTTTAAAGTTTGCTGGGTTAAGCGGCCATTCTAGCGACATGAATCATCCCGAGATCATCTTCGTCCTTGCACGAGCCGACAACGGCGTGATCGGCGCCGATGGCGACATGCCCTGGCATTTGCCGGCCGATCTGCGTCACTTCAAACAGGTGACCGGCGAGAAGCCGATGATCATGGGCCGCAAGACGTTCGACAGTCTGCCCGTTGCGCTGCCTGGCCGCCGCCACATCGTGATGACCCGCAATGTGGAATGGTCGGACGAGGATGCCGAAGTCGTGCACTCGCCGGAAGCCGCGCTGGCCGCCGCCAATGCACCGCATGTCGCCGTGATCGGCGGTGCGGAGATTTTCGCGATCTTCCGCGACCGGGCCGACCGGATCGAGCTGACCGAAATTCACGCCGAGCCGGAAGGCGACACTTTCGTCCCCGCGTTTACGGCAGACGAATGGACCGAAACCGCGCGCGAATCGCATCCCGCCGAAGCGGGCCGCCCGGCATTTGATTTCGTCACGCTCGTCCGGAAATAGCATGGCGATCCCGCGCTTTTACGCCGATGCGCCGCTGCCCGAGCATATGCGCGGTGCCGTCATCGCGCTCGGCAATTTCGATGGCTTCCACCAGGGCCATCAGGCCGTCGCCGGAGAAGCGATCCGCTGGGCCCGCGAAGAAGGCCGACCCGCGATCATCGCCACGTTCGATCCGCATCCGGTGCGCCTGTTCAAGCCCGACACGCCGCCCTTTCGCCTGACCACGCTGGACCAGCGCCAGCGCCTGTTCGGTGCGGCAGGCGCGGATGCCATGCTGGTATTTGCGTTCGACAAGGCACTGGCGGCAACAAGCGCGGCAGATTTCGCGCGCGAGCTTCTGGTCGCCCGCCTTGGCGCATCGGGCGTTATGACGGGCGAGGATTTCACTTTCGGCAAGGGCCGCGAGGGCAAGGCGCCGATGCTGGACAGCCTCGCCAGCGATCTCGGGCTGCGCGGGCGCATCGTAGGGCCGGTGGAAAGCGGCGATGCGGTGGTATCCTCCAGCCGCATCCGCGAAGCCTTGAATTCCGGCGATCCGCAGCTTGCCGCCAAATTGCTCACCCGCCCCTTCAGCATCGAAGGCGCGGTGCAGCATGGGGCGAAGGAAGGCCGCAAACTGGGCTTTCCAACCGCGAACCTGGATCTCGGCAATTATCTGCGCCCGGCTTACGGCATTTACGCCGTACGCGGGCACCTTCCCGACGGCCGCGTTCTGAACGGCGCGGCCAATGTCGGCATCCGCCCCAGTTACGAGCCGCCGGTGGAACTGCTGGAGCCCTATTTCTTCCAGTTTTCCGGCGATCTTTACGGGCAGACCATCGCGGTAGAGCTGCACCATTTCCTGCGGCCCGAACAGAAGTTTGACGATCTGGAAGCGCTGAAACGCCAGATGGCCGCGGATTGCGACGAGGCCCGTGAACGCCTCGCCGATGCACCTGCCGGTTAGGCATGCGTTCATGGCCGGTGATGCAGGGCAGTGGACGCTGGGGCGCTTTCGTGCAATCGGGGCCCCTTCATTGCAAGGGACGGAGCCTTAGAGCCGTATGACGCGAACCAAGATTTACGGGCTGGTACTGGCCGCGTTCGTCGTGCTGCTCGACCAGGCGGTGAAATATGCGATGATCGTGCCGCTCTCACTGCAGAGCAAAGGCACCATCTATCTGCTGCCGGTCTTCAACCTCACCTGGGCGGAGAATCGCGGCGTTTCGATGGGCATGTTCCAGGCCGGCACCGATGCGCAGCGCTGGGGCCTCGTCGCGTTGACCGGCGTGCTCGCGCTTGCCGTGCTGATCTGGATGTGGCGGGAACGGCGGACAGGTGACATCCTGGCGCTCGGCCTCATCCTGGGCGGCGCGGTCGGCAATATCATCGATCGGGCCCGCTTCGGCTATGTCGTCGACTATGCCGATTTCCACATTGGCGGCATCCGTCCCTTCTTCATCTTCAACCTTGCCGATGCCTGCATCACCATCGGCGTCCTGATACTGCTTGCCCGCGCGCTGCTCATGCGCGAGAAGCCGGCCCAGACAAATTCGGAGAATGTCCATGCGTAAATCGCTCGCGATTCTTGGCGGCGCGCTGCTGGCCAGCGGCCTTTCGGCCTGCGGCGGCGGGGGCCTGTTCGACCGCGACCGGCCGGACGAGTTTGCCGTTTCGCGCAACGCCCCGCTCGTGATCCCGCCGGATTACGCGCTCGAGCCGCCCCAGCCCGGCGCCGCACCCGTCCAGGGCAGCACCGATCAGGAGCAGGTGCTCGACGCGCTGTTCGGCGGCCCCGCACCGCGTTCGGCGGTCGAGCGGGCAGTCAGCCAGCAGGCCGGCGACGCCGAACTCGGCATCCGCAGCGAAGTGGGCGATCCGCAGACCAATGTGGTGAGCAAGGGTTCGGTCACGCAGGACATCATCGCCGCACCGCAGGGCGACGGCCAGTATGCGCAGGCGGGAATTAACGCCACCACGGTTCCGGCGACCAGCGCAGAACCCAATGATGCGAGCGATCCGTCCGTGCCCGAAGGCTACGAACCGGCCCCCTCGCCCAACTGAACGCAAGGCTGATCGGCCGGTCAGGCTCCTGCTTAGGGGCGGGAGCGCCGGTCATCCTTCTCTGGCATCTTCAGAGTCAGATACCGGACGAATTCGGCAACCGTTGGATCGTCCGGTAACACTTCGGGATCGTCCATCCATGGCTGGGGAAGCGCCCAGCGCGTGAAATGCTCGCGCCCGATCGCGCAATAATCATCCGGATCAATCGCGAGATCGGCCATGATCCGGTCGCTGGGATGCGGCTTCAGATAGTCGGGCAGATGCACGTCGAGCTGGCGATAAACCCACCCGCCGATCAAGGGATCGCAGCCGCCGCCCAAAGAGCGGACAAACGCCTCTGCATCCAGATTGGGCCGCCGCCGCGACAGCCGCCGTTGGCGCTGCCCCAGAAACGCCAGGCTTCCCGCAAAGAACAGCATGGCCGCGGCGAAGGTGACGAGCATCTCCGCCACGGCTGAGCTCGGTCAGGCGCGCGCGCCGGCCTCTTCCACGCTGGCGCTGTTGTGGCGCAGCGCCTTCAACACCGTTTCGACAATGTCCGGGGCCGTCAGTCCGGCCTCGGCATATTGCCGGTCCGGCTTGTCCTGGTCCTGGAAGATATCGGGCAGCCGCATGGTGCGCACCTT
>JBELIU010000208.1:3619-5064 GCA_042090735.1 Novosphingopyxis sp. | reverse complement strand
CGCCCGTCACTTCTTCGCTAAGCTCCGCAGGCGTTTCGCGCCCATGATCCTTGCCGGCATTGCGCACGCCGCGGGCCAGGGCGAACACCACGCCCGACAGCGCCAGCAGCGCGATCATGTTCGGAATGACCATCGCGGCGTTGGAAATGTCGCCGAGCCGCCAGATGAAATCGAGCGGGGCGGATGCACCAATATAGATGAAGATGCACCACAGAACGCGCCAGATCATGTGCAGGCGGCGCTCTCCGCGCTCGTTCGATCCGGGCAGCTGATCGTAGAGGAAGGTGATCGCCCGCTCGCCATAATAGCTCCAGGTGAGAAGCGTGGTGAACACGAACAGGATCAGCGCGACCGAGGCGATCAGCGTGCCGATCGGGATGCCTCCGATGTCTAGCGGGAAGGCTGCGGCGAATGCCCCGGACGTCATCCCGAAGCCCTCGAGATTGGAGGCCTGCCAGGCGTGTTTCACCGGACCGCTGAGCCCAGTCACCGGATCGGTGGCCATGAATGGCCCTTCCACGGTCAGGATCACCAGCGCGGTCATCGTGCAGATGACGATCGTGTCGATGAATGTGCCGAGCATCGCGAAATTGCCCTGCGCAGCGGGATCGTTGGTCTGCGCCACGGCGTGCGCGATCGGGGTGGAGCCCTGCCCCGCCTCGTTCGAGAACAGCCCGCGTGCAACGCCCGCACGGATCGCCAGCATCAGCCCAGCGCCGACAAAACCGCCGCTGGCCGATTGCGCATTGAACGCCCCGCCGAAGATGCGTGTGAATGTTTCGGGAATATCGCCGATGTTGATGAGGATCGCGATGACGGCCATGATGATATAGGCCGTCGCCATGAAAGGTACGACCTTTTCGGCCACCGCACCGATCGACTTGATGCCGCCGATGATGACGACGAACACGGCGATGGCGGTGATGATACCACCGATCCAGTCATCCAGCCCCGTCAATTCGTTGATCGAGTCCGCCACCGAATTGGCCTGAATGCCGTTGCCGGTGACCAGTGCGGAAAACAGCGTACCGATGCAGAACAGGATCGCCAGCCATTTCCATTTCGGCCCGAGGCCGTAGGTGATGTAGCTCATCGGCCCGCCTCGATATTCGCCGTCGGGCGTGCGTTCGCGAAAGCGCACGGCGAGCGCGCCTTCCGCAAAGCCCAGCGCCATGCCGATCAGCGCGGTAACCCACATCCAGAAGATCGCGCCCGGGCCGCCAAGCGTGATGGCGGTTGCCACGCCTGCCAGATTGCCGGTGCCGACCTGCCCGGATAATGCGGTGGAAAGCGCCGCGAACGGGCTGATCTCGCCCGCCGCGCCCTTGTCCGATTTTATGAAAAGCTTGCGGAAGGCGGGAATCAGGTTGCGTATCGGATAGCCGCGCAGGCCGATCATGATCCACAGGCCGCCGCCCAGCAGGATGATTACCATCGGCGGGAAG
>JBELIU010000208.1:0-3609 GCA_042090735.1 Novosphingopyxis sp. | reverse complement strand
GGAATAACCTCCGCGCCGTTCCAGGTGCCGCCCCAGATGAAATCCGAAACGTTGATGACCGGATCGGTCCAACGCTCGAAAGCCGCGGCCATGCCGCCTCCGCTTGCCATGATATGCTGTTCCCTCGGCGGCGATTGCCGCTCCCTTGCCCTTTAACAGCCAGCAGGCTTAGCAAAGGGAGGCGCGATGGCAAGCGGCGGGGGCTTTCGGCGGCGGGCCGCAAACCCGGCATGCGGCGCTCGGCAGCACGCAAAAGAAAGGGCGAGCCGTTACCGGCCCGCCCTGAAAGGTCAGGATTTTTCGACGCTTTTAGGCGTCGGCGCCTTCCAGCACGGCGCTGGCGATCGCCGCGCAGAAATTATCGAGATCGTCCGGATTGCGGCTGGTGATGAGGTTGTCATCCACTACAACGCTCTCATCGACGACTTCCGCACCGGCATTGGCGAGGTCCGTCCGGATCGACTTGTAGCTGGTGGCCTTGCGCCCGTTGATGATCTCCGCCTCGATCAGCAGCCACGGTGCGTGGCAGACCGCAGCAACGATCTTGCCCGCGCTGTCGAACTCGCGAATGATGTCGAGGACGGTGTCTTCGACCCGGAGAAGATCGGGATTGATCTGGCCGCCGGGCAGCACCAGCGCGTCGTAATCATCTACCGAAACGTCGGCGACGATCTTGTCGACTTCCACGCTATCGCCCCAGTCATCTTCGTCCCAACCCTTGATCTCTCCCTCAGCCAGAGAGGCGACATGGACGGTCGCACCAGCGGCGGAGAGCTGATCGCGAGGCTCCATAAGTTCGGACTGCTCGAACCCGTCGGTCGCGATGATGAGAATGTTGAGACCAGAAAGATCTTGTTCGATAGCCATGGGAGAAACTCCTTCCTTTGAAGCTGTTCGGAAGGATCAACCACAGTCGAGCGCCGGAGTTCCGTGCGCTGTTTTCTTGCAGTCTATAGGGGCAAGTCCGGCAAGGTTTACGCAACCGGCGGGGCCAGGATGAAAAAGGGGCACCCCGCCCGGAGCGCCCCCTTCAGAAAGATAGGATGGGAAGCGGCGCGGTTCAGTTCGCCTTGTTGGCGTCTACCTTTTCGACCCATTCGGGGAAGAAGCTCGGTGCGCGCTTAGACCAGCCGGTGGCCGTCGCCGCCGCTTCGGTAATCGACTGCAACAGCTTCTTGCGTTGTTCCGGCTGCAACTGCGGAAGCGTTGCGGCAGCGCAGAAAGCACCGGGCAGCCAGGGCCGCGCGTCGGCACCGAGCAGCCGCTCATAAAGAAAGCGGTAGGAGGCAAAGCTCTCGATCCGTCCCTGCCCCAGATCGAACGCGGAAACGGTGATAAGCGGCGCCATGAACGGTTCGGCCGCATCGATATCGCTCGACGTCGGGATCAGCCCGCGTAGCGCATCGAGCCGCTCGTAGAGGCGGTACTGCGCGCGGATGCTGGCGACTTCGCCGACATCGCGGCTCCAACGCTTCACGGCGTCCTCCCGCTCCAGCGCCACGTCGAGCGAGCGCCGGATGTAGCGCTGCGTCGCGGCGGTGAAGCCTGCAAATTCCTTCATCTCTGCCAGGGTAACCATTCCCGGCGCTTCGCTGGTCTGATCGGTCATAATGTCAGGCTCCCAACCCGTGTTCGACAGAGTGTCATCATGCCATGGACATGGTGAATGTTATCTTAAAGCGCAAATTGTCGCATCGCAGCAAGGTTATTGCGCCGAATGCCGGTAATTGCGAAACGGCTGTGACATTCCCGCACGAAACGATCCGGCGGCGTAATGGTGCACCGGTGGAGACAAGCCGCCGCCAAGCCGCTAACTCCTATGTCATGACCCTCGCCCCGATGCCCCGCAGAACGATTTCCCTGCGCCAGGCGTTCCTGTCGATCGTCGGATTCTGGGCGGTCTATGCCGTGGTGAACACCGCGCGCGCTGCCGTTATGGGTTTCCCGGCGCAGGACGAGCTGATGTGGCGCCGCATCGCGGTCACACTCGTGGGGATCGGGCTGACCTTCTGTTTCTGCCTGCTGCTGCGCCTGTTCGACGACCGCCCTTTCGGCCAGCGGATCACCGCCGCGTTCATCGGCGCAGCGCCCACCGCGATTCTGATGAGCCTGTTCAATTACTGGCTGTTCAACGTGTACGATCCCGAGCGTATCTTCGCGGGTGCGCCGGATATCGGCATCCAGCAACCGCTCAGCATGGTGCAGACGCTCGCGGAACTGGCGCTCAACCGCTATTTCTTCCTTGCGGCATGGGGCATGCTGTTTCTGGCGCTGAGCTATGCGCGCGAGGTTCGCGCGGCGGAGCGGCAGGCAGCGCGACTCAGTCAGGCCGCGCATGAGGCCGAATTGCGCGCGTTGCGCTACCAGGTGAACCCGCACTTCCTGTTCAACACGCTGAATTCGCTGAGTTCGCTGGTGATGCGCGGCGATGCCGACCGGGCCGAGGCGATGATCATGAACCTCGCCACTTTTTACCGTACCAGCCTGACCAGCGATCCGCTGGCCGATGTCACGCTGGCCGAGGAAGTAGAAGCGCAATCGCTTTATCTTGCCATCGAAGCGGTGCGCTATCCCGAACGGCTCCGCAGCCGGATCGAGGTGAGCGAGGAGGCAGCGCTGGCAAAGGTCCCGGCGCTCATCCTGCAACCGCTGGTAGAAAATGCGATCAAGCATGGCGTATCGCGCGCCCGCATGCCGGTGACGATCTCCATTCGCGCACGGGTGGAGGACGAAATGCTGTTCGTAAGCGTAGCAGACGACGGCGCGGGCGACGGCACCACGCGCGGCGAACCGGGCGGCATCGGCCTTGTCAATGTTCGCGATCGCCTGGAAGCACGCTATGGAGCCCGCGCACGCTTCTCCGCCTCTGCCGATGCGGAAGGCGGGTTCGTCAACCGATTGGAGATACCGCTGGATGTCCACTGACACGCTGAAGACACTGATCGTCGACGATGAACCGCTCGCCGTGGAGCGGCTCGAGCGGCTGGTGGCGGGTATCGATCAGCTGGAGCTTGCCGGAACAGCCAGCGATGGCGAAGCGGCTCTGAAGGCGGTGCGCGCGGGCGGGATCGATCTGCTGCTGCTGGACATCGCGATGCCGGGCAAGGACGGCATGGCTGTGGCGCGCGCGCTAAGCGGCATGCGGTCCCCCCCCGCGATCATATTCTGCACCGCTTTCGACGGTTTCGCAGTGGAAGCGTTCGAACTTGGCGTTGCCGACTATGTCCTGAAACCGGTGGCGCAGGACCGGCTCGAAAGAGCGATCGCGCGCGTGCTCGCGGCCCGCAACGAAACGACGCCGGAGCCGGTCGGCGCCCAGGAATTCTGGGTGCCGCACCGGTCCGAACTGGTCCGCGTCGCGGCGGAGGATATCGACCGGATCGAGGCGGAACGCGATTATATGCGCCTGCACCTGGGGGATCGCAGCTATCTGCTGCACGAGACGATCGGCGCGCTGGAAGAGCGGCTCGACGAGGCGAAGTTCCTGCGCATCCACCGCAGCCACAGCGTGCGCCGCAATTTCGTCACCGGCCTGCGGCACGAGGGGGGCGGCGGGTGGCACGCGCAGCTTGCCGATGGCGGAAGTCTGCGCATCGGCCGCAAATATCT
>JBELIU010000207.1:0-5094 GCA_042090735.1 Novosphingopyxis sp. | reverse complement strand
GTCGAGGCCGGCAGGGCGCGGGAGATTGTAACGCCACACCGCTTGGCCGGCCGGTTCCGGATCGCCCGCCTCAGGAAAAAGCATTTGCCGCGTGCGCGAATGGATGCCGTCGGCACCGATTACGAGATCGTATCGGCCAGAGCCGCCATCGGAGAATGCGGCTTCGACGCCGGGCCCGTCATCGACCAGGTTTTCGGCAGTGACGCCCAGCCTGATCCGCGCGCCGCAAGCGACCGCGCTTTCCGCTAGAACACGCTGCAATTTTGGACGCGCAATGCCGACATTGGCGGGCTGCCCCTCGACCAGCCGAGGCGAAGGGATACGCGCCGCCATTGTTCCGTCGGGAAGAAAAATCTCCACCGCCTCGAACCCGCTTGCTGCGTCGAGGAAAGAATCGAGTACGCCAAGCTGATCCATCGCGCGCACGACATTGGCTTGCTGGATGATTCCCACGCCATAGACCGACCATTGCGGATCGCGCTCCGCCACCGTGACGTTGTGCCCGGCCCGGCCAAGCGCGATCGCCGCGGAAAGTCCGCCGATGCCGCCGCCGATCACCAGGATTTTCAGTTCTTTCACGGACCTCTCGGATGGGACCTCTGCGTGCCCCCAATTCTTTATTAGAATACGACTTCTAATTTATCCCGGTCGCGCGGTCAACGCCCCGCGGATTGATTTTGCCCGAAGAGGTCGGACGGCAGACGCCACACGCTGAGCAATGCGAGAGCCAACGCGGCAGCGATCACATATCCCGCCGGTTCGAGACCCGCCAAGCGGGCGGCCGCCTGATCGCCCGGGACGGAGAAATAGGCCGCGCCGATGATGGCGATGCCCAAGGCGCCGCCGATCTGCTGGGATGTGCGCAGGGTGGCACTGGCAGTGCCGGCATTGGGCCGGTCCACCTCTGCAACCACGATCGGCCCCAACGGCCCGGACAGCGCCCCCATGCCCACGCCCGTCAGCGCCAGGCAGGAGAGCAACAGCACGCCCCCTGCATCCCCGCTCATGATGGCGCGGGTCGCCAGAAACGTCCCGGCTATCATGGCTGCGCCCCCCAATAGAGGCAGCGTCTTGCCGATGCGGGGAAGAAGCCTGGGCACCAACAGTCCGATACCCAGCATCACGCCTGCGCTGAACGGGATGTGGACCAGCGCGGTATCGAGCGGCGACAAGCCCAGGCCCTGCTGGAGCGACACCGACAGGATAAGCAGGAAGCCGATGGACGCGCTGGAGAAGCAGAAGGCGGCAAGGACACCCCACCGGAAGGTTCCGATATCGAACAGGGCCGGCTCGATGATCGCCGGCTCCCCCCGCGCCCGGCGCGCACTGGCCCGGAACCAGCCGTAAAGGACAGCAGCCAAGGACACGGCCAGCAGCGCGAGAAGGCGGTTCGACCAAGCCGCTTCCGATCCGGTTATCAGAGCGTACAGCATGCCACCGAACGCGAAGGCGAAGATCAGCGCGCCTATCGGGTCGATCCGCAGGCTGGCTTCGGGATCGCGTTTTGGCAGGACAAACAGCCCGACCAGGATCGCGCCGAGGCCGACGGGCAGATTGATCAGGAACACCAGCCGCCAGCCAAGCCCGAACAGGTTCAATTCGATGAGGATACCGCCCACGATGGGACCGAGGATCGCGGCAAGGCCCACGATCACCCCGAAATAGGCGAGCTTCGTCACGCGCTCCATGGGCGTGTAAAGCACCTGCACGATGGCCATCGTCTGCGGCGTCATCACTGCCCCGGCCGCTCCCTGCACCATGCGGGCGGCAACGAGCTGGTCCGGGGTCTGCGCGAGGCCGCAGCAGACCGAAGCGGCAACAAAACCTGCCGTGCCGACGAGGAAGACGCGCGAATATCCGAACGCATCGCCGAGCCGCCCCCCCAGAAGGAGAAGCGAGCCAAGTGCGAGAAGGTAGCCCGCAACGATCCACTGCATGGCCGCTGGAGATGCCATCAAGCCATCCCGGATTGCCGGGAGCGCCGTGTTCACGATGGTGGAGTCGGCAACCTCGAGCACGAGCGACGTCAATACCGTCAAGAAAGCGGCGGTCTTCCGCCTGTCTGACATTTCAACCGGTAATGCGCGCGCCGCGCTGACCTTTGCAAGTTCCGGCACGCATTCCTCCGCCAGAGGACACCGGGGATGACCTCTCATGCTTAAACTAAAATGATGCTTCTATTATGGCGAAAAGGTGCTAAGCGTCAATCTCCGTCATCCCGGACCCCGCAAAAGCTTGGGCCGCCGGATGAGCCGCGTGGCAAAGGGAGAGGACATTTGGTTTCGAGCAACTCACAGCAGCGCCAGCCGGGTATTCCCCAGGGAATAACGGTCATCCTGGCGGGCTTCCTTCCGGTCCTCGCCATTGTCTCCATGTTCCCCGCCGTCGGGGCGATGATCGGCCATTTCGCGCCGACCGATCCCAATGCGGCCACGAAAGTGCCGTCGATGGTTACGGCACCTGGGCTTGCGATCGCCGTCACGGCCCTGTTCATGGGCCTGCTTGTGGACCGCTACGGACGGCGCAAGCTGCTTGTCGTCTCCACCTTCTCCTACGGAATTATCGGGGTCATCCCCTTCTTCCTGGAAGATCTCGACGTGATCTATGCCTCGCGTCTGCTGCTTGGCTTCAGCGAGGCTGCGATCCTGACCACGGTGAATACGTTGATCGCCGATTACTGGGCTGAAGACGGCAGGCGCCGCTGGCTCACGCTCCAAGGCATGATCGGCCCGGCATTCTCTTCCATCATGATCTTCTTCGCCGGGACGCTGACCGCTTGGCGCTGGAACGGCATCTTCCTGCTGTATCTGCTCGCCGTACCCATCGCGATTTCGATGTGGCGGTACATGTATGAACCGGAAAGCGATGCCACGGTCCGCCGCAATCTCGGAATGGATGAAGATAGCCCGGTCGCCGCCTTCCCCTGGAAGATCATGATCGACATCGCGATCCTGACGCTTTTCAGCTCGGCAATCTACTACGTCTTCATCGTCAATGGCTCTGTCGTTTGGGAAGAGCTTGGGATCGCCGATCCCGAGAGCATCGGCCAGATTACCGCGCTCCCGAGCCTGTTCATCCTCGCCGGTGCCGCCCTGTTCTGGCTGCTGGGCCGCAAGGGTTGCAGCTTCCGTATCCAGGTCGCCACCTTCCTTACGCTGCTGGGCGCCGGGATCGCGATGATGGGGCTGGTCGCTATTGCCGGAGCGGTCGTTTTCTTCCTGATATTGGGTCGCCGCCCTGCGCAGTCGGAGGATCATCTGGTCGATGCGGTGATGGAAAAGGGCCAAGTGCCCTGAAGCTCCGGAAAACCAAAAACGCAAAAGGGGCGCCGGACAGTATCCGGCGCCCCTTTTCTATTCCGATATCAGATCGCGTTTGATCGGAGCAGTCCTACCGCGCGGTCCACTGCGCGGGCGGTCAACGCCATATAGGTCAGCGAAGGATTCTGGCAGGCGGACGAGCTCATCTGCGCGCCGTCCGTCACGAACAGATTGGGGATATCGTGCGCCTGGCTCCAGCGATTCAGCACGCTGGTCTTCGGGTCCCATCCCATCCGCGCGCCGCCCATCTCATGAATGGCGCTGCCACCCGGTCCGGGCCTGTCAAAGCCCATCAGCACCTTGCCACCCGCGTAGGTAAGCATCTCGGCTGCATCGGCCTTGGCCTGCGCAAGGGCGGCCTGCTCCTCCGCCCCGAACGCGAAATCGATATTGAGCTGAGGGATACCCAGCGGATCGGTCTTGCTGCGGTCGAGAGTCAATCGGTTGCTCGCGCGGGGCACGCAATCGGCAAACGCGACCAGCACGACGCTCCAAGGGCCCGGCGGCTGAAGCGAATCCTTATACTCGACGCCCACACCCGCCTCGCGTTTGCCGCGCGTCCAGCCGGATTGCAGCGCCCCGCCCTGATAGGAATAACCGCGCGTGTGCCCTGCCCCGTCCATTTCGTCCATGTTGCGATAGCGGGGAATGACGACGCCCGTCGGCCTGTTGCCGTACGATGTGACATCCTCGAACCCCGGCATGATCGCCATGCCCGACAGGGTCGATGGGTGGTCCATGATATGGGTGCCCAGCACGCCGCTCGAATTCGCAAGGCCGTTCGGCATCGCTTCGCTGGCGGAGTTCAGCATTAGGTGCACGGAGTTGAAGCTGCCGGCATTCAGGAACACCATTCTGGCGGTGGCCTTCGTGCGGGTTCCATCCTTGCGGTCGATCCAGCGAACGCCGGTCACCCGCCCGGTTGCGCTGTCAAAGTCGATCTTTTCGACCACGGCATCGGTAACCAGCGTGAGATTGCCCGTCGCTTCGGCGGCCGGGAGCGTACTGGACTGAGTGGAGAAATAGGCACCGTAGGAACAGCCGCGCGCGCAGATCGATCGCGCCTGACACTGACCGCGCCCGAGATGGGGCTGCGTAAGATTCGCTGTGCGGCCGACTGTCAGAACCCGTTCCGGCCATTTGCCGAGAATACGTTCGCGCGTCGCCTGCTCCACGGCGTTAAGCGGCCAAGGCGGCAGAAACTGACCGTCCGGCAATTGCGCCAACCCCTCGGCCGCCCCGGCTACCCCGACGAATTCTTCTACCTTGTCGTACCACGGGGCGACGTCTTCATAGCGGATCGGCCAGTCCGTACCGTGACCGTCGCGCTTGTTCGCGCCGAAATCATAGTCCGACCAGCGATAGCTCTGCCGACCCCAGGTCAGCGAACGCCCGCCAAGATTGTAGCTGCGGAACCAGTTGAAATCGGACGCTGGACCCTTGGAATAGGGATTCTCGGCATCGTTGACGAAGTGGCCCTGCGTATATTCGGTGAAATGCCGGTTGAGCATCTGCACCGGATACTCCCGCTGGTAGAGCTCGGCATCGCCCACACCGCGAAAGGGCATCTCCCACGGCGTCTTCATCTCGGTTTCGTAGCCCGTCTGGTGCGGAATATCACGCCCGCGTTCCAGCATCAGGACCTTCAGCCCCGCCTCGGTCAATTCCTTCGCAGCCCAGCCACCCGTAATGCCGGAGCCGACCACGATGGCATCGAATTGTGCTTGCTCTGCCATGTCACCCGAACTCCACTGCGGTCCAGTCGCTGGACCAT
>JBELIU010000010.1:304-26440 GCA_042090735.1 Novosphingopyxis sp. | reverse complement strand
TCCAGACGCCAGGAAGGCGCGGGATGGCTTGGCTGCACGCATGCGTGACAAGCTCGCACGCGCAGCGCCCCGCATTCGGGAGCTGGGACAGGGCATCACGGAAGACGAAGCGGTCGTCTATCGTCCGCTAGAAACCATGCTGTTCGATGGCGACTGGCACAAAGGGCGCGTGGCGCTTCTGGGCGATGCTGTCCACGCTACCACGCCGCATCTGGGGCAAGGTGCGGGAATGGCGGTGGAAGACGCCTTGGTACTCGCCGAAGAACTGACCCGGCAGGAGGACGTCGAAAGCGGCTTTCGCGCCTGGCACGCCCGCCGTTTCGCGCGGTGCAAATATATCGTGGAAAGCAGCCTCGCGATCTGCCGCGGGCAAACCGGCGCGGGCCCCGCGATCGACAATCAGAAAGCCACGGCAGATATGTTCGCCCTGGTTTCGCAGCCAATCTGAAGGAGTTGAAATGGAATCTCGAGTTACGGAAATCCGCTATGTCGGTTACGGAACGAGCGACTTCGATGCGGAGCGCGCCTTCTACTCTGACGATTGGGGCCTGGTTGAAGTCGACGCGACCGAGGATACGGCCTGGTTCAAGACGCATGGTCATGACGAACATCATGTCGTGCGTCTGCACAAGCGCGACAGCAATTGCGTCGAGGTGATCGCGCTGGCCGCCGATAGCCGCGCGGATGTCGATGCCTTGCAGCAGAAGGTCGCCGATGCCGGTTGTCGCATCGTGCACGAAGCGCGCGATCTCGATGCGCCGGGCGGCGGCTACGGCTTCCGCTTCTTCTCGCCCGATGGCCTGCCGTTTGAAATCAGCGCCGATGTGAAGACGCTGGACAAACGGGCGATGGAACGTTGGGAAGGCATGCCGGTCAAGATCAGCCACATCGTGCTGCATTCGCCCGACCACAAGGAGATGGTGACCTTCTTCACCGACGTCCTGGGCTTTCGCGTCAGCGACTGGCTGGGCGATTTCATGTGCTTCCTGCGCTGCAACAGCGCGCACCACCGCGTTGCGCTTCTGCCCGGACCGCCGTGCCTGAACCATGTCGCTTACGACATGCTCAGCGTGGACGATATGATGCGCGGGGTCAGCCGGCTGAAGAAGCGCGGCACGGACATTCGCTGGGGGCCCGGCCGCCACACGGCTGGCAACAACACTTTCAGCTATTTCACCACGCCCGGCGGTTTCGCGGTGGAATACACGTCCGAGCTGGAGGAGGTCGATTTCGAAAACCACCAGGATAAGGTCCACGAACCCGGCCCGCAGACGATGGACCAATGGGGCACGGGCGTGGGCGGTCCGCAGACCATGCCCAAGCCCCAAGCCGATCCCTGCCTGTTCACGCCGGCGGAGGTCTGACCCGTGGCGCTTTATTCCCCTTTTCCGAACTATATCTGGAACCTGTCGGTCGCCATCGCGATGGAAAGCGGCGGGCAGATCGGCGAGATCGTCGACATGTGCCAGCCCATCCTGAAGGCGGCGGACGAAGGCGCCGACGCCGGAACGCCTGCCTTCATGCGCGAATGGGCCAAGATGGGCGAAAAGCTGCTCGACCTTGCTGCCGAGG
This sequence comes from Novosphingopyxis sp., assembly GCA_042090735.1. Classification (GTDB taxonomy): domain Bacteria; phylum Pseudomonadota; class Alphaproteobacteria; order Sphingomonadales; family Sphingomonadaceae; genus Novosphingopyxis. The sequence continues at coordinate 24,868 of JBELIU010000010.1, read as the reverse complement.
ACGAAGCGAAAGGCCGTGCCTTCTCTGCGTCCAATAAACTGGAGCGTGCATCGCTCTACCTCTTCACGGCGGAGCGGATGCAGGGCCATGGCCATCCCGGTCGCAAGGAAACCTTCGCCAAGGCGCGTGACGCGTTCGCCCGCTCGACCCGGCTGGGCAAAATCAATCGCGAGCGTGTGGAGATTCCGCTCGAGAGCGGCACCATGCCGGCTCTCTACACGCGCGCCGGCGACGGGTCGGAGGGGTGCAAGCGTCGACCCGTCGTCGTTTTCTGCAATGGCCTCGATAGCTGCAAGGAGCTGCTTTACTGGACGCGGCTACCGGAAGAACTCGCGCGGCGTGGCATTTCCACCCTGTGCGTGGACCAGCCCGGTTCGGGCGAGGCGCTGCGCTTGCAAGGCCTGCCGGTCGACCCGCAAAGCGAAAGCTGGGCGTCGAAGGCGGTTGACTGGCTGGAAACGCAGGACGACGTTGATCGACAGCGGATCGGCATGACCGGCATCTCGCTCGGCGGCCATTTCGCGCCGCGCGCCGTGGCCTATGAACCGCGTTTCGCTAGCGGCGCGGTGTGGGGCGCCAACCACAACTGGCGCGAAGTTCAGGACAAACGCATGCAGCGCGAGGGCGAGAACCCGGTTCCCCATTACTGGGCGCACGTGCATTGGGCCTTCGGAGCGGAAGGCCAAGAGGATTTCCTGCAGAAGTCCGACGGCATGAACCTCAACGGCCATATGGACCGGATTACCGTTCCTTTCCTCGTCACGCACGGGGCGAACGATCGCCAGATCAGCCCGTCCTACGCTGACGATCTCTACGATCAGCTCGTCAATTCTCCGCGCCGCGAAAAGGTGATCTTCACCGCGCGCGAGGGCGGGGTCGAGCATGTCGGCGCGGACAATATGGCCTATGGGCGCGACCTGCTGGCCGATTGGTTTGCCGAGACTCTGGGAGGGAAAACGCAATGACTTCGATCGCCGAAGCCAAAGTACCGACGGACCACGCGGAAAAATATGCGGCGCAGCTCGGCAAGCATTGGGCGCACAATCTCGATGTCCGCGAAGACGGTCCTGCGCGCATGATCACCTTTCCGAAGGACGCACGCGGTGCCGACTGGAAGGGAGATGCGCTGGTCACGTTGGAACCCGTTTCCGAAGCCCTGCTGATCCGCATCGAGGCGAGCGAAGAAGGGCAGCTCGAGGGCTTAAAAGGCGCGTTGGAACGCCATGTCGATCGCTTCGCATTTCGCGAGACGCCGCTTCGCTATGATTGGCAGGAATTGCCGATGGGAGAGAAATCATGAGCACGAAATCCGTTCGCCGCGTCGTTACGGGGCATGATGAGCACGGCCGCGCCATCATCCAGGAAGACGGTGCCGTGCCGCGCGTGCAGCAGGTGGGCGGCGCAATCGGCCCGATGTTCCACGAGGTCTGGAATACCTGCGCCACGCCCGCGCCGATCGATGCCGCCAGCGGCGAGCCCGCGGAAGAGGGCATCGTCCTCGCCCCGCCGAAAAACGGCACGCGCATCCGGATCCTGGACATTCCGCCAGAAGGCGACGGCATTCGCAACATGACGCCGGACGAGGCCGCCGCGCATTTCGCGGAGATCGGCGCGGGCCATGCGTCGAACGCTGCGAAAGAAGGTGCGAAGCATGCGCTGATGCACCGCACCGAGACGATCGATTACGGCATCGTGCTGGAAGGCGAACTGGTCCTCATCATGGACGAGGGCGAGACGACCGTGCGCGCCGGAGACATCGTAATCCAGCGCGGGACCAATCATGGCTGGGCCAATCGCAGCGACACGACCTGCCGGATCTGCTTCGTGCTGATCGACGGCGAGTTTGCGCAAGGGCTGGAGAGTTGAAGCTCGCAACCGTCGACAACGGGACGCCCGACGGGCAGCTCGTGATCGTCTCGGAAGACGGATCCCGGCTGCTGGAAATCGGCGATCGGGCTCCAAACCTGCTTGCGGTGATGGAGGATTGGGACGGCGCGATGCCCGCGCTCGAGTCTGCCGCCAAGAGGCTTGCCGCAGGTGAGGGAAGTCCAGCCGCTTCGTTTCGAGCGCCGATGCCGCGAAGCTGGCAATGGCTCGACGGATCGGCTTTCGATACGCACGGAAAGCTGATGCAGATCGCTTTCGGGATGGATCCGATCGAAACCGATCGGCCCCTGATGTACCAAGGCATGTCGGACCGCTTTTATGGTCCGAACGACGAGATTCCGTTCCCCACGGAAGAAGACGGCATCGATTTCGAAGGCGAATTCGCCGTCATCGTCGACGCCGTCCCGATGGGCACCAGCGCCGAAGAGGCGATGAAGCATATTCGCCTCGTGGTGCAGATAAACGACTGGTCCCTCCGTGCGATCGCGCCGATCGAGATGAAGACCGGCTTCGGCTGGGTGCAGGCCAAACCGGCCTGTTCGATGGCGCCCTTCGCCCTCACGCCGGACGAACTGGGCGATGGCTGGCGCGACGGGCGGGTCTGCCTCGACCTGGGAATCGACTGGAACGGGGAGCAATTCGGCACGGCGAACGGCCGCGAAATGGCGTTCGGTTTTCACGAGCTCGTCGCTCACGCCGCGCGGACGCGCGATCTCGTCGCCGGGACGATCATCGGTTCGGGTACGGTATCCAGCGCGGACTACGCGAAGGTCGGTTCCAGCTGCATATCGGAGCGGCGCGCCATCGAGATGATCGACACCGGCGCGATCGCCACCCAGTTCATGCGCTTCGGCGACCAGATCCGCATGGCCGGACGCGCCGCTGACGGATCGACGCCCTTCGGCGTGCTGGAACAGCGCGTCGTGGCAGCCTGAGCAGGGGAAGGACGGTGTCAGCCGATCCTGACGGACGGCGTGGGTACGCCGCTCACTCCGGGGTCGAAAGCGAACAGGCTGCCCGCTTCGGGCTGGCCCGCCAATTCGGCTTCCGAAAGCCCAATACGCGCCGTGGTGACGAAGGCCGTCGCCAGATCGGGACCGCCAAAGGCCAGTTTGGTCGCGCAGGCGCATGGCATGGGAACGTGCCGCATCATCGCACCCTCGGGATCGTACCGGCGGACGCCCCAGCCGTGCCACAGGCCGACCCACAGGCATCCCTCGCTGTCGAGCACCACACCGTCGGGATAGCCGTCCTCTTCGGCGATGCGAATGTGCACCGCGCCCTCGATCGGCGTGCCATCGGCAGCGAGGCGAAAGCGCCAGATCGTGCGGCCCGGCGAGTCGACATGATAGAGAGCGCCGCCATCGGCGGATATGGCGGGGCCGTTGGGGACGACGACCTCGTCCAGAACCTGCCGGATGGCGCCGCCATCGAACACATAGAGCCCGCCGATCGGATCGGTCTCGGCATCGTGGGACATGCTCAGGAACAGACGCCCCGTCGGATCGACCGCGGCATCGTTGGTGCGCGTGCCGTCCGGCGCGGGAATTTCGCACAACAGTGTGTCTTCGCCTCCGCCGGCGATCCGTCGCAAAGACCGGTTAGAGCCGTAGATCAGTTCGCCCGGCCTGTTGGTCGGGTAAATAAAGCTCGGCTGGCCGACGCAGTCGATGTCGCGACCTTCGCCCGTGACAGGGTCGAACAGGCAGATGCGCCCGCCCTTGATATCGACAAAGGCCAATTGACCCCGGTCTTGGAGCCAGACCGGCCCCTCGCCCAGCAGGGTGCCGGCGCGCCATGCGATATCGATCTCACCACAACCGCTATCCTGCATCCTTCACCTCGCTTGAATTCATATTTGTATGAGTATATCGATGCATCGAAAGCGTCAATCGGACAAGAATAGGGGCAGGGGCCATGGCAACGCAGGATCTTGAGCAGCGCAAGCTGCGTTCGGCGGCTTGGTTCGACAACCCCGACAATATCGACATGACCGCGCTCTATCTGGAGCGGTATCTTAATTTTGGCCTGACCGCGGAGGAGCTGCGGTCGGGGCGTCCGATTATCGGGATCGCGCAGACCGGCAGCGATCTTTCGCCCTGCAACCGTCATCACCTGGTGCTTGCGGAGCGGGTGCGCGAAGGGATTCGAGAAGCCGGCGGCATCGCGATCGAGTTTCCGGTCCACCCGATCCAGGAAACCGGCAAGCGACCGACTGCGGGCCTGGACCGCAACCTGTCCTATCTCGGCTTGGTCGAGGTTCTGCACGGCTATCCGCTGGATGGTGTGGTGCTGACAATCGGCTGCGACAAGACCACCCCCGCCGCCCTGATGGCGGCCGCCACGGTCAACATTCCGGCCATAGCCCTGTCGGTAGGGCCCATGCTCAATGGCTGGCACAAGGGCGAGCGTACGGGTTCGGGCACGATCGTGTGGAAGGCCCGCGAAATGCTGAGCCGGGGCGAGATCGATCAGGACGGCTTCGTGAAACTGGTCGCCTCCAGCGCGCCGTCCACCGGCTATTGCAACACGATGGGCACCGCGACGACGATGAACTCGCTGGCGGAGGCGCTGGGAATGAGCCTGCCGGGCTCCGCTGCGATCCCAGCGCCCTATCGCGACCGCCAGGAAAACGCCTATCGCACCGGCAAACGCATCGTGGACATGGTGAGGGAAGATCTCACGCCTGCCGACATCATGACGCGCGACGCGTTCTTGAACGCCATCGTGGTCAACACGGCGATCGGCGGATCGACCAATGCCCCGATCCATCTAGCCGCGATCGCCCGCCATATGGGCGTCGAGCTCTCGATGCAGGACTGGCAGGACTTCGGGCAGGCCGTGCCGTTGCTGGTCAACCTCCAGCCCGCCGGCGAATATCTGGGCGAGGATTATTACCGCGCCGGCGGCGTCCCGGCGGTGATCGCCCAGCTGATGGAAGCAGGCCTGATCCGCGAGGACGCGCAGACGGTGAATGGGCACACGCTCGGCGAGAATTGCCGGGGAACGGCGATCGAGGACGAGCGCGTCATGCGCAGGATCGACGATCCCCTGCGTCATAATGCCGGTTTCCTAGTCCTGATGGGCAATCTGTTCGACAGCGCGATCATGAAAAGCAGCGTCATTTCGGAGGATTTCCGGAAGCGCTATCTGTCCGATCCGGACGATCCCGATGCGTTCGAAGGCCCCGTGATGGTGTTCGACGGGCCGGAGGACTATCACGCCCGGATCGACGATCCCGATAGCGGGATCGACGCCAACACCGTGCTCGTCATGCGCGGGGCGGGGCCGATCGGCTATCCCGGCTCGGCCGAGGTCGTGAACATGCGCGCGCCCGCGCATCTCCTGCGCCAGGGCGTGGAGAGCCTGCCCTGCATGGGCGACGGCCGCCAGTCGGGCACGAGCGGCAGCCCCTCCATCCTCAACGCCTCTCCCGAAGCGGCGGCGGGCGGCGGTCTGGCGCTGTTGCAGTCGGGCGATCGGGTGCGGATCGATCTGCGCCGGGGCCGGGTCGACGTGCTGCTTTCGGATGAAGAACTGTCCGCGCGCCGGACCGAGCTCGCCGCGGCGGGAGGCTACCAATTCCCGCCCTCGCAGACGCCCTGGCAGGAAATCCAGCGCGGCTTGACCGGTCAGATGGGCAGCGGCGCGATCCTCGAAGGCGCGGAGACGTTCCAACGCATCGCGCAGACGCGCGGCCTGCCGCGCGACAGCCACTGATATTCACACGAATTTTCTGGAGTACTACCCCATGACACAGCCCGATGGCGCCATTCTGATCGGCGCACGCGAAGAACGCGGCGATGCCACATTCGCCGCTCACAATCCCGCCACGGGCGAAGCGCTGGGCGGCCAGTTTACCGAAGCGAGCGAGACCCATGTCGATGCCGCCTGCGCCTTGGCAGCCGAGGCAGCGCAGGATTTCGCGGATCTCGCCCCCGAAACGCGCGCCGCATTTCTCGAGGCGGTGGCCGATGCGATCATGGATATCGGCGACGATCTGATCGCCACGGCCATGGCCGAAAGCGGATTGCCGCGCGCCCGGCTGGAAGGGGAGCGCGGGCGCACCTGCAATCAGCTGCGCCTGTTCGCCACCGAAATCCGCCAGGGTCTGTGGCTCGATGCCACGATCGATCCGGCGATGCCCGATCGCCAGCCCCCGCGCGCCGATTTGCGCCGGGCGAACCAGGCCGTGGGGCCGGTCGCAGTGTTCGGTGCCTCCAACTTCCCGCTCGCCTTTTCGGTGGCGGGTGGCGATACCGCCTCGGCGCTCGCCGCGGGCTGCCCGGTGGTGGTCAAGGGCCATCCGGCGCATCCCGGCACCGGCGAACTGGTCGCGCGCGCGGTGCGCGAGGCGGTGGCGCGCAGCGGGCTTCACGAAGGCGTCTTTTCCTATCTGCCCGGCACCGCCAATTCCTTGGGCGAAGCGCTGGTGCGCGATCCGCGCATCGCCGCGGTGGGCTTTACCGGATCGCGCGGCGGCGGCCTCGCTCTGGCGCGTATCGCGGCAAGCCGGGACGTGCCGATCCCCGTCTATGCGGAGATGAGCAGCATCAATCCGGTCTGCCTGATGCCCCACGCGCTCGCCGCGCGGGCAGCGGCTTTGGGAGAAGGGTTCGCCGCCTCGCTCACCATGGGGGCGGGCCAGTTCTGCACCAATCCGGGGATCGTGCTGACGCTGGGCGGGGAAGGGTACGATGCGTTCGTCCGCGCCGCTTCGGAAGCGCTTTCTTCCGGTCAACCGCCGGTCATGCTGACGCAGGACATCCATCGAAGCTACGAAGACGCGGTTTCGCGGCTGGACGGCCATTCTGCGGCCGACCGCGTGGCGACGGGCGGGAAAGGCGATGGCCCGAACCAGTGCACCGCTGCCGTCTTCTCGGTTGCGGGAGACGATTTCCTCGCCGATCCGGCCCTGTCCGAAGAAGTGTTCGGTGCCGCCTCGATCATCGTCACATGCGAAGATCTGGCGCAGATGCGCGCGGTGCTGGCGGCGCTCGAAGGGCAACTGACCATCACCTTCCAGACCGAGCCCGAAGACGAGGATGCGGTCGCCGGATTGCTGCCCGTCGCGCGCGATCGCTGCGGCCGGGTCCTGTTCAACGGCTGGCCCACGGGCGTCGAAGTCTGCCGCGCGATGGTCCATGGCGGGCCGTTCCCGGCGGCGACCGACACGCGCACCACCTCGGTCGGCACGCTGGCGATGATGCGTTTCGTGCGGCCGGTCTGCTATCAGGACGCGCCCGACGCGCTGCTGCCGCCTGCGCTGCGCCGCGACAATCCACTGAACATCCCCCGCCGGATCGATGGCGAGCCGGAGTCAGCACGATGACCGAAAGCTTGATCCAATTCGAACGGGACGGACGACGCGGCGTCGCATTACTCGATGACGCACGAATCGCCCATGTCCTCAAAGACACAGCCTCGGTGTACGAATTGGTTCGCGAATGCCTGGCGGACGGCGTCGGCCTCGCCGATGCGGCGCAGTCCCGCCGCGGAGATCAGCTTGAACTGGATTCCGTCAGGCTCCTGTCGCCCATAGACCATCCCAATGACGCGCATCTGCTGGTGAGTGGGACGGGGCTGACCCATCTCGGCTCGGCCGAGGGGCGCGACAAAATGCACGAGGCCGCTGCTGCCGGTACCGCGACCGATACGATGCGGATGTTCCTGATGGGGCTTGAAGGCGGCAAGCCTGAGAGCGGGGAAGGCGTCCAGCCCGAGTGGTTCTACAAGGGAGATGGTTCCATTCTTGTGCCGCCGGGCGAAGCGCTGGTCCGGCCGGCCTTCGCCGGCGATGGCGGGGAGGAGCCGGAAATCGCCGGCATCTACATCATCGACGATCAGGGCCGACCGCGCCGCTTGGGCTTCGCACTGGGGAACGAATTTTCCGACCACGTGACCGAACAGGTCAATTATCTGTGGCTCGCCCATTCCAAGCTTCGCCCCGCGGCCCTGGGTGCCGAATTGCTGCTGGGCGATCTGCCCGACCATGTGGAGGGCACCAGCAGGATCCTGCGCGGCGATGCCGTCGTGTGGGAAAAGGCGTTCGTGTCGGGGGAAGCGAACATGTCCCACACCATCGCCAATCTGGAACACCATCACTTCAAGAACGCCCCCTTCTGTCGTCCAGGGGATATCCATGTGCACTTCTTCGGCACCGCGACCCTGTCCTATGCCGATGGGGTCGCGGCGCAGGACGGCGACCGGTTCGAGATTGCGGCCACCCCCTTCCGGCTGCCCGTTTCCAACCCACTTGCAACCGGTGCCCCGGTGCCTTTGGCGCGGGCCACGGCAGTATGAGTGCGGGAACCATCAGGCTCGGCCTTGTCGGTCTGGGAAAGATCGCTCGCGATCAGCATCTGCCCGCGATCGAGCAAGTCGATGGTATCGATTTGGTCGCCGTCGCCAGTCGCGGCGCGAACCATCCCGACGTGACGAATTACAATCTGCTGGAAGAGATGCTCGAGGCGGAAAACGAGCTTAACGCAGTCGTGCTGTGTCAGCCGCCCCAGGTGCGCTTCGCCGCAGCCCGGCAGGCATTGCAGGCAGGCAAGCACGTTTTTCTCGAAAAGCCGCCGGGCATGACCCTGTCCGAAGTGGAAGCGTTGAACGATATCGCGCGGTCGGCAGGTGTCACGCTGTTCGCTTCGTGGCATTCGCGGGCCGGGTCGGCGGTCAAAAAGGCGCGCGCCTGGCTCGCCGGGCGGACGATCGAAGCGATCCGTATCGACTGGAAGGAGGACGTGCGCGTCTGGCATCCGGGCCAGGAATGGATCTGGCAGCCCGGCGGATTCGGCGTGTTCGACCCAGGCATCAATGCTCTGTCCATCCTCACGCATATCGTACCCGAAGCCCTGCGCATGAAAGCGGCGGACCTGTCTTTTCCCGAAAACCGCCAGGCCCCAATCGCTGCGACGCTGGAAATGGCGACTGGATCCGGGGCGCCGGTGCAGGCCGAATTCGACTTCCTGCAGACCGGCCCGCAAAGCTGGGACATTGCCGTGCAGACGTCGGATGGGCCCCTTGTGCTGGGTGAGGGCGGTAACACCCTGTCCGTCTGCGTCGAGGAAGTGCAACTGGACGACCAGAACGAATATCGGACGCTCTATCGGCATTTCGTCGAATTGGTGGGCGGGGGACGAAGCGATGTAGACCTTGCGCCGCTGCGACTTGTCGCCGATGCTTTCCTCTGCGGCAGCCGCCGGACTGTAGAGCCCTTTTACGACGAGACCTGAATCAATGGCAGATGGCCGACCACGCAGCGAACGGATCAACCAGATCATCGCGCGTGAAATGGGCACCCAGATCCTGCGGGGCCAGCACCCGCCGGGAAGCGGCTTGAAGGGAGAGATCGAGGCCGCCGAAGCGCGCGGAATATCCCGCACCGTCTACCGCGAAGCCATGCGCAGCCTGGTTGCAAAAGGACTGGTCGAAAGTCGCCCCAAGGTCGGTACGCATGTGCGCGATCCCCGGCACTGGAACCTGCTAGACCCGGATATTCTGGCTTGGATGCTCTCGGACGATCCCGATCCGGGCTTCGTCCGCGACCTTTTTGAACTGCGCGAAATGATAGAGCCGAACGCAGCTGCCATGGCGGCGCTGCACCGCGAAGCGCAGCATCTGGCGGTAATGGAACAGGCGCTGGAGGGGATGCAGACCCACGGGCTCGCGCAGGAAGAAGGGCGCAAGGCAGACCGTGATTTCCACGCCGCGATTTTCGATGCAGGGGGCAACCGGTTTCTTGTCGCCCTGTCCGTTTCAATCGAAACCGCCGTGGGGCTCACCACGCATTTGAAGCAAAAGAACCAGGCCAATCCGCGCGATTCCCTTGGCGATCACCGGGCAGTGTTCCAGGCCATCATCAATCGCGATGCCGAAGAAGCGGCCCGGGCCACCCGCGAACTGATCCGTCTGGCGTGGTCAGACATGGGACTGACCGGAGGAACAGCGAATTAAGAAGTCCCGAGCCTGCTTCGGGATGCTTTCTAATTCGATCTAGTTCTGGCTCGATTTCGCATCTAGTCGACAAAAATAGCAGACCGAGTTGGTGTGAACCTTCTACCGGAATGCGCGGAGCAATCCCAAACTTATGAGGGCTCCTGCAAAGCCACCAGAGCAAATTTTATCAAGAGCTCAGGGCTGAGATCGGTCTTCAACGTCTCCGCCAGCTGCCACCTTAACCGTCTTCGCCGTCTCGGGTGGCCGCTAGACTGCGGCACCCACCGCGCTCATCGTAGATTTACCCGCGCGGTGCCTTCGATGCGTGTTGGCAGGAACAGGCCTTGGCCGGTTGCGGATATGGTGCCGGTCTGGACGCGGTCGATGTCCGCGCGGATGGTGAATTGGCCCTCCCGCTTTTCCGCGATGGCACGTTCGACCTTTTTCAGCAATTCGCCGAAATCTTTCTGGAAATTCTGCTCGAGCGAAGACGCAATGAGCGCGGTGATTCCCGGTGCGTTGGCGAGATCGAGGATGAGATCTCCGCCGGTGACATCGGTGGTGCCGCTGATCGACAGATCCTTGAACTGCACGACGCGCGAATTTGTGGCGTTTACCGGCTTGCCGGTCAGCCAGACCGTGCCGGAAGCCTTCTGTGCTGGGTTGCCTTGGGGATGCGCGGCAAAGGTTACGCCTACGGCCATGCGGCCCTTTTCGGTGCCGTAGATCGTAACGCGTTTGAAGTTCGCCGTAACCGGGCCGATGCCGGGTACTTCGATCGGTCTTGCGGCGCGCTTGGTGAGCGCTTTCATCAAAACCGGCTCCAGCTCTTTATAGTTCGCCACCACGGGAATGACGAAAGCGACCCTGCCGGCTTTGTTCTGCAGCGGCGTCATTGGCGGCAGCGGCGCGGGCTTAGGGGCGCCCGGCTTGTTGCCGACGAAGCTCTCGGTCACCGCTTCCATGCCAAGGCGCAGGCGCAGCGTGCTTCCGTCGATATCATAGCCGCCATAATGCAGCGCCGTCGGCTTGACGCGCAGCCATACCGGCGGGTCCTTCCGGTTCAACGACAGAACGGTGAAGGCCGACGCCCATCCTTCCCGAACCTGTTTGCGAATGTTGAGCTTGCGCAGTTCGCCTGGCAAATCGCGCTCCAGCCGGGCGATGACCGGCTTCAACTTGGCATCGGCTTGGCTCGTGAAATCGATCCGCTGGCCCAAAATTTCGGCATGGGGCGTGTCGGTCCAGTCATATTGCAGATCGACCGTGCCGCGCGGCGTCCAGTCCTTGTCTAGGTTCAGACGGATCACGGCATGCGCCATCGCATCGGCGGTTGCGGTTTCGCGCGAAATGATCCCACCGATATCCTCCGCGCGCAGCACGGCATGGAGCGGAATGGCGGCCCGAATGGTTTGCCCCGATCCGGAAAGGCTGAGTTTTCCGCGCGTGACCGTTCCGACGATGCGGCACTTGATCCGCGGCGTTTTCACTTTGGCGATGCCCAGATCGATACCCTTGGAGGCGACGCAAGTCTGGCCCGGCTTGTCGATCGACCAGAGTTTGCGCGGAATATCCCGGTCCAGTGCAGCCGCCAGCGAATCGAGCTTGGCCGTGACAAGGACGGCGATGGTGGAGGGGGCGGATTCGATATTGATCGGCGTCGTCACGCGCGGCGGCGCCTCGTTCTTGGGCGATCCGCTGCATGCAGCCAGAAGGGACAGGGAGGCGAGGGCCGGAAGAAGTGGGCGCAACGGGTAAAGCTCCAGAAATTTCGCTCCAAACGGATGAAAAGCCATTTGTTTTCCAAGGGAGGTGTTGTGAAGCGGGCAGATTGGGCAAAAGCTTTTGCGGCCGCTATTCCGTCGCCTCGGCGATGAATTTTCGGGCGACGGAAAGACGTGAATTCCCGGCGCGCGCCGACGCGGTGGCTCCGCTTTTCAAAAAAGCTTCCATCAGCCGATCAGCTTCGCGATCTGTTGCAGTGCCAGGATCGCGAACAGGATGGCCGATCCTGCCAGGGTGACATTGGCGAACACGCCGTTGCGCGCCTCTGCCGGAAGCCGGGTGGAATTGTTGAGCATCAATAGCGTCACCGCCAGGAACGGCATGAACAGGGCCCCGAAAGCGCCGTATATGATGACCAGCAGGAAGGGCCTGTCCGCAAATAGCAGCAGCATCGGCGGGAAGGTGAGCCAGGCGAGGTAGAAGCGATAGGCGCCGCTGCCTTCATGCCCGCCCTCGCTGCGTCCCTTCAATTGATACCACCAGTCGGAAAAGAACAGGCTCATGCCCTGCCACACGCCGAGCAGCGAGGAGACGGAGGTGGCGGCGAAGCCCACTAGGAACAACATCGCGATGGTGCGGCCGAACCGATTTTCCAGCACCCCAGAGAGGCCGAGCAGCCCCTGATCGCTATCCTGTAGCGCCACACCGGCGGAGAAGAGCAGCTCCGCGCCAACGATCAGCATAGCGACGACGAAGATGCCGGTGACGATATAGGCAACGCTATTATCGACGCGCATCATTGGCAGCCATGGCGTGCCGCGCCAGCCCTTCGCCTGCGTCCAGTATCCGTAGGCGGCAGTGGTGATCGTGCCGCCCACACCGCCGATCAGGCCCAGCGTGTAGAACAGGGAGCCCTCCGGCAGCGTCAAGGCCATGCCGAGCGCAAGGTCCGGCAGGCTGGGCGCAACCAGGATGGCAAGGCCGACCATGATGACGAACATCAGGCCCACGAGAAGCTTCATCACGATTTCAAAGGTTTCGTACCGGTTGAACCAGACGAAGACGAAACCGAACAGGCCCGCGATGATCGCCCATGCCTTTAGCGGAAGGATCGGAAACATCGCGGTGAGGGGCAGGGCGGTCGCGCTCATCGCGGTGGCGCCGTAGATGAAGCCCCAGATGATTACGTAAATGCCGAAATACCAGCTGGTCCACCGCCCCAGCGAGCGCCATCCGGCCAAGATCGTAGAGCCGGTGGCCAGATGATATCGCGCCGAACCTTCGGACAGCGCGATCTTGACGATACATCCCACCACGGCGGCCCACAGCAAGGCGTAGCCGAAGCGCGATCCGGCAATCAGCGTCGCAACCAGATCACCCGCGCCGACGCCCGTCGCCGCCACGACGATGCCTGGCCCCAGATGGCGCCACATCCGGCCGCGGGCGGGCGGCTTGCCGGCGGCATCGGGGCCGCGCGGATCGGACGCGGGATCGTGCTGCGCGGTATTGCCGGTGTCGCTCATCCTGTCCCCTGCCCCCTCTGCGATCTTGTCATGCCGGTATAGAAGCGAAAGCGCGGGCTGTGCGGCTATTTTTCGGCAACGGCCAGATCGGGATCCTGATCGACGCGGGGCAGCTCTCCGGACGTCGCGGCCTGGAACTGGTCGAGATCGAAATTGCCCTCCCAGCGGCTGACGACCACGGTGGCGACGGCGTTGCCGATGAAATTGGTAAGGCTGCGGCATTCGGACATGAACCGGTCGATCCCGAGGATCAGGGCCATGCCCGCCACGGGCACGCTCGGCACGATGGAGAGCGTCGCGGCCAATGTGATGAATCCAGCTCCGGTGACGCCTGCCGCACCCTTGGATGAGATCATGGCCACCGAAAGCAGGGCGATCTGCTCGCCTAGCGACAGGTCTATCCCCGTCGCCTGCGCGATGAACAGCGCCGCGAGTGTCATGTAAATATTGGTGCCGTCCAGGTTGAAGGAATATCCGGTGGGCACGACAAGCCCGACCACCGATTTGGGACAGCCGGCGCGCTCCATCTTCTCGATGAGCGAGGGCAAGGCGCTTTCCGAACTCGACGTGCCGAGCACCAGCAGCAACTCCGCCTTCAGGTAAGAGATCAGCCGGAAGATCGAAAAGCCGCAAAGCCGCGCGACGATGCCGAGCACGCCCAGAACGAACACCAGCGCCGTAAGGTAAAAGGTTGCCACCAGTTCGACCAGATTGGCCAGGGTGCCGATCCCATAGGCGCCGATGGTAAAGGCGATCGCGCCGAATGCGCCGATGGGCGCCGCGCGCATGATGAGCGAGACGAACTTGAAGACGATCGTGGAGATGTCCTCTAGCACGCTCAGGATGCGATCGCCGCGCTCACCGACCAGCGCCAGGCTAATACCGAACAGCACCGAGACGAACAGCACCTGCAGGATCGAACCGCTGGTGAGTGCGGACACCATCGTGTCCGGAATGATGCCGAGGAGAAAGCCGCTGATCGAACTTTCATGGGCCTTCGCCGCATAATCGGCGACGGCGCCGGCATCGAGCGTGGCCGGATCGATATTGAGACCCGCGCCGGGCTGCACGACATTGCCGATGATCATCCCGATGATCAACGCCAGCGTGGAGAAGAAGAAGAAATAGGCAAAGGCCTTGCCCGCGACACGGCCGATCTTCGCGAGATCGCGCATGCCTGCGATGCCGGTGACGATCGTAAGGAAAATTACCGGCGCGATGATCATCTTGACGAGCTTGATGAAGGCATCGCCAAGCGGCTTCATCGCCTCGCCCGTCGGCGGCGCGAAATGGCCGAGCAGGACGCCCGCGACAATCGCGATGAGAACCTGCGCATAGAGATGTCGCCACCACCGGCGTGACTGCGGCGGCGTGGCGGGCTCGGCGGCATGCTGAACGTGGCGCATGGTCATTTCCTCTCCCAAGGTAGCGCCCGAACGGGTGTCATTGATCCGCGCGGGCGTGGAGCGGGTAAGGCCTGAACTTCATCGTGCCGAATCCGGATGTCTCCCGAATCTCCATGGTAAACTTTTGAGGAAATGTCAGGCCGTTGCTGAAAATGGTTACGGGAAGTCGCCGGCACTCCGTGCATCATTTGCCAACAGAAGCATCACGTGCGCTGCGTCGCCAGCAGATGTCAGAAAAGCCCGTCGTCCTCGTCGTCATCGCCGAACAGGCCAAGATCGTCCGCGTCCGAATTATCGACAATCGCTTCCTCTATGGGAGAGAAAGCGCGGTGGATTTCGCGTTCCTGGACCATCGAATACAATTTCGCGATCTGCGGCAACAGGACTGCGAGGTGGTCCAACGCGGCTTCGCATGGTTCCGATGCCCCGTGCGCCAAGGACGAGAGGCTGTCGCCCGCGCTCAGCATCGCTTCTTCCAGCGCCAGTTCATTGGCCAGATCGGTTCCCGTGCGATTGAGCAGTTCGATCAGACGGCTTGCATCGTCCCGACCCTGCTCGAGGCCGGCGTCGTTTGTGCTGCACCCTGTTTGTACGATTTCCAGCGCGCCGCCGAGGCCACCATCATTCAGCTCTTGGGCGCGTCCTTCCTGAATCGACGAGCTTTCCGACGATAGACGTCGGATCGTGTGAATGGTTGAGTCGAGTTCCTGGCCCAGTTGGTTGCAGAGCATGTCGATTTCCTTGGCAACCACCAGCACCGCGCGGCCCGTGTCGCCGGACCGGCGGCAGAGGAGGGAGGTATTCATGGCTATGTTGCGAAGATCGATTCGTAGCCAGTGGAGCACCTGCAGCTTCGCATCGAGCCCCGCCAATGTAGATGCCACCATTTCGACAAGCCGCCCGGATTGCTCTTCGGTCGTTTGCAGGCGGTTGGTCAGATCGTCCATCTGGATGATGCTGCGTTCCACTTCCTGCAGGATTTGCGGACCGTTCGAATCGCCGTCCGTCCCAATGACGGAGAGCAGGCGCGTGGTATGCGGGCCGATATCCTGCAGGGATCGCAGAAGTGTATTCGCGCCAGCGGAAAAGTCTTCTGCGGCCCCGACGAGCTGCCCGGCGAGGAGCGCGTAGATGCTGGATCGAACCGCGTGCGCCACCTCTGGCGCGGGCGCTGCTTGCGCGGACCAGTCATCCAGGATTTCCAGCGTCTCGACCACGTGCTCCACCCGCTGGCGGGTGCTGTCACCAACCTGCAGGGCGCCAAGCACCGTAGCCACCTCCCGCTGGATATCGCCGGCGATGGAAAAGATATCGCGAGCCAGTTCGCTCATCGATTGCATGTGCTGCTGAAGCAAGCCGGCGTCGGCGGCAAGTTGCTGCGGAACGGCGGGAACGACGCGTTCGCATTCTTGGCGCAACGGTTCGATCGCGTCGCCCGCCTTGTTCAGATCAGGGGCAAGCCGGTCAAGCATGGCACCAATGCCGTCCAGTTCGACCAGCCCGCCGTCGAGACGCAGGTTGAGATCGTCGACAAATTTGATGAAGCCCTCGCCTCCGCCAGCGGCGATCTTGATGTTGAGACCATAGATGCGCAGGATATCGAGGAGCCTGCGCATCTCGACGAGATGCGTTTCCAGCGTCTGCGAATGCGATCGCGCCGCATTCAGGGTAACTTCCCTGGCGTGAAGGGTGTCGGGCAGGCTGCCGAGCCGCTCCGCCATGTCCGTCAAGGTTGCGATCGCATCGCGCGCGGACGTATCGTCCAGCGCGGAGCTGATGCCCTTCAGCACCGCCATCAGGCGATCGATCGTCTCGATCGCGGTCATCAGCATCGTGCCTGCCTCGACGAAGCGGCGATCCATTCCGGCGGCAAGGCTGGAGAGATCGGCTGCGATGCTCCGGGTGTCCGGAGCGACGCCGGCGGGCAGCGGATCCGAAACGCCGTCCGTCGGAGGCGGCCCGTCGGCCCCGGCATCCAGCGCTTCGGCAAGCTCTGCGGACAGATCGGAGAAGTGCATGCTCATCTTTGGGTCGCCCTCAAAACTTCGTTGGCGATGTGTCCGAGCGGCAGGATGCGGTCGGCCGCCCCGCGCGCGATCGCTTCCTTGGGCATGCCGAAGACGATCGATGTCGCCTCGTCTTGCGCGATCGTACGCGCCCCGGCCTGCTTCATCTCCAGAAGGCCGCGCGCACCATCGTCGCCCATGCCGGTCATGATCACGCCGACCGCATTCGATCCGGCGGTGCGCGCGGCAGAGCGGAACAGCACATCGACCGAGGGACGATGGCGCGAAACCAGCGGCCCTTCGCGAACGGAAACATAATAGCGCGCGCCCTGCCGTTCTAGCATGGTGTGGCGCAGGCCGCCGGGAGCAATCAACACATGGCCGCGCATCACGGTGTCGCCGTCTTCGGCCTCCTTCACATCGACCTTGCACAGCGTATTGAGCCGCTTTGCAAAGGCCTTGGTGAAGCTTTCGGGCATATGCTGGACCACCACCATGCCGGGTGAATTGGCGGGCAGCGCCTCCAGCATTTCGCGCAACGCTTCGGTGCCGCCGGTGGACGCGCCGATGCACGCAACCATCTCGGTGGTGCGGCGCATGGCCGTTGCATTCGGAGGCGGCATCATGGCGTCGGCGGTAAGTTTTGCCTGCGTCCCTTCATCCTGACGGGCGGCGGAGCGGCGCCCGAGGCGCGCCTGGGCTGCACCTTTCACCGTCTCACGGATGCGCATGTGCGATTCCAGCAAATGGTCGGCCACACCCATGCGCGGTTTGAGGATGATGTCGACGGCCCCCGCCTCCAGCGCCTGAAGTAGCGTTTCGGACCCTTCCTCCACCAGCGAGGAGCACATCACTACAGGCACGGGACACTGACTCATCAATTTGCGAAGGAAGGTTATGCCGTCCATACGCGGCATTTCGACGTCGAGTGTCACCACATCGGGCAATTCGGCCTGGATATACCGCGCGGCGGCAAAGGGATCGGACGCGGCGGCGATCACCTCGATTTCCGGATCGGCCGAGAGAATCGAAGTCATCGCCTGCCGGACACTGGCACTATCGTCGATGACGAGGACGCGGATGCGTTTTTGGGCCATTATCGTCAGACCTTCTGAAACGCGGTTGGGCCGACCTGCTCCAGCGGCAGCTGCATATCGGCGATGGTTTCCGAATGGCCGAGCATGATCCAGCCGCCGGGTTTGAGATTCTGGCAAAGCTTCCCCAAAACCGCCTTCTGCGTCGGCCGATCGAAATAGATCAGCACGTTGCGGCACATGATAATGTCCATCGGACTGCCCACGGGATAGCGGGCATCCATGAAATTCAGCTGCGCGAAACCGACAGCCGAGCGTAGGGTGGGTACGATACGCACATCCCCGCTGCTGCGATCGACCGGCTCCATTACATAGCGCCTGCGCATTGCCGGCGGGGTGGGTGCGAGCAGTGCGCGCGGATAGACACCCCGGCGCGCAACCTCCAGAACGTCGCTATCGAGATCGGTGGCAAGAATGCCATATTCCGGCCCGCCGTGGCGCGTGGCGAAATTATCGAACACCATGGCCATCGTATAGGGTTCCGCCCCGGTCGAGCACCCCGCGCTCCACGCGCGCAGCCGGCGAACGCCAGCGGCCTTGATCGCTGGTAAAGCGGTACTCTCCATGAACTCGAAATGCTTCGGTTCGCGGAAGAAATCGGTTTTGTTAGTGGTGACCGCATTGAGCAGATGCATGGTTTCGCTACTGCCGATGCCGCTTTCGAACACGGCTTCGCAATAAGCGTCGAGGTCTTCCATGCCGGTCGCCCGTACGCGCCGGCGCAGGCGTCCTTCCAGCATGGTTTGCTTGGTTTGCGGAATGTTGATCCCCGACAACTCCTGAATGATTGCCGAGAGCCGTGCGAAGTTGCGAGGGGATATACGGTCGTCGGAAACCGGCCTTGCGGCGAGAGCTGAATTGGGCATGATGCGTAATCCGAATGGCACGGGCGGCGGCCCCTAAGGGCCGTCGCTACGCAGGTTGTTTCAAGTCGGCGAACCGCTCAGGCGGCCCGCAGACCGGGAAGCAGGGCTGCTTCCTGGCTGGAAAAGAAAGCGGCGAGATTCACTAGGATGACGAAGCCGCTATCCTGTCGTACCACGCCCTCGATATAGTCTGAGCGCCATCGTATGCCGATATCGGGGGCAGTCTCGATCTGGTCGGACGAGAACGCGCTGACGGCCAGAACGCGGTCGACAACGAGTCCGAGGGTCACATTACGATCCGCCAGTGCGAGGTCGACGATCAGGATGCGAGTGGAGAGCGTGGGCTCCTCCGTCGGAAGGCCCATGCGTGTCCGCAGATCGACGGTCGGAATTCCGGCCCTGCGCACCTCGGTCAGGCCCAAGAGCCAGTCTGGCCCCTGGGGAACGCGAAATACCGGGGCATAATCCAGTATTTCGCGCACCATGCCGACCGAGACCGCGAAGATCTCATCCCCAAGGCCGAAGGTGACGACCTGGGCTTCGGGGCCGGTGGTCATGCCGCCTGACCGAACTTGGCATCGTCCTCGTCCGGCCCGCCGCTCGACAGGTCGAGAGCGAAGCCGCGGGCGCGCTCCTGCTGGTCGCCTACGCTGTTGGGCTTGAACTTTGCAGCCTTGGCCTTCGGAGGAGCGGTCTTGGCAACCTTTCTCGCCATCGGAGTCGTGACCGCGCCCGCCGTGTCGTCGGCCGCTACGCGGAAGAAGGCGATGGCCGCCTGCAGGGTTTCGGCACGGCTGGCCAGCTCTTCCGACGTGTTGGAAATCTGCTCGGACGCGGTGGCGTTCTGCTGAGTGACGGTATCAAGCTGCTGGATCGCCTCGTTGATCTGGCTGGCACCGATATCCTGCTCCCGGCAAGCAGCGCTGATCTCGGAAACCAGCTCGGCGGTCCGCCGAATATCGGGCACCAGCTTGGTCAGCATTTCACCCGCTTCGGTGGCGGCAGTAACGGTTTCCGTCGACATCGAGCCGATCTCCGCCGCGGCAGACTGGCTACGTTCCGCCAACTTGCGCACTTCGGAAGCGACCACGGCGAAGCCGCGCCCATGCTCGCCCGCCCGCGCCGCTTCGACGGCGGCATTCAGGGCGAGGAGATCGGTCTGACGGGCAATTTCCTGCACGATCTCGATTTTTTCGACGATGGTGCGCATCGCGCCGACTGCCTTTTCAACCGCGACGCCACTTTCCTGCGCGTCTGTGGAAGACTGGCGAGCAATCTTCTCGGTCTGAGCGGCGTTGTCGGCGTTCTGTTTGATGTTGGATGCCATCTGCTCCATCGAGGCGGAGGCCTCTTCCGCGGCGGCGGCCTGCTCGGTCGCGCCCTGCGAGACCTGGTCCGCGCTGGCGGACATCTGCTGGCTGCCTGCGGCGACCGTGTCGGAAGCGGCGGTGGTATCCCCGATCACCTTCTTCAAGCGATTAAGCATCATCGCAAGCGAGGCCATCACGCTATCACGATCACCTGCTTTGACGGCGACGTCGACGGTTAGGTCGCCTTCGGCGACCTGCCTCACGACCTCCCGGACTATTCCAGGCTCACCTCCGAGCTGCTTGAGCACCGATCGCATCACGAGCAGTGCTGCACCGATTCCGATGACCAGCGACGCAATGATGAGAGCGATCAGCATCGTGCGAGATTCGGCGTAAAGGGTATCGCCTTCGGCGCTCGAATCCTCACCGCCTTTGACGTTTAGATCCACCAGGCTGCCTAGGTTGTCGCTGATCTTCGAATAGAGAGGAGTCGAGGAGAGCACGGCTGCAGCGGCCTCCGCGTTCTTGTTCTCGCGAGACAAATTCAGCATCTTGTCATGCATTGACATGTAAGACTGAAGATCTTCAGAAAACTTTTCGAATTGAGCGCGCTCTTCGGGGGATGAGATCAGTCCCTCGTAGGTGCTCATCGAGGCCTTGAGTTCTGCTAGGGTAGCATCGATCTTTTGTTCGGCTTCGCGCATTGTTTCGGGATCGGTCGAAACGATGTGGCGGTATTCATACACTCGCAGATTGGACACGGCATTATCGATCGAGTGGATCTCATCGATGCTGGGCATCCAGTTTTCGGCCAGTTCGGTCGATTGCTCGTTGACGGAGCTCATTTGCGTGATGCCGAGCCAGCCAACCGCTCCGGTCAGGAGCAGGATGGCCGAAAAGGCAGCCGCCAGCTTCGCTTTAAGTGTCAAGTTCATGGCTGTTCACCTGGTTCGAAAGAAAAAAAGGAATATTTGGCAATAATCAAAACGGTTTATGCTGCTTCGGCCATGCCGGGCGCGGACGACCGTAAGGTCGGCTCGAAGATCGCGGAAAGATCGGGAATGACGATGATGCCCTCTTCCCGGCGAGCGAGGCAGCGGACGTGGCCGCGATTCCAGCGCATTCCCACCATCGGCGGCTCCTCGCAGGAAGACGCCGCGATCGTGGCGACTTCGAGCACCTTGTCCGCCCGAAAGCCAAGCCAGTGCATTTCGCCGTCCAGCTCGCTTTCGATCACGATAATCCGGCTGTCGATGGTGGCCTCGGCAGCGTCCATATCGAACGCCAGTCGCAGATCGGCGAGAGGAATGATCTTGCCGCGATAATTTATCACGTCGCGGACCAGCCGGGGCGCACCGGGCACGGCGGTTGTGCTGATGACGTCGAGGATTTCGCGCACCATGGTCGCTTCCAGCGCGAAAACCTCGCCCTGTAGATCGAAATGCAGGAATTCCTCGCCATCGTCGGAGATGTTTGATGTCTGGTCGGTCATCGATCTATCCCGCGGCCTGAAGCCGCTCCTCCTGTTGCTGGGCGAGGGAGATGAGTTGCGGCACGTCCAGGATTAGCGCGACCGTGCCGTCCCCCAGGATAGTCGCCCCGGAGAAGGAGGCGGCGCTGCGGTGGAAGGCGGACATTGATTTGATGACCGTCTGGTGGTTGCCGATGATTTGATCGACCACCAGACCGACCCTTTCCGAGCCAGTCGAGACGACGATGATCTTCTGATAGCGATCCGCTTTCTGCCGGCTGGCGAACAATTCGCGCAGTCGAAGAAAGGGCACCAGTGCGCCGCGCAGAGAAATCAGGCTGCGTCCGCGATGGCGCATGTCGTCTTCCAGCGACAACTCGATGCATTCCTCGACGCTGGAAAGCGGGATGACGTAGCGCTCCTCGCCCACGCGGACCAGCAGGCCTTCGATGATGGCCAGCGTCAGCGGAATACGCAGCGCGATCGTCGATCCCGCGCCCGGTTCGCTGGCGACTTCGATGGTACCGCGCAGGCTTTCGATGGTGCGCTTGACCACGTCCATGCCGACCCCGCGGCCGGACAGATTGCTGACCTGTGCCGCGGTGGAGAAACCCGGATGGAAGATCAGCTGGAACAGCTCCTGATCGCCCAGCACCTGATCGGGTTTGATCAGGCCGTTTTCCTCGGCCTTGGCGTGCACGCGATCGCGGTCGATCCCGCGCCCGTCATCGCGGATGGTAATGACGACCTCACCCCCGGTCTGATGCGCCGAGAGCGTGACATTGCCCGCTTCGGGCTTGCCGGCAGCCCGGCGCTGATCCGGGGTTTCCAGGCCGTGGTCGCAGGAATTGCGGACCAGATGGACGATGGGATCGAACAATCGCTCGATCACGGTCTTGTCGACTTCCGTGCCTTCGCCCTCGGTCGAAAGGGTGATCGCCTTGCCGGTTTCCTCTGACAGATCGTGGATCAGGCGGCGGAACCGGCCGAACAGGGTCGACACGGGAACCATGCGCATCACCATCATGGTGTCGCGCAATTCCCCGGAAAGCCGCTCGATTTCTTCGGAGACGGATCGCAGGGCGAGATCCACATTGCCATGGGCGATCTGCGACAGGCGGCTCTGTGCTATGACCAGCTGGCCCACCCGGTCCATCAATTCGTCGAGCCGTTCGGCAGGCACGCGCAGCGTGTCTCCCGCAGACTTTCCGTGCTGTGACTTGCCGTCCGTTGACGCGCCAGCAACGACGGGACCCGCTTCCGCAGAGGAAGCCTCTGTCTCGCGCGAAGATGGTGAAGGCGCGCCCGCAATCTCGGCGGACCTCTCGCCGAGCGGTTCGATAGACAATTCCATGTCGTCCATCACGAAGATGAACACATCTTCGATATCGTCCCGGTCGATCGCGCCCTTCAGCGTGACATCCCAGCCAAGATAGCATTCGCGCGGGTCCAGATCGGCCAGCGGCGGAATTGCGTCGGTCAGCAGCGCGATCTCGCATTCGGAGAGGTCGCGCAATTCATCGAGCAGGAAGAGCGGATTGGTGCCGTTCGCCATGCAGTCCGCGGGCAGGCGGAAGCGCACGTGCCAGCCCCCTGCCTCGCCACTTGCAGGGGCTTGCGGTTCGCTTTGTCCCGAAGCTGCGGCAACAGCCTCGCCAAGCTGTGCGAGGATGCGGTTCTGTTTCTCCTCGTCCACCTCGCCGTCGACCAGTGCGCGCATGCGGTCCTGCGCGCCGAGCACAATGGAAATCAGTTCCGGCGTCGCTGCGACCGCGCCCTTGCGAACCTGATCGAACGCGCTTTCGCAATGGTGGGTGAAGCCCGCCAGATCGTCGAACCCGAACATCGCGCCCGAACCCTTGAGCGTATGCAGCCCGCGAAACACCGCATCGACGAGATCCTTGTCGTGCGGATTTTCAGTTAGGTCGAGTAGCGCCTGCTCGACTTCGTTCAGGACATCCGCCGCCTCGACGCGGAAGGTTTCTGCCGGATCGGGAAGGCCGGCGCCACTCACCGGCCGAGCACCTTGCGCGCTACCTTGGTCAGCTGC
Source organism: Novosphingopyxis sp. (assembly GCA_042090735.1). GTDB lineage: Bacteria > Pseudomonadota > Alphaproteobacteria > Sphingomonadales > Sphingomonadaceae > Novosphingopyxis. Next base: position 1,589 of record JBELIU010000010.1, on the reverse strand, counting down.
TCGGGCACGAAGGGTTTGACGAGCCAGCCGGTGGCACCCGCCGCTTTGGCCTGGGCCTTCATGTCGGCATCCGATTCGGTGGTCAGGAAGATGATCGGCACACCGGCCTGCGCGGGTTGTTTGCGCAACTCGCGGATCATGGTGAGCCCATCCATCTTCGGCATGTTGAGATCGGTCACGATCATATCGAACTTGTTCGTGGTGGCGGCGGCCAGGCCCTCTTCGCCGTCGCCGGCCTCCGTAACCGTATAGCCGGCACCGCTCAGCGCGATGCGGATGGCCATTCGGATTGAGGGGGAATCATCGACCGTAAGAATGGAAGCGGTCATTGGGTGAGTTCTCCATGAAACCAGAATTCGTGGTCTTCGGCATCCGCACGGGTAAACCTGCCCGAACGCTGGAGCAGATCGGCAAGCGGGCCGGTTGCGGGATGCGAAAGCTGGATTGCCTTGCCTCGGCCTGCCGCATCGATGCGCGCGGCTTCGACAAGTTGCAGGAAGCTGAGATCGACGGTCTGCAGTTCGCCGATATCGATGCGCACGTCGCCCTCATCGGCAAGAGCACGATCGATGGCGATGCGCCACGTGTCGATATTGGCAATCGTTGCGCTCTCAAGCGCGTCGGACGTACGACTGTTATTTTCTTCGGATAACATTTGAATGCCGACCCCCCAGTTGGACACAGCAATTTCGCCACCAATGCCACGCGGTGGTTAACGCGACGTAAAGCACGGGAAGCATTGTTTCGGTGGCCGAAATAAGTGGTTAATAAGCTGTGATTGCAGGCCTTTTGGGTTAAGACAGGGTACGCCGAATTGATCCGCGGCGGGGCCGCGCCGGGCTCGTTCGGTCCAATTCGGTGTGATCATCACTCCACTTCGGCGGCGATCGCCACGCGTGGATTAGGAAACTGTTCAGCGTCGCCCGGCATGTCGGAGCGCATGAGCAAGCATTTCCGGGTGACCGAGGGGGGCTATCGCAAGGCGCCCCGAGGCTTCAGGCCGCGCCGCACCCAGCGTTCTTCTTTTAACCGCTGGCTGTTGGCCGCGCCGTTGCTGCTGTTCGCGGCGATTTTCTGGGGCCCTGAATGGCTGACGGGGGAGGGCATCGCGCTGCCCGGGCTGTCCCCCGCGGCGCCGTCCGGCCCGGGCGAACGGCTGGCCTTTTCCAAATGCCATCGCGGCGGCGGCACCAACTGCGTGGTCGATGGCGATACCATCTGGATGCATGGCGAGAAGATCCGGCTGCTGGACATCGACACGCCCGAAACCCACCCGCCCCGTTGC
>JBELIU010000010.1:0-294 GCA_042090735.1 Novosphingopyxis sp. | reverse complement strand
CCCGCGACGGGACGGACCGCTACGGACGCACGCTCGCCCGCGTCTATGTCGATGGCGCTCCGGTGGGCGATCGCCTGATCGCCGAGGGGCTGGCACGGCCCTATGCCGGCGGTCGCCGCCCCTGGTGCTGATCCGCTGAACCACGACACATGCGCCGCGCGCAACTGATCATTGGCCTTTTCATGCTGCACTGCAACAAATCATCCCTATATGATGGAGCCGCCCCGCGTTTAAGGTTTCGAGCTCATGCGTATGAAGAATTTTCCCAATGGCCCCCCTGCCGGCATGTCCGGC
>JBELIU010000009.1:0-26539 GCA_042090735.1 Novosphingopyxis sp. | reverse complement strand
TGTTACGGCGACGCTGGGCGCAGTCGGCGCGGCGGGCATTCCGGGCGCGGGGCTGATCATGATGGCGCTGGTGTTCGGCACCGTCGGCGTGCCTCTGGAAACGATCGCCTTCGTGGCCGGTGTGGACCGTATCATGGACATGATGCGCACGGTGACGAATGTCAGCGGCGACGCCACGGTTGCCACCGTGGTCGCGCACATGACCGGAGAGCTGGACCGCGCCGAACTGATCAGCGCCGACGACGTCTAGCGGCGCAGCCGCGCCCCGTGATCCTGCGCATGGTGCAGGACGCGAATGGAGTGGGACTTATCGGCGTTCTTCCCGGGTCTGCTCGCGTTCGCGATCCCGACCCATGAGATCGCTGAAATACTCGCTCGCGTTCGAGAAAGACCCCTCCGCAACGCGCCGCTCGACATGCTTCAGGAACTCGTCAGGCAATTTAAAACTGAAGTCGGCCATATCCGGAGCATGATGCGATCATAGCTGCACCGCAAGCCCTGGCAGCCGCTCTGCTCAGTCCGCGAAGGGATCGCGCACCAGGATGGTGTCGTCGCGCTCGGGGCTGGTGGAGACCAGGGCGACCGGCGTCTCGATCAGCTCCTGCACGCGGCTGATATATTTGATCGCCTGGGCCGGCAGATCGGCCCAGCTGCGCGCGCCGGCGGTGGTCGCCTGCCAGCCTTCCATCTCCTCGTAAATCGGTTCGACTTCCGCCTGATCGGCGGCATGGGCGGGCAAATAATCGAGGATCTTGCCGCGCAGGCGATAGCCGGTGCAGATGCGGATCGTCTCGAACCCGTCGAGCACGTCCAGCTTGGTCAGCGCGATGCCGGTGACGCCGGAAACGGCGCAGCTCTGCCGCACGATCACCGCGTCGAACCAGCCGCAGCGGCGCTTGCGACCCGTGACGGTGCCGAATTCATGGCCCTGCTCGCCCAGCCGCTGGCCGGTGGCATCGTTCAGCTCGGTGGGGAAGGGGCCGGAGCCGACGCGTGTGGTGTAGGCCTTGACGATGCCCAGCACGAAGCCGGTCGCCGAAGGGCCGAGGCCCGATCCGCTGGCGGCGGTGCCGGACACGGTGTTGGAGCTGGTGACGAAGGGATAGGTGCCGTGATCGACATCCAGCAGCACGCCCTGCGCGCCTTCGAACAGGATCTTGGCGCCAGCCTTGCGCACCTTCTTCAGCCGCTTCCAGACGGGCTGCGCATATTGCAGCACGAACGGGGCTATTTCGCGCAGGTCGGCGAGCAGCGCTTCGCGGTCGACGGGCGGCTGGTCGAAACCGGCGCGCAGCGCGTCGTGATGGGCGCAGAGGCGATCGAGCTGCGGCTCCAGCGCGTCGAGATGCGCCAGATCGCACACGCGGATCGCGCGGCGGCCGACCTTGTCTTCATAGGCCGGGCCGATGCCGCGACCGGTGGTGCCGATCTTGCCGGAGCCCGCAGCGGTTTCGCGCAAGCCGTCGAGATCGCGGTGCAGCGGCAGGATGAGCGCACAATTGTCCGCAATCGCGAAATTATCGTCGGTGATGTTGACGCCCTGGCCACTCAACTTCTCGACTTCGGCCTTCAGCGCCCAAGGATCGAGCACCACGCCATTGCCGATGATCGACAACGTGCCGGTGACGATGCCGGAGGGCAGGAGGGAGAGCTTGTAGACCTCTCCGTCCACGACGAGCGTGTGCCCCGCATTGTGGCCGCCCTGAAAGCGCACGACCGCATCGGCCCGGCTGGAGAGCCAGTCGACGATCTTGCCTTTGCCTTCGTCGCCCCATTGTGCGCCGATCACCGTGACGTTGGCCAATGCTCTGCCCCTTGCTGTCGATCCGTTCGAAAGCGCCGCCCTAAAAGCGGGGCCGCCCAACGTCCAGCGTTAAGGGCGGACCTTATGCGGGGGGTCGTTCGTTAAAAGCCCGAAGAACGAAAGGATTTCCATGAGCACCGATACTATCTCCCAGACCCCGATGATCGAACTGAACGACGGACGTTCGATCCCGCAGCTCGGCTTCGGAACCTACAAGATCGACGAGAGCGACGCGGCTGAGGCCGTCGGCAAGGCCGTGGAAATCGGCTACCGTCTCGTCGATACTGCCGCGATCTATCAGAACGAGAAGGGCGTCGGCGAAGGCCTGAAGGGCCATGACGACATCTGGCTTACCACCAAGGTGTGGAATGAAAGCCAGGGCTATGACCGCACGCTGAAGGCGTTCGACAAGTGCCTCGATCGCCTCGGCCGCGAATCGGTGGATTGCGTGCTGATCCATTGGCCGTGCCCGGGAAACGATCTGTATGTCGACACCTGGAAAGCGTTCGTCGAGATCCAGAAGGCGGGCAAGGCGAAGTCGATCGGCGTGTCCAACTTTCTGGAGCCGCATCTGAAGCGCATCGTGGACGCTACCGGCGTGGTGCCCGTGCTCAACCAGATCGAGCTGCACCCGAGCTTCCAGCAGAAGGACGCACGCAAGGTGCATGAGGAGATGGGCATTGCCACGCAAAGCTGGAGCCCGCTGGGCCAAGGCGATGCGATGGACGACGATGTCGTGAAAAAGATCGCCGAGAAGCTGGATAGGACGCCCGCGCAGGTCGTGCTGCGCTGGCATATCGACAATGGCCTGCTCGTGATCCCCAAGGCCTCGTCCGAGGATCATATGCGCGACAATTTCGGCGTGCTCGATTTCGAGCTGAGCAAGGATGATCTTGCGGCGTTCGATCAGCTGGACAGCGCGGACGGTCGCCTCGGCCCTGATCCAGCAACGATGAACAGCTAGAAGCTGCGCTCCCTGAAGTGAAAAAGGGCTTCCGTGATGCGGGAGCCCTTTTTTGTGAGCGGCGCGATTTTAGAGCGGCCGGGCTTCGCCGTTTTCCAACCGGTGTGAGCAGGCCAGCGCGCTGGCATCGTCCTGGTCGGACAGCGCGGCCACAGTGCGCCAGCCATCTGCGCGAAGCTGCGCCGCGGCGGCAGCATCGTGATCAAGCGGCAGGAACACGCGCCTGGGCGCGTCGCCATTGCCGGCATCGGCCAGCGCATCGGGATAGAGCGAGAAGCCCGTCGCCGGCTCGCTGCTGCCATCGGCGCGCGTCATCAGATAGGTGCCGCCGCGTCCCAGGCTCGCCACATGGCCGTCGGCATAGAGCGTGAAGCCGAACCAGCTCTGATATTCGAAGCCGTGCCGTTCGGTCGGGTCCAGCGTCAGGCGAATGTCATCGGCGATGGGCAGGGCGATCGCGCGCAAGCCTTCGATGCGCGATGCGAGCGCTCCGCCCGCATCCAGCGCTTCCAGTTTGGCCAGCGCGTCGTGATAGGGCCCGGCAGCGGCGATCAGTGGCAGATAATCTGTCGCGCCCAGCGCCGTCAGCCCGCCCGCATCCTTGCTGTCGAGCTCACCCTTCACTGCGTCCAGCGTCGCCGCGTCCAGCGGATAGCGTGTGTCCGCCAGCCGATCGACGAGGTCCGGCAGGGTGAAATCCACGGTGATGCCGGTAACGCCCGAGCTCTGCAGCGCTTCGATAGCGAGCGAGACGATCTCGCGCGCGGCGGCGATTTCGTCCGATCCGATAATCTCCGCGCCGATCTGCGTCATCTGCCGTTCGGGCCGGAGCTGGCCGGATCGCAAACGCAATACCTGGCCCGCATAGCAAAGCCGCAAGGGACGGGGCGCATCGGCAAGGCGGCTGGCGGCGATCCGCCCGATTTGCGTCGTCATGTCGGTGCGCAGCGCCAGCGTGCGCTGCGAGATCGGATCGGTGAAGCGCAGGTGATCGGTGCGATTGCCGCCCCGCTCGCTCAGCGCGCGTTCGGTTTCGGCCAGCGGCGGATCGACCCGGTCGTAGCCGTGGCTCGCCAACACGCCGAGCACCGCACGCTCGATCGTCGCACCGCGTTCGGCCGTGGGTGCCAGACGATCGCGGAAGCCGACGGGCAGCAGTTCGGGGGTGTCGCTCATGAAGGGCTGTCTTTCATCGAATCCGGTCCCGTTCGAACCCGGATAGGCGTCAGTGCGAGATGCCCGGAGGGCAGCGAAGCAATCCAGCGCCGTCGCGGTGCTGCGTGCGCTCTGGATCGCTTCGTCGCCTAAGGCTCCTCGCAGTGACGGGCAAGGGAGGCGTGGGCTTTATTTGAAGCCCAGCCCCTTCACCTTCTTCACGCCTTCGAGGTTGCAGATCTTCCACATTACCGGCTCATCCACTGGCTGGTCGACCGAGAGCAGCAGCACAGCCTCGTCGCCGCGCGCGCCGCTGCGACGGCCGAGGTGGAAGGTGCCGATATTGACGCCCGCCTCGCCCAGCGCGGTGCCGACCTTGCCGATGAAGCCCGGAATATCCTCGTTGACGATGTAGAGCATGTCGCCGCCCAGATCGGCCTCGATCTTGATGCCGAACAGCTCGACAAGGCGCGGCTGCGCTTCGCCAAACAGCGTGCCGGCTACGGAGCGCTCGCCCTCATCGGTGGTGACGGTGACGCGCAGCAGGGTGTGATAATCCTGCGTGCGGTCATGGCGCACTTCGCGCACGTCCAGGCCGCGTTCGCGCGCCAGATAGGGTGCGTTCACCATGTTCACCGTGTCCGAATAGACGCGCATGAGACCGGCGAGCACGGCGCCACTGATCGGCTTGATGTTGAGCTGCGCTGCGGCGCCCTCCACCTCGATCTCGACCCCGCGGATGTCCTTGCCCAGCAGCTGCCCGACCAGGCTGCCAAGCTTTTCGGCAAGCGCCATATAGGGGCGCACGCGCGGTGCTTCCTCGGCCGAAAGGCTGGGCATGTTGAGCGCGTTGGTGACGCCGCCGGACAGCAGATAGTCGCTCAGCTGCTCGGCCACCTGAATCGCCACATTGACCTGCGCCTCGTCGGTCGAGGCACCCAGATGCGGGGTGCAGACGAGGCCCGGCGTACCGAACAGCGGATTGTCCTTGGCCGGTTCCTCGGCGAACACGTCGAGCGCGGCGCCGGCGACCTGGCCGGATTCCAGCGCTTCCTTCAGCGCCGCCTCGTCGATCAGGCCGCCACGCGCGCAATTGATGATGCGCACGCCCTTCTTGGTCTTGGCGAGCGCGTCTTTCGACAGAATGCCGCGGGTCTGATCGGTCAGCGGCGTGTGCAAAGTAATGAAGTCTGCGCGGGCGAGCAGCTGATCCAGCTCCACCTTCTCCACGCCCATCTCCACCGCGCGTTCGGGCGTCAGAAACGGATCGAAAGCGACCACCTTCATCTTGAGGCCGAGCGCGCGGTCCGCGACGATCGAGCCGATATTGCCCGCGCCGATCAGGCCGAGCGTCTTGGACGTCAGCTCGACGCCCATGAACTTCGATTTCTCCCACTTACCCGCCTGCGTGGAAGCGTCGGCCTCCGGCAGCTGGCGGGCAAGCGCGAACATCATGGCGATGGCGTGCTCTGCCGTGGTGATGGAATTGCCGAACGGCGTGTTCATCACCACCACGCCCTTGGACGAGGCGGCGGGGATATCGACATTGTCGACGCCGATGCCGGCGCGGCCGATCACCTTCAGATTGTCGGCGGCCTCCAGAATCTCGGGCGTGACCTTGGTGGCGCTGCGGATCGCCAGCCCGTCATAGTCGCCTATGATGGCTTTCAGCTCTTCCGGCGTCTTGCCGGTAATCTCGTCCACCTCGATCCCGCGTTCGCGGAAGATTTCGGCGGCCTTGGGGGACATTTTGTCGGAAATCAGGACTTTGGGCATGGGTTTGCCTTTCAGAAATATCTGATGTCGTTCGCGCTGCGCCTGACGAAATCCCGCTCTGCTGAAAGCAGCAGGGCCGTTTTCCGACAGGCTCAGGACGAGCGAAAAATTCGATCAGGAATGCTTGGCCTTAACCTCGGCATAGGCCCATTCGATCCACGGCAGCAGGCGCTTCAGATCTTCCTGCTCCACCGTGCCGCCGCACCAGATGCGCAAGCTTGGCGGCGCATCGCGGTAGCCGTTGAAATCATAGGCGACATCGAGGCTCTCGAGCATCGAGGCGATGGTCTTGGGCACCGAGGCCTTGGCCTCATCGTCCAGGCCGTCATACCAGTCACCCTGGAAGACCATGCAGACGCCCGTGTTGGTGCGCAGCGCCGGATCGTCGACCATATTGCGCAGCCAGGGCGTCGCTTTGATCCAGTCGGTGACGATCTTCGCATTGGCATCCGCACGATCGTGCATCGCCTGCAGCCCGCCGATGCTCTTCGCCCATTCGAGCGCCGCGATATAATCCTCGGTCGCCATCATGGAGGGGGTGTTGATCGTCGCGCCTTCGAAGATCGCGGTGTTGAGCTTGCTGCCTTTCTTCAGACGGAAGAGCTTGGGCAGCGGCCAGGCCGGATCGTAGCTTTCGATCCGCTCCACCGCGCGGGGGGACAGGATCAGCATGCCGTGCGCGGCCTCGGAGCCCATCACCTTCTGCCAGCTATAGGTCGTGGCATCGAGCTTGGCCCAGTCCATCGGCTGCGCGAAGATGGCGCTGGTGGCGTCGTTGATGGTGATGCCGGTGCGATCGTCCGCGATGAAATCCGCATTGGGCACGCGCACGCCGGACGTGGTGCCGTTCCAGGTGAAGACGATGTCGTTGTCCGCCGGAATGGAGGACAGATCGGGCAGCTTGCCGTAGTCGGCATCGAGGATGGTGAGGTCGTTCAGCTTCAGCTGCTTGACGGCGTCCTGGATCCAGACATTGCCGAAGCTTTCCCAGGCGGCGACGGTGGCCGGGCCCTTGCCGAGCATCGTCCACATTGCGCATTCCAGCGCGCCGGTATCCGAACCCGGCATGATGCCGATAAGATAATCGTCGGGAACGCCTAGCAGTTCGCGGCTGAGGTCGATCGCATATTTGAGGCGCGCCTTGCCGATCTTGGACCGGTGCGAACGGCCGAGCGATTCGGTCTTCAATTTATCGAAGGACCAGCCGGGTGGTTTTGCGGTGGGACCGGAGGAGAAAAAGGGGCGCTCCGGGCGCAATTCGGGCTGCGTATTCTGGTATTCGGTCATGCTATGCTTCTCCTCACAGAGAGCGCGCGCCGCGTTGGGACGGCGTGGCCCGAGGCGGGGCCTACAGGGCTGCTGTCCCAAGTCAAGCGCCGCGCAGTGTCTTTCGTCGATCTGTGTCCTGCGGCGGACCGATGGTTACTTCTCGGAAAGGTTGTTCGTTTAACGCCCAAAATGATGACGACGCCGCTGCGCCCACAGACGATTATTGCCTATGGCGTGCCGAGCTTGATCCCGCTCGCCGTGTCCATGAGTTTCAGCCTTCAGGTCCTGATCGAGACCGTGCTGATCGCGCTCGCCACCTTAACCATCCTGATCATCCAGCGGCGGATGGATCGACGGATGTTCGAACGGGACCGGCGGTCCGATGAAGTGCTGCGCGCTGCCGCGCTGCTGAAGGATTACGAGACGGACGGACGCGGCTGGTTCTGGGAAACGGACCGGCACGGCATATTGCGCTATATCACGCCCATGGTGGCCGAGCGTACCGGGCTTCGCGTCGAGGATATCGTAGGCAAGCAGTTCACCAGCCTGATCGCGCAGATCGGCAAGCGCGACGATGAGCGCGAGGAGCGTACGCTGGGTTTCCACCTGTCGTCGCGCACCCCGTTCAGCGAACTGTCGATCAAGGTGAACGCGGATGAGGAACGCTGGTGGTCCGTCTCGGGCAATCCGGTGCTCGACGATCTGGGCAATTTCCAGGGCTTTCGCGGCAGCGGCACCGATCTGACGGACATGCGCGAGACGCAGAACGCGTTCCAGCAGCTTGCCCGCTACGATACGCTGACGGGCCTTGCCAACCGGCTGGAGATCAATCGCCTGCTGGAGCAATCGCTGAAGGGCCACATGGGCAAGAGCGAGCCTTGCACGCTGTTCCTGCTCGATCTCGATCGCTTCAAGCAGGTCAACGATACGCTCGGCCATCCCGCAGGGGATGCCCTGCTGGTGCAGGTCGCCGACAGACTGCAGCGCGTGGTGGATGAGCGCGGCACCGTCGGGCGGCTGGGCGGAGACGAGTTCCAGATCGTGCTGCCCAAGCTGGTGGCCACCGCCGATCTAGAGAAGCTTGCCAGGCGCATCATCGAATCGGTCTCGGTTCCCTATATCGTCGAGGGATCGCAGGTGCGTATCGGCGCCTCGATCGGTATCGCGGTGCATGAACGAGGCGACGTGAAGCCGGCATCGCTGGTCCGCAATGCCGATCTGTCGCTCTACTGCGCCAAGGATGCGGGCCGCGGCACCTATCGCTTCTACGAAGAATCGATGCATCTCGAAGCCTCCGAGCGGCGCACGCTGGAGGAGGATCTGCGCGATGCGCTGGGACGCGGCGAGCTGTCGCTGGTGTACCAGCCGGTGATCGACGTCGCGACGGAGAAGATCGTCGGGTTCGAAGTGCTGACCCGTTGGGACCATCCCACACGCGGTCGCATCAGCCCGGACGTGTTCATCCCGATCGCCGAAGAGGCCAATCTCATCAGCCGCATGGGCGAGTGGATCCTGCGCAGCGCCTGCGCGCAGATCGCGGTCTGGCCCGGGAAGCTGCGCATCGCGGTCAACGTTTCGCCGACGCAGTTCGCGGCGGGAGATATCACCGCGGTCGCCCTGAACGCCATCGCGCAGACCGGCATCCAACCCTCGCAGCTTGAGCTGGAGATCACCGAGAGCGTGTTCCTGGATGGCGGCGACGACAATATCGACACGTTCAACCGCCTGAAGGCGAGCGGCGTGCGCCTGGCGCTGGATGATTTCGGCACCGGCTATTCGGCGCTCGGCTATCTGAAGAAGGTGCCGTTCGACAAGATCAAGATCGATCAGAGCTTCGTGCGCGGCGCCGCCCAGAAGGGCAGCATGAACAGCGCCATCATCGCATCGATCGTCAGCCTGGCCGATGCGCTGGGCATGGATACCACCGCGGAAGGGGCCGAAACGCACGACGAACTGGCCCTCGTGCGCCAGCTCGGTTGCAGCCACGTCCAGGGTTATATCTATGGCAAGCCGATGGACGCCACCTCCGCCACCGTGCTGCTGAGCGAACGCGGCGGCTACGCCCATGCCGAAGGTTTCAAGTCCAACCGCGTTGCGCGCAAGCGCATCTTCCGCCGGATCGGCGTGCATCATGACGGTTTCTGCTATGAAGGGCTGGTGCGCAATATCTCGCCCGGCGGCGCGATGATCGACGGCCTTTGGGACGTGCCGGCCGGGACGCATTTCAAGCTGGAGCTGGACAACAACCGCTATGTCGGGGCCACCACCCGCTGGTCTCACGAGAACCGGATGGGCGTGGAGTTCGACGAGACGATCACGCTCTCCACCTTGGGCGAGGCGAGCAAGTTCAAGGTGCAGACCGGCTGGCGCGACGGGCGGGAGGGCGAAGGCGCGCTCTCGACAGAGCCGCCCATGGAGAAGCGCAGCGCCGCCTGAGCGTTGAGACATCGTTAACCATGGCGCGCTTAGATTTCCATCGATGCGCTCGCTGACCCGCCCGTTGCTTTTCTCGACGCTACTGCTGGCAGGATGCGGTGTCCTGCCGCACGGCAAGGCGGACCGTAACGCGCGTCCCGAACCCGCGGCGGCCACCTCTGCATTTTCCTCGACGTCGGCGCGGCAATGCCTGGCCGATCTCGGGACCGCAGGCGTACGCTACCAGGCTTTGCCCAACCGCGAATTTGGCGGCGGATGCCGGACAGTCGATACGGTCCAACTGCTCGATATCGGAGTACCGACGACAAATCTCGGCGCGCTGACCTGCCCGCTGGCAGCCGGTTTCTCCGCATGGGCGCGCTACGCCGTGCAGCCGGCGGCTCGCCGGATGCTTGGCAGTGACGTCGTGAAGATCGAGACGATGGGGACCTATGCCTGCCGCAACATCAACGGCGCAGGTTCCGGCAAGCTCTCGCTGCACGCGCTGGCCAATGCGGTGGACGTTTCCGCATTCGTCTTGCGCGATGGACGGCGCGTCAGCGTGGAGCGCGGCTGGAATGGCGATCCGCGTGAACAGGCGTTCCTGCGCACACTGCATGCTTCTGCGTGCCGTCGCTTCGGCACCGTGCTCGGGCCGGACTATAATAGCGCGCATTATAATCACCTGCACTTCGACATGTCCGGCAATGGCTATTGCCGCTGAGCGCGGGCTGGCTTAGGCCGCGCCGGTTATGACCGAGAAGAACATCAAGGAACGGCGCTTTTACCGCGCCAAGCAGGAAGCCCGCTTCGCAGAAGATGAGGCGGTGGAAACTCCCCAGACGCAGGACCCGGCTTACCGACTGGCGTTCCAGGACAAGGACTTCCTCTTGCGCGAGGAACTGCGCCCTGTGCGCTTCCAGCTGGAACTGCTGAAACCGGAAATGCTGCTGGAAGAGCAGGGCATCGGCTCCACGCTCGTGATCTACGGCTCGGCGCGCATCCCTTCGCCGGAAATGGCGCAAGGCGTGATCGATGCCGCGGTGGACGAGCGTTCGCAGGAAATCGCCCGGCGCCTGGCGGAAAAGGCCAAATATTATGAGGAGGCGAGGAAGCTCGCTTATCTCGCCAGCAGAAGCGAATTTCGCGAAGTCGACGGGAAGCGCCATTTCGTGGTCTGCTCGGGCGGCGGCCCGTCGATCATGGAAGCGGCCAATCGCGGCGCGCAGGATGCGGGCAAGGAATCGATCGGCCTCAACATCGTGCTGCCGCATGAGCAGGCGCCCAATGATTATGTGACGCCCTCGCTTTCCTTCCGCTTCCACTATTTCGCGCTCCGGAAGATGCACTTCCTGCTGCGTGCCCGCGCGGTTGCGGCGTTCCCGGGCGGCTTCGGCACGTTCGACGAGTTCTTCGAGCTGCTGACGCTGGTGCAGACCGGCAAGGTCGAGAAGATGCCGATCCTGCTCTACGGCCGCGATTTCTGGACGCGCGTGATCAATTTCGAGGAACTGCTGCTGGAAGGCACCATCAGCCCGGCCGATCTCGATCTGTTCAAGATTGTCGAGACCGCCGAGGAAGGCTGGCAGATGATCTGCGATTTCTACGAACTGGACGCCAACTGAAAACGCCGCCCGAACGGGGCGGCGTTTACAATATTCCTTGGTGAGGAAAAGCGGGCGCTTGCCCGCTCAGCTTCAGAGCGCTTCGGCGGGGGCCGCTGCTTCGCCGGTGCCCTCGGCCGCAGGTTCCTGATCGCCAACGGCATCGCCGACGGGCTCTTCTTCCGCCTTCACGCCATCGGCGGCAGCGCCATCGCCGCCTTCTTCCGCACCCTCTGCGGGCGGCGGCGGGAAGGGCAGGTTGGACCCTTGCGTGTTGAGATAGGCGATGATGTCGGCGCGGTCCTGCGGATCGCCCAGGCCGGCAAAGGTCATCTTCGTGCCGGGCGCGAACTTGCGCGGGCTTTCCAGCCAGGCGTTCAGCTGATCGAACGTCCAGGTGCCGCCGACCGCAGTGAGCGCTTCGGAGAAGGCGAAGCCGCCCACGCCCTTGCCGATCGCTTCACCGACCACGCCGTGAAGGTTCGGGCCGATGCCGTTGGCCCCGCCGGCGTTGACGGTGTGGCAGGCCGCGCACTTCTTGAACACGGTTTCGCCATGCGCGACATCCGCCTTCGCCAGCAACGCGGCGAGCGGCGGGCCACTCGATTCGCCGCCTTCGGCCGCAGTATCCTCGATGAAGTAGCCCATCTTTTCGCCCTCGGGGTTTTCCGTGTGGAAGACGTTGCCGAAGCCGATGGACAGGCCCAGCGCGACGATGCCGCCGCCGAGGATCCAGCCGAACAAAGTGGTGTTGCGATCTTGCATGTCGTGGCCCTGAAAGCGTTGGCGGCATCGCGTTGATCCACGCGCCGATAAGGAAAGGTTTTGGGCGATTTAGAGGCGGACCGCGCCGGAGGCAAGGCCAAGTGAAGCGAAACCGGGCTTCCGTGCGTTGGACGGGCCTCGCGTGCTGAGGAGTCGACACGAATGCAGCGGTTTTGAACATCTCCACCAAGTCCGGGATGGCCGGTTCGCGTCCATTGGCGCTCTCGCCCGCCTGGCAACAGCTTCTGCGCGTGCAGCTATGCTATGGATGGCGGCATCGGCGGCGGCTTCATTTGGCGCATCCGGTGACGTTCACCGAACGCGTCCAGTACCGCAAACTGTTCGACCATGATCCGCGTTTCGCCGGGTTGACCGACAAGATTGCCGCCAAGGGCTACGCTGCCGAGCGGCTGGGACAGGACTGGGTTATTCCCACCTTGTGGCACGGCAATGCGCTGCCGGAGGCGCCGGTCTGGCCTGCGCCGTTCGTGGTGAAGGCCCGTCACGGCTGCAACCAGAGCGCATTCTACCGCGATGCGCGGGCGGATTGGCAGGCGATTCGCGCAGCCTCCATGCGCTGGATGGCGAAGCGTTACGGCACCTGGCTCGACGAATGGGCCTATCGCGATGTGCCGCGCGGTCTGCTGGTCGAACCGTTCGTCGGGTCTGCTGGCGCGCTGCCGGTGGATTACAAGATCTACGTCTTCGGAGGGCGCGCGGAATATGTGCAGGTGCATCTGGACCGGGAGACCGCCCACCGCTGGCTACTGTTCGACCGGAACCTTGTGCCGGTGTCGAACGATCCGCGCGGCGACCATCCGGCGTTTCCGGCCAGCATCGGTGCGATGATCGAGGCGGCGGAAACGCTCGCCGCAGACTTCGATTTTCTGCGCTGCGATTTCTACCACACCGACGCGGGCCCCCGCTTCGGCGAGTTCGCGGTCTATCCCGGCTCCGGCCTGGACCCGTTCGATCCGGTGGAACTGGACAGCGTGATCGGCGCGAAATGGGGCGCTGTGATGGGCCAGCCTTGCGGCGCGCTCGACATGAGCGGCGTTCCAGCCTGAGCCGGGCGGCCAAACCCGCGCAGAGTACCCCGTCGCGACAGTCCCTTCAGTGCGCCGCGTCCCAGCTTTTACCACTGCCGATCTCCACGCCGAGCGGCACGGTCAGTTCCACCGCGGGCGCGGCCGCATCGGCCATCACGCGCTCGATCACCTTGCTGGCCGCCTCGACATCGCCTTCGGGCAGTTCGAACACCAGTTCGTCATGCACCTGCAGCAGCATCTTGACGTGCCCCAGGCCGGCGTCCTTGAGCGCAGGCTCCATCCGGATCATCGCGCGCTTGATGATGTCCGCGCTGGTGCCCTGGATCGGCGCGTTGATCGCGGCGCGTTCCGATCCCTGGCGCTCGGCCTGGTTCTTCGCGTTGATGCGCGGGAAGTGCGTCTTGCGGCCGAACAGCGTCTCGGTGAACCCCTTGGAGCGGACCTGTTCCAGCGTGCGCGTCATGTAGCGCGCGATGCCGGGGAAGCGCTCGAAATAGCGATCAATCATGTCCTGCGCTTCGTCCGGTTCCACCTCCAGCCGCTTGGCGAGGCCCCAGCGCGAAATGCCGTAGAGGATCGCGAAGTTGATCGTCTTCGCCCGCCCGCGCGTGTCGCGGTTTACCTCCCCGAACAGCTCCTGCGCGGTGCGGTTGTGAATGTCCTCGCCGGCCGCGAACGCCTCGCGCAGTTCGGGCACATCGGCGATATGCGCGGCGAGGCGCAGCTCGATCTGGCTGTAGTCGGCGGCGAGCAGGACATTGCCCGGCTCGGCCACGAAGGCCTCGCGGATCTGGCGGCCGATGGCGGTGCGGATCGGGATGTTCTGCAAATTCGGATCGGTGGAGGAAAGCCGCCCGGTCTGCGCGCCGACCAGGCTGTAGCTGGTGTGGACGCGGCCCGTGGTCTCGTTGATCTGCGCCTGCAGCGCATCGGTATAGGTGGATTTGAGCTTGGAGAGCTGGCGCCATTCCAGCACCTTGCTCGCCATCTCCACGCCTTGGCCGGCAAGCTTTTCCAGCACGCTCTGATCGGTGGAAAAGGCGCCGGACTTGCCTTTCTTTCCGCCCTTCAGACCCATTTTGTCGAACAGGATATCGCCCAGCTGCTTGGGGCTGCCGAGCGCAAATTCCTCGCCCGCCAGTTCATGGACCTGACCTTCCAGCGCCTCCATCTCCTTGGCGAATTCGGTCGACAGGCGGGCGAGCGCATCGCGGTCCACCTTGATGCCGCGGCATTCCATGCGCGCGACGACCGGCACCAGCGGCCGGTCCACCCGTTCGTAGACCTGCGCCACGCCTTCCGGCGCCATGCGCAGCTTCAGATGCTTCCACAGCCGGAGCGCGACATCGGCATCCTCGGCAGCATAAGCGGTGGCGTCCTTCAGCGAAACTTCGTGGAAACCGATCGCTTTCTTGCCGGTGCCGGTGAGCGATTTGTAGCTGATCGGCTCATGCCCCAGATGCGTCTTGGCGAGCGCGTCCATGCCGTGGCCGCCGCCCACTTCCTGGCCCGCGTCCAGGCAGAAGCTCATCACCATGCCATCGTCATAGGGGCGGATTTCGATGGCGTGCTGCGCCAGAACGGACATGTCGTATTTCAGGTTCTGCCCCACCTTCAGCACCGCGTCATCCTCGAGCAGCGGTTTGAGCTTCGCGAGCACTGCTTGCGCGTCGCACTGGACCGGGCGCTCTGCGAACATGTCGCTGCCGCCATGGGCGAGCGGGATGTAGCATGCCTCGTTCGGCGCGACGGCGATGCTGATGCCGACGAGCTTCGCGGTTACCGCCTCCAGACTGTCGGTTTCCGTATCGAAGCCGATCACGCCTTCTTCGCGCGCCCGCGCGATCCAGTGGTCGAGCGCACCGATATCGGTCACGCAGACATAGCCGGAGGTGTCGATCTTCGGCATCTCGGGCAGCTTCGCCATCGGCGCCTTGGCCGGCGTCTCCGCCGCTTCGCCCAGTGTGGGCTTGGGCCCGTTAGTGCCCGTCACCTGGCCGAGGCGCTTCAGCAGAGATCCGAAGCCGTGATGCTCCAGAAATTCGCGTAAAGGTTCTTCCGGAATGCCTTTCAGGGCGAAGTCTTCCAGCGGTTCGGGGATCTGGCAATCGTCCTTCAGCGTCACCAGCACGCGGCTGAGGCGCGCATCGTCGATGTGCTCGAGCAGATTTTCCTTCATCTTGCTCTTTTTCATGTCCGGCGCGGCGGCGAGGACCGATTCGAGATCGCCATGTTCGGACAGCAGCTTGGCCGCCGTCTTGGGGCCGATGCCAGGCACGCCGGGGACGTTGTCCACGCTGTCGCCCATCAGCGCCAGCACATCGCCCAGCTTTTCGGGGGGTACGCCGAATTTCTCCTGCACATAGTCGGCGCCGAGGCGCCGGTCGTTCATCGTGTCGTAGAGATCGAGCCCCGGTTCGATCAGCTGCATCAGATCCTTGTCCGAACTGACGATCGTGACCTTGAACCCCTGAGCGAGCGCCAGCTTGGCGTAGGTCGCGATGATATCGTCTGCCTCCACGCCGTCTTCTTCGATGCAGGGCAGCGAAAAGGCCCGCGTGGCATCGCGAATCATGGGGAATTGCGGCTTCAGGTCTTCCGGCGGTTCGGGCCGGTGCGCCTTGTATTCGGCGTACAGATCGTTGCGGAAGGTGTGCGAGCTGTAATCGAAGATCACCGCCATATGGGTGGGGCCGTCCGCCGCGTTCAGATCGTCCACCAGCTTCCACAGCATGGTGGTGTAGCCGTAAACCGCGCCCACTGGCTCGCCATGCTTGTTGGTGAGCGGGGGCAGCCGGTGATAGGCGCGGAAGATATAGGCCGAGCCATCGACGAGGAAGAGATGCGGTTGTTCGGGTGTTTCGGAGGTCATGGGGCACAGATAGCGGCTCGGCATCCGGCTTGCCATCGGCAGTTTTTTTGACGCGGCGGCCAAGACACTTTATGACGCCGATCAGCGGTTCGTCGCATTTCATCGTCGATGAAGCACGGTTCGCCTTGATAAAATTACAGGGGGGCACTATTTGCCCACTGCCCCTGTTGGGTATCGGATACATTACCGAAGGAAATTTTTCATGCGTAAGATCATCATCTCCGGTCTGATTGCGACCGCCGCGCTTGGTCTGTCGGCTTGCTCGCAGGAAGCTCAGGACAAGACCGGTGAAGCAGCAGACGCCATCGGCAACGACGTTGAGAACAGCGCCGACGCCGCCGGCAATGCCGTCGAAGCTGGCGTGAACGAAGCTGGCGATCAGCTGGACCAGGCTGGTAACGCCGTCGAGAACAGCGCCGATGCAACCGCTGCCAATGCGGACGCTGCTGCTGCGACGACCGAAGCGGAAATGCAGAACGAGTCGCCCGCTCAGGCCGAGGCTGACTAATCAGATCTCAACGATCGGTCGTCATTCGGCAGGTTCGAGATTGGAGGGCGCGCCGGCATCCGCCGAGCGCGCCCTTTCTGTATCCGCGCCGCCCTGCAGCACGCGGTAAGCGATCCAGAAGGCGATCGATCCGCCGATGAGGTTCGCCGCCAGTTCCGCGGCGAAGACGCCGCCCTCCCCGAAGGCCGCGCCCAGCGCCCAGGCAGCGGGCACCATCACCAGCAGCACCCGGCCGACGGAAACCAACAGGGCCTGGCTGGCCTTGTCGACGGCGTTTAGCGCGCCGTTGGAGACGATGAGCGCGCCGTAAAGCCCATATCCCCATGCCGCGATGGTCAGATACTGAACGGCGGAATCGACCACCGGCGCGCTGTCCGAGAACAGGCCGGCAAAGGTCCGTGCGAAGATGACCAGGATCGCGGCGATGGCCGTCCCGTAGAGCACCGCGAAGCCGATGGCATAGAGCAACGCCTTGCGTGCGCGGCCTTCCTGCTCCGCCCCCCAATTCTGCCCCACGATCGCGCCGATCGATCCGGAGAGTGCCAGCAAGGGCACCACCGCGAAACTCTGCAATCGCCCGGCGGCGCCGAATCCGGCTACCGCATCCTTCCCATAAGTGGCGAGGAAGCCGGTAAGCACGGCCAGCCCGATCGGGTTGATGCTGTTGGAGATCGCCGCGGGGCCTCCCACGCGCACCAGCGCGCGCACGCCTTCGCTCCATCCTTCCGGAGAGAAGCGCGACAGGCGCAGCTTGAGGTCGCTGGTCTGCAGCAGGATGAAGGCGGTGATGCCCGCCAGGCCGAAGGCGATCACGCTGGCATAGGCCGCGCCCGCGATGCCATAGCCGGGCAGCGGTCCCCAACCGGCGATCAGCATCGGATCGAGCACCCAGTTCGCCGCCGCGTTGACGAGCAGGATCGCCGAACTTCGCAGCGCCGCGCCCTGGCCGCGCAGCATGCCGTTGAGGCTCATCATCGCCATGACGAACGGAAAGCCCAGCGCATAGGGCGTCATATAGGCGCGGATCAGCGGGGCCAGATCGTCGCCCGCATTCATCGCCCGGAACAGCGGCCCCTGGAACAGATACAGCAGCGCGGCGATGGCAAGGCCTGCGATGGCGGCGATGACGAAGCCCTGAAGCCCGCGCGTTTCGGCCAAATCATGCTCGCCCCGGCCCAGCGCGCGGCTCACCACCGAATTGATGCCCACGATCACGCCGACGCCCAAGCTGCTGAGCGCGGTGACGATGGGGAAGATGAAGCTGATCGCGGCGAGCTGGTTGGCACCTTCCTGGCCGACGAAATAGGCGTCGACGATGCCGATCGACATCAAGGCGGCGACGCCGAAGACATTGGGCCAGGTCTGATGGAAGAGATGGTAGCGGATCGATCCGCTCGTGAGTTTTCCGCTGCTCGCCATCGCCAAGCCATATGGGCCGGCAGCGCGGGCAGGGGAAGGGCGGGGCGGAAATATCCTGTCGCAAGGACGTGCCGTCGCCGGAGCGATGCGGTGTGGGGAGTGTTATTCCCAGCCAGCCGCCCGCGCGTCGTCGCTGGCTTTGGCTTCCACCCATTTGGCGCTGCCGTCGGCAAAATGCTGTTTCTTCCAGAAGGGCGCTTGCGTTTTCAGGCGGTCGATCAGGAAGGCGCAGGCGTCCAGCGCGGCGGCGCGGTGGTGGGCGGCGGCGGCGGCCAGGACGATGGGCGCGCCGGCCTCCAGCTTGCCGATCCGGTGGATGACGACCGCGCCGGTCAGATCGAACCGCTCGGTCGCGGTCTCGGCAAGGCTGCGCAGCGCCGCCTCGGTCATGCCGGGATATTGTTCCAGCTCCAGCGCAACGACGCGGCGGTCCGGATAGGCAATGTCGCCGTCCGCGCGCACGATGCCGAGGAAGCTCGCCACCGCGCCCGCACCGGTTTCGGCCAGGGCATCGAGCTCGGCGCCCTGATCGAAGGGCTCGGTCTGGACGGAAACGCGGATCATCCGCCGGTCACCGGTGGGAAAATGGCGAGCTCCGACGCGCCGTCCAGGCCAGCGTCCGCCTTTACCATCTGCTGATCGAGCGCGAAGCGCAGGCGGCTTTCGTCGGCCAGCGCCGCGGCATGGCCGCCGCCTTTGCTGCGCAGCATTTCGACGAGCTCGGCCACCGTGGAAGCGCCCTCCGGGGCCGGTTCTTCATCGCAGCCGATCTGTTCACGCACCCAAGCGAAATAGACGATCTTCATGCGCGTCCTCAGTCCATATGCTTGATGCCGAGGCGCAGATAATCCCAGCCGGTGATCAGCGTCAGGATCGCCGCGATCCACAGCAGGATCAGTCCGGCAATGCCGATGAAGGTCCACATCGGCAGGCCGCCCGCAAGTATGATCGCGCCGAAGGCGACGAGCTGCGCGGTCGTCTTCCATTTGGCAAGGCGCGAGACCGGCATCGACACCTGAATGCCGGACAGAAATTCGCGCAGGCCCGATACGATGATCTCGCGCAGCAGAATGACGAGCGCGGCGAAGACGTTGTAGCCCTGGATGTCGCGGGTGAAGACCAGCATCAGGATCACCGCGGCGATCATGATCTTGTCTGCAATGGGATCCAAGAACTGGCCGAGCCGCGATACCGCCCCGCTGGCGCGCGCCAGATAGCCGTCGAAATAATCGGTGATGCCCATCAGGCAGTAGAGCGCGAAGGCGATGAGATAATCGAGCCGTCGCGGCTCCAGACCCAGCGGCTCGAAATCCGGCCAAAGCAGGAACGCCAGAATCGGAACCGCCAAGATGCGGGAGAGCGTCAGAATATTGGGCAGGGATAACATCTTGCCGCCCCCGATAGCGGAGCCGCGCCCGCCCGTCACCCGCTTGTTGGTGCCGGGCATGCGCGATCAGCCGATGCGGTCCTTGCCCATCCAGGCGCGCAGCGGCTCGGGGATCGACACGCTGCCGTCCGCCTGCTGGTGCTGTTCCAGAATGGCGGGGAACAGGCGGCTGGTGGCCAGGCCCGAACCGTTCAGCGTGTGGACGAAGCGCGTCTGCTTTTCGTCCTTGCCCCGGGTGCGGATGCGCGCGCGGCGGGCCTGATAATCCTTCGCCCAGCTGACCGAGCTGATTTCCTTGTAATCGTTGATCGAGGGAATCCACACCTCGACATCGTAAGTGACGGCCATCGAGGCGCTGACGTCTCCGGCGGCCAGCAGCACGGTGCGGTAATGCAGGCCCAGCTGTTGCAGCAGGCTTTCCGCGCGGCCGAGCAGTTCGTCCAGCGCGGCATCGCCCTGATCCTCATCGACGAACTGGAACATCTCCACCTTGTTGAACTGGTGCCCGCGCACCGTGCCGCGCTCGTCCGCGCGCGCACCGCCGCCTTCGCGGCGATAGCAGGGGGTGTAAGCAAACGCCTTGATCGGCAGCTTTTCGGCGGGAAGAATTTCGTCGCGGTAGATGTTGAGCAGCGCGGTCTCCGCGGTCGGCAGCAGGAAGCGCTCCTGCCCGCCATCCTTCACCTGGATGTGGAAGACATCGTCCTTGAACTTGGGGAACTGCCCGGCGCCATAGCCGCTTTCGGGCAGCAGCAGATGCGGCGGCAGGAAGAAGGTGTAGCCGTCCTTGTGATGGCTGCGGTTGAACCAGTCCAGCAGCGCCCATTCCATCGCCGCGCCGTCACCGGTATAGAGCCAGAAATTGCTGCCGGCCATTTTCACGCCGCGCTCGAAATCGACGAGGCCGTGCTTTTCGATCAGTTCGAGGTGGCTGAGCGGCTTGTCACCAAGATCCGGCTTTTCCCCCCAGGTGCGGATGACGCGGTTGGCTTCCTTCCCGCCTTCCGGCACGCGATCGTCCGGCAGATTGGGCAGGCCGGCCATCGCCTCGTCGAAGCGGCCGCGCACCATGCCCTGTTCGGTGGCCAGCTCCGCCGCTTCCGCCTTCAGCGCGCTGGCCTTGGCGATGCTTTCGGGATCGGGCTTGCCCTTGGTCTGCCCCATGGCCTTGGCGATGGCGTTGCGTTCTGCCTGCACGGCGTCGACCCGTCCGGTGAGCGCGCGGACCTCCTCGTCCAGCTTCAGGATCGGGGCGAGATCGATGTCCGCCCCGCGCTTGGCGAGCGCGGCGCGCACGCCTTCGGGATCGTTGCGGATATTCTTGATGTCGAGCATGGCGGTTGGTCTTCTTGATCGGTGTTTGGCGGATCGCTGTTTGCCCGCCCGCATAAAGTGCCCTTCCGCGCCCGTCCAGCGCTTGCCAAGCCGGGGCTGCGTCGCCAAGGTTCGGCGCGATGGCGGCACAGCAGGTGATCGCGGCGGGGGGCGCCGATGACAGGCAGCTGGAGGCGGCGCATGCAGCGCTGCTCCGGGACGGCGCGATCCAGTTCGATCTGCCGCCTTATGTCCCGCCCGAGCCGCCGAGCTGGCTGGAGCCGCTGATCAGGTTCCTGCAGTGGATGGCGCCGGCGGTGCCTTATCTTTTCTACATCGGCCTCGCGCTGGTCGTCGCTCTCATACTCTGGTGGGTGGCGCGCGATGTGCTGGGGATCGCGATCCGCTGGCCGTGGCAGAAAGACAAGGCGGAAGGGGAGGCGAGCGAGGCGTGGCGGCCGGAGGCGGCGGCTGCGCGTCATCTGCTGAAAGAGGCCGAAGCGCTGGCGGCGGACGGACGCTATGAGGAGGCGGTTCATCTGCTCCTGCGCCGATCGGTCGAGGATATCGCGGGCCGCCTGCCCGATTTCCTGATGCCGTCTTATACCGCGCGCGACATTGCCGGGGCGCCGGGCCTGCCCGAACAGGCGCGCGAACCTTTCGGGGCGATGGCGGGCATTACCGAACGGGCGCTGTTCGCGCGGCGCCCGGTCGGCGAAGAGGGCTGGCGCGAAGCGCGCGGCGCCTATGAACGCTTCGCTTTCTCCGGAAGCTGGCAGGCGGCATGAGCGAAAGGGGCGCCAACCCGTTCGCGCGCAATGTGGTGATTGCGGGCATCGCCATCAGCCTGATCGCAGGGCTGCTCGCTTTCGTGATGAGCAGCTACGCGCCGCAAAAAATGAGCGAGCAGGGCGTCACCGCTTCGCCCACATCGAACACGGCGGTCGGCTATTCCGGCTTCGTCGCCCTGTTGCGCGATGCGGGGCCGGAAACGCGAATGCTGACGCGCCGGGAGGACCTGAGGGAAAAGGGGCTGCTGATCGTCTTCGTGGATGCCAGCGACAATCCGGAGGCGCTGGAGGAAATCGCGCAGGTGCGTGCCCGTGCCGAAGAGCCGGTTCTTTTCGTGCTGCCCAAATGGGCGGTGGCGCCGCTCGGTTTCAGCCGGACGAGGGTGGGCGCGGTGAGCCCCTATCCACCCGAAGCGCTGGACAATCTGCTGAAACCGATCGCGCCCGGCAAAATCGCGGAGACGCAGGGCGGCGCCAAGGCCGCGCTGTTCGGCGTCACGGTGACGCTTCCGGCAAAATTGCATGTGGCGCGCGGCGATGCCGATACGCAAGACGGGCTCCCCACCGCCGCCGCGCGCGGGCTGGTCGTCCCCGGCCGGCATGACCGCGACCATGTGCTGACCGATCCGGACATGATGAACAACGCCGGGATCGACGATCTGGCGAATGCGCGCGCGATGTTCGCGCTGGTGGATCACCTGCGTTACACCGGCGATCCGGTGCTGATCGCCACGCCGCGCCTTTCGAGCGCGGGCGCGCGCAATCTGGGCAAGCTGCTGTTCGATCCTCCGTTCCTGCCGCTGACGCTGATCCTGCTTTTCGCCGGGCTGCTGGCGCTGATCCACGGCTTCAACCGCTTCGGTCCGGTCACCAAGCGGGGCCGCGTGTTCGCGCTCGGCAAGCGCGCGCTGGTGGAGACGAGTGCGGACCTGCTACGCCGCGCCGGGAGGATCGGCGGGCTCGGCCCGCGCTATGCCGCCATGCTGCGCGCCCGCGCGGGCGAACGGCTCGGCGCGCCGCCCTCGCTCAGGGGCGATCGGCTGGCCGAATGGATCGATGCACGCGCGGCACTGCGGGGCGAGGAGCATGGCTTCTCCAGCCGCGCCGCCGCCGTGGCCGAGGCGCAGAGCGAAGAAGAATTGCACGCGCGCGCAAGGGCGCTCGCCCACTGGATCGAAGGACAGAGATAATGGAAATTTCGGACGTACAGGCTCTTGCCCGGAACATCCGCGCGGAGACCGCCAAGGCGATCACCGGGCAGGCTGACATGATCGACCTGATGTTGACGGCGCTGTTCGCGCGCGGGCACATCCTGCTCGAAGGGCCGCCGGGCACCGCCAAGACGCTCACCGCGCGCTGCTTCGCGGCGGCGCTGGGGTTGGATTATGGCCGCATCCAGTTCACGCCGGACCTGATGCCCGGCGATATCATCGGCTCCAACATCTACAATCTGCAGACCGGCACGTTCACGCAGACCAGGGGCCCCGTATTCTGCGATCTGCTGCTTGCGGACGAGATCAACCGCACGCCGCCCAAGACGCAGGCCGCGCTGCTGGAGGCGATGCAGGAGCGCTCGGTCACGTTCGATGGCGAGACGCACCGCCTGTCCGATCGTTTCACCGTCGTTGCGACGCAGAACCCGATCGAGCATCAGGGCGTCTATCCGCTGCCCGAAGCGCAGCTCGACCGGTTCCTGTTCAAGCATGTGCTGGCCTATCCGGATGCGCAGGAGGAGCGCGCGATCGTGCTCGCTCATGGCGGCGGGGCGACGAGCCAGGGTCCGCAGGATTACGGCATCACCGCGCAGGCCGATGCCGCGAAGCTTGCCGAAGCGATGGAGACGGTGGAGCGGGTAACGCTGGTGGACGAGGTCGCCGATTATATCGTGCGGCTGGTGCGCGCGACGCGTGAAAGCCCGGATATCGGCATCGGCGCTTCGCCGCGCTCCGGCGCGATGCTGGCGCGCGGAGCACGCGCGCGGGCGGTGCTGGAGGGCCGCGATTATGTGATCCCCGACGATGTAAAGATGCTCGCCGTGCCCGCGCTGCGCCACCGCATCACCCTGTCGCCCACCGCGCAGATCGATGCGCGCGATGTCGAGACGATCGTCGCCGATCTGGTCGAGGAAACCGAGGCACCGCGATGATCTATCCCAGCGGCCGGGCGGTGGTCCTGGCCGGGGCGGGGGCGCTGCCGGCGCTCCTCGTCGCCTTTTGGGTGCCCGCCTGGTGGCCGGTCGCGCTGGTCTGGATCGGCGTGGTGCTGACACTGATGCTGGTCGATGCGCTGGCGGGCGCCGCGCCGCGCAATGTGCAGGCGGCGGTCGGCGCGCCGCAGGCGGTGGGCGTGGGCGGCGAAGTGCCGGTACGGATCGCGGTGAGCGGCCTCACCGGCCCCGGCGAACTGCGCCTTGGCCATGACGATATGCTGGCTGAACCGGCGGGTTTCGCGCCCAGGCTGCGGCTGGACGGAACCGGGCCGGAGGAGGGTGTGATCCACCGCCTCATCGCCGCGCGGCGCGGGCTCTCCGCGCTGGGGCCGCTCTGGCTGCGCTGGCGCGGGCCGCTCGGCCTCGTCTGGAAGCAGCGTGTGATCGAGGTGGAGGCGAGCGTCGCGATCCAGCCCGATCTTGCCCGCGTTCGCGAGGATGCGATGCAGCTCTTGCGCCGCGACGCGATGATCGGCGAACGGGTGGAGCCGCTGATCGGCCAGGGCCGCGAGTTCGAGGCGCTGACCGACTATCAGCGCGGCATGGAACGGCGCATGATCGACTGGAAGCGCAGCGCGCGCCATTCGCGTCTGCTCGCCAAGGAATATCGCGCGGAGACGGCCAACAGCCTGGTGCTCGCCATCGACAGCGGTCGGCTGATGGGTGAGCCGGTGGCCGGCCTGCCGCGCATCGACCGCGCCGTCGCCGCAGCGCTCCTCACCGCCTTCGTGGCGCTGAAGGCCGGCGACGCGGTGCGATTGTTCTCGTTCGATTCGCACCCGCATGTGGCGGGCGGCGCAGTGCGCGGCACACAGAGCTTCGCGCAGCTCCAGCGGCTGGCGGCGGATATCGATTATTCGAACCAGGAGACCAACTTCACGCTCGGCCTTACCAGCCTCGACGCGCGGCTGGACCGGCGATCTCTGGTCATCATCTTTACCGATTTCGTCGACCCGGCCAGCGCGGAGCTGATGCTGCGCACCGTAGGGCGGCTCACCGCCAAGCATGTCGTCCTGTTCATCATCATGCGCGACGAGGAATTGGAGAGCATCGTCGATACGGTGCCGGACGATAGCGGGGATGTCGCGCGCTCGGTGATCGCGGGTACGCTGCTGCGCGAACGCAAGCTGGTAATCGAACGGCTGCGATTGGCGGGCGCGGACGTGCTGGAGGCGGACTGGCGCGACATGGGCCCGCAATTGGTCGGCCGCTATCTCGATATCGTAAAGGCGCAGCGGCTGTGAGAGGCGCGCCCACCATCCAGAGCGCCGCCGCCTTCCGCGCCGAACGCGAGGCCGATTGGGAAGCGTTCGAGGAGCTGCTGAACCGCGTCGAAAAGCGTGGCCCACGCCGCCTGACCGAAGATGAACTGTTGCAGCTGCCGCGCCTTTACCGCGCCACGCTCAGCTCGCTCTCGCTGGCGCGGGCGATCTCGCTGGACCAGGCGCTGATCGCGCATCTCGAGGCGCTGTCGCTGCGCGGCTATTACCGGCTCTACGGCAACCGCACCGGGCTCGGCGGGCGCGTGGCGCGTTTCTTTTTGGCCGACTGGCCCGCCGCCGTGCGCGATCTGTGGCGCGAAACACTGGCGATGGCGCTTCTGATGCTGCTCGGCGCGGTCATCGGCTGGGGGCTGGTGTCGCATGATCCCAGCTGGTTCGCCGCCTTCGTTCCGCCCGATCTGGCGAGCGGGCGCGGACCGGAAATGCCCGCCGAAGAAATGCGGCGCATGCTGTTCGATGGCGGCGGCGGACAGATGCTCACCGGCTTTGCCGTCATGCTGTTCGTCCACAATAGCCAGGTTGCCGTGCTGTGCTTCGCGCTGGGTTTCGCTTTGTGTCTGCCGACGCTGCTCTTGACGCTCTATCACGGCTGCATGGTCGGCGCGTTCCTGCAGGTCTATGCGAGCAAGGGGCTGGGCGTGGAGATGGGCGGCTGGCTGTTCATCCATGGCACGACGGAGCTGTTCGCGATCATCATTGCCGCCGCGGCGGGCGTGCGCATCGGCACCGCCGTCGCCTTTCCCGGCGATCGCAGCCGCATCGATGCCGCCGCGCAGGCAGGGCGCAGCGCGGCGACCGCGATGCTGGGCGTGGTCGTCATGCTGCTGTTCGCAGGGCTGCTTGAGGGGATCGGGCGGCAGACCATCAACATCACCGCCGCGCGCTATGCCATCGGTGCGTTCATGCTCGCGGGCTGGTGCAGCTATTTCTACCTGCTGCGCGCCAAAAACCGCCACGATGGGGGGCGGCACGATGGCGCGTAAGCGGCGGCTCTCCTCCGAGGATCGGCGGCGGCGCGATCTGGTGACGCCGGAGGGCGTGCCGCTCGGCGTCATCATCGCGCAGGCCAGCGCGCGGCTGATTGCGCTGATCCTGGACTTTGTCTTCATCGGCCTCGTCCTGGCCGCGCTGTTCGTCCTCCTCTTTCTCTCCGTCGGCACGTTCGGTCCTAATGCGATGGAGCCGGTGGTGATCGGCCTCGCGCTCTCCGGTTTCGCCTTCCGCATGCTCTATTTCATCGTACTGGAGGCGCGGCCCAAGGCGTCCACCTGGGGCAAGCGCATCATGGGCATGCGCGTGGTCTCGCGCGACGGCGGCCCGCTCTCGATCGATCAGGTGATCGCCCGCAATCTTATGCGTGAGGTGGAGGTATTCCTGCCCTTCATGATCATCGCCAGCATGGCCGCCACCGGCGACGCCAATGGCTGGGCCGTCACCGCTGCGCTGATCTGGGCGTTCGGCTTTTCCTTCTTCCTGAAGTTCAATCGGGACAGGATGCGGATCGGCGATCTGCTGGCGGGTACCTGGGTGGTCGAACGGCCAAGGAAGGGGCGCGAGGCGGATCTGGCCGAAGAACGCGCGGTGCAATATGAGTTCACCGAGGCAGCGCTCGATCGCTACGGCATTCAGGAACTGCATAAGCTGGAGGATGTGCTGCGCATCGGTGACGAGCGCGCCCAGCGGACGGTGGCGGACGCGATCGCGCGGCGCATCGGCTATGACGGGCCGATGCCGGACGATCGGCAGTTCCTGACCGATTATTACCGTGGCCTGCGCGCGCATCTGGAGCGCGAGGTGCTGCTCGGCACGCGGCGGCAGGACAAGAACGATGTCTAGCGCCGCCTTGACGCACGCCGTTTGACCCCGACCGAGGCAGCTGCGACAGCGCGTGGAAACGGGGCCGGTGTTCAGCCGTTCGATGCCCGACAAGACGAATTTCAGGAGAGTATAGCATG
>JBELIU010000008.1:5110-26859 GCA_042090735.1 Novosphingopyxis sp. | reverse complement strand
GGAAGGCCTTGAGGCGCCAGTCGAGCATCCACTGCGGCTCGTTTTTCTTGGCGCTGATGAAGCGCACCGTGTCCTCGCTCAGCCCCTTGGGCGCGAAATCCTGCTCGATGTCCGAGGACCAGCCATGTTCATAGGTGGAGGCCCGGTCGACGGCCTCATGCGCCTCGCGATTCATCTCGTCGCGTTCTTGCTGGCGGGTGGCGAGGGTCTGTTCGTCGGTCATGCGGATACTTTCTGGGTCGACTCTGGCTGGATCGGCTCGGCTGCCGACAAGCTGGAGAGGCTGATATTCTTGAGCGCGCCGCGCACCGCGCCGTTCACCGCGGCGCTATGCGGGCGGATATGACAATCCGCCTGGATCGCGCAATCCTGTGCGTTCTCCGACAGGCAGGCGGTAAGCGCGATCGGGCCTTCGACAGCCTCGACTATATCGGCAAGGCTGATCGCGCTGGCGGGCCGGGCGAGCCGGATCCCGCCGCCGGTGCCGCGCGTGGAACTCAGCAGGCCGCCCTTGGAGAGCAAGCTGACGAGCTTCTGCGCGGTCGGCAGCGGTAGATGCGTCTCCTCGGCCAGTTGCGTGGCGGATATGCGCGTGCGGGCCTTGCATTCGCCGTCGGCAAGCGATGCCGAGCCGCAATGCCGCGCGGCCGCGGACATTATGACGATCGCATAATCTGCCATGCTGCTGAGGCGCATGAAAAGCGGGCTTCCTTAATCGGAGTGATTCGTTCCGATTGCCATGTGGGCCCGGCCGCCGCCGAAATCAACCGTGAGCCAACAAAGCGTATATTACCGAACCTTGCATGATGCACCGGTGGCCACCATAGGCCGGACCCATGTGGTTCAAGAATTTTGCCCGCCCTCTCCTCTTCCAGATCGAGCCCGAGCGCGCCCACCGGCTGACGATCGAGATGCTGAAGCGCAAGCCTTTGACCGCCGGACCGGTGGAAGACCCGGTGCTGGCCTGCGAGGTGGGGGGGCTGATCTTTCCGAACCCCGTCGGGCTTGCCGCGGGCGTCGACAAGAACGCCGAGGCGCCGCTTTCTTTCCTGGATCTCGGCTTCGGTTTTGCCGAGGTGGGCACGCTGACACCGCTTCCGCAGGAGGGCAATCCGCGTCCCAGGATCTTCCGTCTGGAGGAAGACCGGGCGATCGTGAACCGCCTGGGGTTCAACAATGGCGGGCAACGCGCCGCGTCCGAGCGATTGAAGCTCTATGCGCGCCGGCCCGGCCCGATCGGCGTCAATATCGGTGCGAACAAGGACAGTCCGGACCGGATCGCCGATTATGCGCGGGGCGCGGCGGAGATGTGCCCCTATGCGGACTATCTGACCATCAACGTCTCGTCGCCCAACACGCCGGGTCTGCGCGCGCTGCAGGACAAGGGCATGTTGTCCGCGCTCCTGAACGCGGTGATCGACAGCAATCACCATGGCTGCCCCGTCTTCCTGAAGGTCGCGCCCGATCTGGAGCCTGCCGATATCGAGGATATCGCCGATGTCGCGATCGGCCAGGGCATTGCCGCTCTGATCGTCTCGAACACCACCGTCACGCGCCCCAATCTGCATTCCGCCAAGGCGAGCGAGAGCGGCGGCCTGTCCGGCGCGCCGCTGGCACCGCTGGCCGCCGCACGGCTCGCCGATTTCCGCCGTATATGTGGGGACCGCTTGCCGCTGATCGCGGTCGGCGGCATCGCATCGGGCGCGGACGCCTATGCCCGCATTCGCACAGGCGCTTCGCTGGTGCAGCTCTATACCGCGCTGATCTACGAAGGACCGAGCCTCGGTCGGCGGATTGCGACCGAACTTGCCGCGCTGCTCAAGCGGGACGGTTTCCCAAGCGTTCGCGACGCGATAGGGATAGACGTGGGCTGATCCAGGCGGCAGTGAAACCCCCGTCGTTCGCGGGGCGTTAAGCATCGAGGCCGCACGACGCGCCCGAAAGGACCGCCATGACCCGACCAATTTTCCGTCCGCTACTCTCGCTCGCCGCAGCTCTTGCATTCGCCGCCCCTGCCCTTGCCGAGGCGCCCCAGGACAGCTTCGGCAATCCGCAGGACCTACCCGGCAGCTATGTGCCCTCCGTCCCCGCGCGCGAGCAGACGCCGCAGCAGCCGAGCGCGCAGGAAAGCGAAGCGCGCGAGGCCGAGCGTGCCGATAGCGGCGAAACCGTGTCGCAGCCGCAGGAAGAAACTGCCGCCGAAGGCAATCTCTTTGCCGGCGGTACGCTGATCCAGCCATCCGGCCTTTCGGTCGGACTTGCATCGAGCGCCGATTCGCGTGCCACCGAAGTGGGGATGCAGATCCTGCGCGAGGGCGGGTCCGCCAGCGACGCGGCGATGGCCATGATGCTGGCGCTGACTGTGGTCGAGCCGCAATCCAGTGGCATCGGCGGCGGCGGCTTCCTGGTCCACGCCTCCGGCACGGACGGCGCGATCACCACCATCGACGGCCGCGAGGCCGCGCCGGTCGCCGCGCAGTCGGACCGGTTCCTGGGGCCGGACGGGCAGCCCTTGCCTTTCGTTCAGGCCTTTCAGGGCGGCAAGTCGGTCGGCGTGCCGGGGAATATCCGCCTGATGGCGCTGGTCCACGAGAAATGGGGCAAGCTGCCCTGGGCGGATCTGTTCATGCCCGCAATCCAGCTGGCAGAGGGCGGCTTCGACGTGAACGAGACCTTGGCCGGCCGCCTGAAAGATATCGCGCCGCTGTGGGATCGCTTCCCCGATGCAAGGGACGTTTTCTGGAAGGACGGCGCCCCGGCCAAAGTGGGCGATACCATCACCAATCCCAAGCTGGCCGCGACGTTCGAGCGGATGGCCGAGCTCGGCCCGGACGCCTTCTATTCGGGCCAAACCGCGCAAGAGATTATCAATGCCGTCCGCACCACGCCGGTGAACCCCAGCGATATGACGCAGGACGATCTGAACGCCTATCAAGCAGTGGAGCGTGAAGCGGTTTGCATGCCCTACCGCACCTACCGCGTCTGCGGGATGGGTCCGCCCTCCTCGGGCGCGACCACGGTGTTCCAGATCCTGGGCATGCTGGAGAATTTCGATCTGCCGAAGCTCGGCTCGGGCAGTCCGGAAAGCTGGCACCTGATCGGTGAGGCCATGCAGCTCGCTTATGCGGACCGCGCCGCCTATCTCGGCGATCCCGGCTTCGTTTACGTCCCGGTCGACGGTCTTCTGAACAAGGATTACCTCAAGACCCGCGCCGCGCTTATCAAGCCGGACAGCGCGCTCGGCACCTATGAGGCCGGCACCCCGCCCAAAGCGGAGCCGCGCACCGAGGCCCCGTCGAGCGAAGTTCCCGGCACCACCAACTTCGTGGCGGTCGACAAGGACGGCAATGTCGTCACCATGACATCGACGATCGAAGGGCCGTTCGGCAGCCAGTTGATGGCCGCGGGCTTCTTCCTGAATAACGAACTGACCGATTTCACCTTTGCCCCGATGAAGGACGGCAAGCTGGTCGCCAACGCGGTGAAGGGCGGCAAGCGTCCGGTCTCGTCCATGTCGCCGACGATCGTGTTCGACAGTCAGGGCCGCCCGGTGCTGGCGCTCGGCTCGGCGGGAGGCAAGCGCATCATCATGCATGTGGCCAAGACCCTGATCGGCTATCTCGACTGGGGTTATCCGCTGGAGGAAGCAATCGCGCTGCCCAATATTTTCTTCGGCGGCGATGGCCTGATCGTCGAGCAGGGAACGCCGCTCGCCGCGCTCGCACCCGAGATCGAACAATTCGGGCAGCCGGTGGTGGTCGGCGACCTGCCGTCCAAGGTGAACGCCGCCCGCTGGACGGAAGACGGCTGGGAAGGCGCGGCCGATCCGCGCAGCGAAGGCACCGCGCAGGCCGAATGACGCCCGCACTTGCCGGTTCCACCGTTCCGAACGGCGGTACCGGCAAATTTGCGCTCCGGTGTTTGACCGTTGCCCGCCCGCCTTGCGCGCGCTAGCTCTTGCTGAGGAGTGGCCGCGGTTCAGACGGCCGCAGTGGAGAGCGACCTTTGGCATTCGACGCGTTCGACGGGTTCCCCAACCTCGTCACCATGTTCTTCGACCGGGCTGAGGAAAAGGGCGACAGGCCGTTCCTGTGGCGCAAGGAAAAGCGTGGCTGGGTATCGCTGAGCTGGCGCGAAGCGGCTCGGCAGGTTGCGGGTTTTGCCAAATGTCTGCGCGAACTGGGGCTCAATCCCGGCGATCGGGTGATGCTGGTGTCGGAGAACCGGCCGGAATGGTGCATCGCCGATCTGGGCATCATGGCCGCCGGCTGCATCACCGTGCCAACCTACACATCCAACACGGAACGCGATCACCAGCACATTCTGGACGATAGCGGCGCGAGGGCCGTTGTGGTTTCCACCGTAAAACTGGCACAGGCGCTGCTTCCCGCCCTAACCCGGTCGAGCGGCGCGGAGCACGTCATTGCGATGGAAGAACTGCCGCGCCAGCAGGCCGGGCAGCTGAGCATCTGCAAGTTTTCCGACATTGCGCTCGGCACCGATCAGGACGTCGCCGACGCGCGGCGACGCGCCGAAACGGTCAGCCGCAGCGATCTGGCTTGCATCATCTACACCAGCGGCACCGGCGGTGCCCCGCGCGGGGTGCGCCAGCATCACGGCGCCATTTTGCACAACGTCGCCGGTGCATCGCAGGTGATCGCCGAAGATTTCGGCTGGGATGACGAAGTGTTCCTCTCCTTCCTGCCGCTCAGCCACGCTTATGAGCATACCGGCGGACAGTTCTTTCCGATCGGCCTGGGCGGGCAAATCTACTACGCGGAGGGGCTGGAAAAGCTCGCCGCCAATATCGAAGAGACGCGGCCGACGATCATGGTCGTGGTTCCTCGGCTGTTCGAGGTGCTGCGAACGCGCATCATCAAAGGCATCGAAAAGCAGGGCAAGCTGCCGCGCTTTTTCTTGGAGCGTGCGCAGGAGATTGGCGCGCGACGCGCGCAAGGCGGTGGGCGCCTTACCGACAAACCGATGGAACTGCTGCTGGACCGGCTGTTCCGGCCGAAGATCAAGGCGAAGTTCGGTGGGCGGCTGAAGGCGATGGTCTCCGGCGGCGCGCCGCTGAACCCCGAGATCGGCACCTTCTTCGATTCGATAGGCCTCTGCCTGCTGCAAGGGTATGGCCAGACCGAAGCCGCGCCCATTATCAGCTGCAACCGGCCCAGCGCGGGCATCCGGATGGAGACGGTCGGGCCGCCGCTGATGAACACCGAGGTGAAAGTTGCCGAAGATGGCGAGCTGCTGGTGAAGGGCGAGCT
Organism: Novosphingopyxis sp.; assembly: GCA_042090735.1. Classification (GTDB taxonomy): domain Bacteria; phylum Pseudomonadota; class Alphaproteobacteria; order Sphingomonadales; family Sphingomonadaceae; genus Novosphingopyxis. Next base: position 21,589 of record JBELIU010000008.1, on the reverse strand, counting down.
CGTGATGCACGGCTATTGGCACAATGAGAGCGAAACCGCGCGCGTGCTGAAAGACGGCTGGCTGCATACCGGGGACATCGGGCATCTCGATGAAGCCGGGCGGATCGTCATCACGGACCGCAAGAAGGACATCATCGTCAACGACAAGGGCGACAATGTCGCGCCGCAGAAGGTGGAGGGCATGCTGACGCTGCAGCCCGAAATCGCGCAAGCCATGATCGCCGGGGACAAGCGGCCCTATATGGTCGGGTTGATTGTGCCGGATGCGGAATGGGCGGTGGAGTTCTGCCGCGCCCATGGCTGCGGGTTCGACTTCGACAAAATCCAGAACCGGCCGGAGTTTCGCAAGGCGATCGGAGAGGCCGTGGACCGCGTGAATGCCGACCTATCGGTGACCGAGCGCGTCCGCCGCTTCATCTTCGCCGATGAGCCGTTCTCCATCGAGAATGAGGAAATGACCCCCTCGATGAAGATCCGCCGCCACAAGATTCGCGAGCGCTATGCCGAGCGGCTGGATGCCCTTTATCGCGGCTAACCGCTTTGCTGAGGCTCAGCCTTTGTCGGTGCGCACATAGGGCGTGAACTGGCCGAGTGCGCAGGAGCCGCCGAATATGCCAGTGTTACGATCAACGAGGCGGATGATGTCGCCGTTGCACGACTGGGACTGGAACTGATCGGTCACGATGATGTCCCAATTGCTCTCGATTCCGGGGCAGGATCCGCGCAGATTGTTCACATAAACCGGGCCGTTCCCCTGTTGGTAGACCAGCACATTGGGGCTGACGCCGGTGCTGCTGGCGCTGCGCGTGCCGACGGGCAGGCAGTTGACGGGTTCGCGCGCCACGCGGTCACCGATCAGCTTCGCCAGCTTCTCGCTCTGCTCGGCCGTCAGCGGCGCTGCGGCCGTGTCGCGCGGCGCATTCGCACAACCGCCGAGCGTCAGCGCTCCGACAGCGGCGAGGGTGAAGGCTAAGGCGGCGCGTGGCATGGCGAAATCTCCGTTGACGATTGGCATCCCTGCCCTTTTCCAACGCCGTGCAGGGCGCAAAGGTTGCGCGCGGATGAAGCGCTGCGATCAGGCGGCGTCCTTCGCCGCACGCCGCGCCGCCAGTTCCTCCACGGAGGCCGCGCGCATGAAGGGGTTGGTCGCCTTTTCGGCGGCAATATCGGTGGGCACCGTCGCCTGCCCTCGCGCCCGCCTGGCGCGGACATCCTCCATCCTCTTCGACAGCGCCTCGTTATCCGGCTCCACCGTCAGCGCGAAGTTGCCGTTCGCTTCGGTATATTCGTGCGCGCAGTAGATGACGGTCTCGTCCGGCATGGCTTCGAACTTGCGCATGGCGGCGTACATCTGCGCCGCATCGCCCTCGAACAAGCGCCCGCAGCCCATGGCGAACAGCGTGTCGCCGACAAAGGCAATGCTTTCGCCGGGCAGATGATAAGCAATATGTCCTGCGGTATGCGCGGGAACGTCGAGCACCTCTGCCTCGACCCCGCCGAGCGTCACCACATCGCCCTCGCCCACCAGCCGGTCCAGCGTGGGGATGCGTTCGGCCTCGGCCTTCGGGCCGGTCACCGTGCAGCCGGTCGCGGCCTTGATAGCTTCGTTGCCTCCGGTGTGATCGGGGTGCCAGTGCGTGTTCCAGATCTGCGTGATCGTCCAGCCGCGCTCCTCGGCAGCCTCCAGCACCGGACCGGCCACGGCGGGATCGACCACCATCGTCTCGCCGCTATCCGGTTCGTGGACCAGCCACACATAGTTGTCGCTAAGCACCGGGATGCGAACGATCTCCATCACCAGCTCCCCACATTTTCCATCGAGGCCCAGGGTTCGGCGGGCTCCTTCGCGCCGTCCTTCTGGAGCAGCTCGATCGAAATGCCGTCGGGCGAGCGCACGAACGCCATGCGCCCCTCGCGCGGCGGGCGGTTGATGGTGACGCCGCCGTCCTGAAGCCGCCGGCATGTCTCGTAGATGTCGTCGACCGCATAAGCGAGATGGCCGAAATTGCGGCCGCCGCCATACTCTTCGGGCGCGCTGCCGTCTTCGGGAGGCCAGTTGTAGGTCAGTTCGACTTCCCCGCTCTCATCGCCCGGCGCGGCGAGGAAGACGAGCGTGAAGCGTCCGGCCTCGCTCTCTTTGCGGCGGACTTCCTTCAGGCCCAGCAGATCGAAGAAGCGGAGCGTCTCATCGATGTCGGTGACGCGGATCATGGTGTGAAGATAGTGCATGAGGCTTCCTATCACGATCAGGCGGGCGGCGTCACGGGCGCTGGCGCGGGATCGCCTGCCGCCGCGAGTGTCGCGAGCTGCGCGATCGCCGCCTGCGCCTGCGCGCTGCCCGGTGCCAGCGCGGCGACCTGCTGCCACTTCGTCCTGGCAGTGGCGGTATCGCCCGAAAGCGCGGCGATGTTGCCGCGTTCCAGCAGCACGGCGGGCTCTTCGGGTGCCAGCGCTTCGGCCGTCGCGATGGCCGAAGCCGCCTTCGTCAGATCGTCCATGCGCCGCGCGAGCGTGGCCGAAAGCAACCAGGCCAGCGGGTCCTGCGGCACCAGCTCGGTAGCACGCGCCAGCGCCGTCGCCGCCTCATCCGCGCGTCCGGCGGCGACCAACGCCCTCGCCCGGTCCAGCTGCACCTCTCCCAGCGCCTTGCCAGCAAGCTGGCCCGTCGCGATCGCCCGGTCGAAATGGGAAAGCGCCGCCCCGCCCTGCCCGTCCGCCAGCGCGGCATTGCCCGCCTGCATCCAGAGATTGCCCGTATCCGGACGGTCCAGTTCACTCGACAGCATCGCGGCCTTGGCGAAGGCGGCTTCAGCCCGGTCCCAGCGTTCGCTGCCCGCTTCGGCCAACCCCAGGCATTGCTGCGCGGGCACGCCGCCATTGCCCGCAATCCACTCGTTCGCGCGCACCACCGCCGTCACCGGATCGGTCGCCGCTAGCTCCAGACACTCGCCGAGCCGAGGATCGACGGTGGCGGCCACTTGCGTTTGCGGTGTGGCAGCAGGAACGGGGGCAGCAGGCACAGAAGCAGCGGGCGCGGGGCCAACTTGCAGCGCGAGAGCGAGCAGGAGCGGGGTCATGAAGCGGCGATATCCTCGTACAGACGGTCCACCGTCGCGGCGAGCAGCCGGAGATCGGACTCGCGCGACAGGCGGTGGTCGCCATTCTTGACCAGAACGGTCTGCACATCGTCTGAACGCAGGGCCGCAGCGAGCTTCAGCGAGATGGGGTGCGGCACGTCGGCATCGCACTGCCCGTGCAGTAGACGCACCGGACAGTCGATCGCGATCGGGCCGTCCAACAGCAGGTTCGCCTCGCCCGATCGCCAGAAGGCGGCTGTGGTCGGCGTGGGCTCGGGCCCATACTCGTTCGCCTCATACACCGTCTCGCCGCGTTCGAACTGCGCCACCTGTTCGGGCGTGAAGCCCCAGCGGGTGAAGTCGGGCGCGGCGGCGATGCCGACGATGCCCGCCACCCGCGCGTTCAGCTCCAGCGCGGCGAGCAGCATACCCCAGCCGCCCATGCTCGATCCGACGAGGATCAGCGGACCTTCCGTCCGCTCACCGATCACATGCAACACATCGGCCAGGAAGCTCTCCAGCGTCTGGTCCTCGAACGCGCCGCCGCTCTCTCCGCAGCCCGCATAGTCGAACAGCAGCGCCGCGCGGCCCGCATCGGCGGCGCGATCGAACAGCATGGTCGCCTTGGATCCGGCCATGTCGGACTTGTAGCCGGGGAGGAAGACGAGCGTCGGCTCCGCACCCTCGACCTGCCGGAAGGCCAGCCGCTCGCCGCCCGGACGCTCGGTGAACTGCACCTCCGCCGAACCGGCCGCGCTCATGCCGCGCCCCCCAGCTTCACACAGTTCACACTGTCCAGGAGGGGAAAAAGCGGGCGCCGCGGAGCACGGGTCCGGGGCGCATGCGGGCGGGTCGAGAAGGCTATAGTCATGATCCGTTCTCTATCACCGACCGGGCGCTGTAGGAAAGGTTTGGCAAGCTTCGATGCAGACCGGGAGGAACCGCCGCGCCCGTTCGCGCGTCCCCGCTGCATGGACGTACCGCCCCAGCATAGCACCGGACGCCCAAGCATCGCGGCGATCGCGGGCGGCGTGCTGATCGGCGCCGCGGCGATCGGCATCCTGTGGGCCGAGCGCGCCCAGCCGCTGCGCCAGCCGACCCGTCCGCGCACGCGCCGCACGCTCGTCAATCTGGCGCTCGGCGCGATGAGCATGGCGGCAGTGAACCGGATCGAGGCACCGATGACGCAGCCGCTGGCGCGCGCAGCGGAGCGCAAGCGGCGGGGCCTCGTCCAGCTTCTGCCCGGTCCGGACTGGCTGCGCGACGCGGCGGCGGTGCTGCTGATGGATTACACAGTGTATCTCTGGCACGTCGCGACGCATCGCGTGCCGTTTCTGTGGCGCTTCCACCTCGTCCATCATGACGATCTGGATCTCGACGCCAGCACCGCGATCCGCTTTCACGCCGTCGATATGGCAATGAGCGCGCCCTATCGCGCGGCCCAGGTAGCGCTGATCGGCACCTCGCCCCGTGCGCTGCAAATCTGGCAGGGTTGGTTCTTCTTATCAGTGCTGTTCCACCACAGCAATATGCGCCTGCCGGAGCGGCTCGAGCGCACACTCGCACGCTTCGTCACCACGCCGCGCATGCACGGCATCCACCATTCCACGGTGAAGGACGAGACCGACAGCAACTGGTCCAGCGGCTTTGCCTTTTGGGATCATCTGCACGGCACCTTTCGGCTGGACGTGCCGCAGGATCGAATCGCGATCGGCGTTCCGGCCTATCGCGACCCGGACGAACTGGGCTTTCGCGATTCGTTGGCGCTGCCGTTCGTGGACCACCGAGATGCTTGGGCGGAAGATGCGGGCGCGGATCACGCGCGCGGGCGATAGGCACCCGACCCGAACCCAAGCAACACGGTGCTTCGACAAGCTCAGCACGAACGGAGGTGGGCAAGCCGTGCGGCAAAGCACCGTTCGCCCTGAGCCTGTCGAAGGGCCGTCCTTCTTCCACCCTTGCGAGCGCGCCCGCCGATCCGCATACCGAAGCCATGACAGACCTTCCCGCCGCCTTCGAAACCATCGCCCAATCCCGCCGCTCGGTGCGCGCGTTCAAGCCCGATCCGATCCCGCAGGAGCTTCTGGAACACATCTTCCGCATCGCCGGCACCGCGCCGAGCAATTGCAACGCGCAGCCCTGGATCACCCATGTCGTCTCGGGCGATCGGCTCCGCCAGATCGAGGAAAAGCTGATCGCCGCGGTGCGCGCGGGCGATGCCGATCCGGACGCCGGGCACCGCGAAGACCCCTATGTCGGCATCTACAAGGAACGGCGCATTGGCGCGGCCGTCGCTTTGTTCGAGGCGACCGGCGTCGGCCGTCATGACAAGGCCGCGCGCGAAGAGAGCTTCCTGCGCAATTACCGCTTCTTCGATGCGCCGCACGCCGCCTGGTTCTTCATGCCGCCCGCCTTCGGCCTGCATGGCGCGGCGGATATCGGCATGTATGCGCAGACGTTGATGTTGGCGCTCGCCGCGAACGGCATGGGCAGCTGTGCGCAAGGGGCGCTCGGCCATTATTCCAATGTGGTGAAACGCGAACTGGGCGTGGACGAGGGGCTTGCCTGCACCTTCGGCCTGAGCTTCGGCTATCCGGACGAGGACCATCCCAGCACCAAGGCGATTACGGACCGCGCGCCGCTGGAAGATCTGGTGCACTTTCACGGGTAGGCGGTCGGCTCCCGACGCCAAGCCTCGCCTTACTCGCCCGCCTCGCGCTTCAGTTCGTAGAGCTTCTCCAGCGCCTCGCGCGGGGAGAGCGCATCGACATCCAGATCGCGCAAGGCTTCGCGTAAGGCATCGCACTGCTCTTCCTCTGCCTCTACGGCGGCGGCGAAGAGCGGCAGGTCACCCAGTCCTGCGGCCAACCCGCCCGTTTCCGCGCGGCCCTTTTCCAGTTTGTCCAGCACCGCCTTCGCGCGCGCCAGCACCGGCGGGGGCAGGCCGGCGAGCTTGGCTACGGCAAGGCCATAGCTGCGATCGGCGGGACCGGCGGCAAGTTCGTGGAGCAGCACCAGCTCGCCCTTCCACTCGCGCGCGCGAACATGGCGCAGGCGGAGCGCATCTAGCGTATCGGCAAGGCGCGTCAGCTCATGATAATGGGTGGCGAACAGGCAACGGCAGCGGTTGGTCTCGTGGATCGCCTCCACGACGCTCCACGCCAGCGCGAGGCCGTCATAGGTGCTCGTTCCACGCCCGACTTCGTCGAGGATCACGAAGCTGTTCTCGGTGGCCTGGCTCAGGATCGCGGCGGTCTCGACCATCTCGACCATGAAGGTGGAGCGGCCCCGCGCCAGATTGTCCGATGCGCCGACGCGGCTGAACAGCCGGTCGACGATGCCGAGGCGAGCCGAGGAGGCCGGCACGAAGCTGCCCGCCTGTGCCAGCAGCACGATGAGCGCATTCTGGCGCAGGAAAGTGGACTTGCCGCCCATATTCGGGCCGGAGACAAGCCATAGACGCTCGTCCGGCCCCAGCCCGCAATCGTTCGCAACGAACGGCTCGCCCGCAGCCTGCAGCGCGGTTTCCACCACCGGATGGCGCCCGCCGACAACCTCGAAACAGGCATGATCGGCAAAAGCGGGGCGGCACCAGCCGCTGGCGGCGGCGCGTTCGGCGAGCGCCGCGGCGACGTCGAGCCGGGCGAGCGCATCCGCCGCGGCCGCGATCCGTTCGCGGCGCGCCGCGGTTTCCTCGATCAGCGTTTCCAGATGCGCGGCCTCGGCGGCCTGCGCGCGGGCCCCCGCCTCGACGATGCGCGCGGCCTGTTCGTGCAGCGCGCTCGAGTTGAACCGCACTGCGCCTGCCAGCGTCTGGCGATGGGTGAAGCCGCTGTCCTCGGCCATCAGCTTGTCGCCATGTTTCGCCGGCACCTCGACGAAATAGCCGAGCACATTGTTGTGCTTGATCTTCAGTGCCGGGATGCCCGTCTTCTCGCGGTAATCGGCCTCCAGCGCGGCAATGGCGCGGCGGCCTCCACTCGCGGTCTCGCGCAGATCGTCGAGCCCGGCATCGAACCCGGCGGCGATATAGCCGCCCTGCGCGGTCTCCGTCGGCGGCGAGGGGACGAGCGCACGGGCCAGCAGATCGGCCAGATCGCCATGCCCGCCATGCCCGCCGAGCGCGGGGATCAGTTCGTCCAGCAAAAGCGGGCGGCCCTCGGTCTTTTCCAGCCGGGCCTTGAGAAGATGCGCGCCGTTCAGCCCGTCGCGGATTTGCCCCAGATCGCGCGGGCTCCCCCGCCCCGCCGTCACGCGGCCCAGCGCGCGGGCGATGTCGGGTAGCGCGCGCAGCGCCTCGCGCAGCGCGGTGCGGATCGAAACGGTGTCATGCGCCCAGGCGACCAGCGCCAGCCGCTTCTCGATCGCCGCGCGGTCGGTCAGCGGGGCGGCGAGATCTCGCGCGAGCAGCCGCGCGCCCGCACCCGTCACCGTGCGGTCGACATCGTGCAGCAGGCTGCCACGCCGTCCGCCGCCCTGCGCCGCGACGATCTCCAAACTCTCGCGCGTTGCCTGATCGAGCCCCAGATGGTCGCTGTCGCGCTGCGCGCGCGGCGGTGCGAGATAAGGCAGCGCAGCCCCTTGTGCGCTGTGCGTCAGATAGGCGACGAGGCCCCCGGCGGCGGCAAGCTCCGCCCGCCCGAAATCGCCAAGGCCGTCCAGCGTCGCGACGCCGTACAGTTCGCGCAGGCGCTTCGCCCCGCTCTCGCTGTCGAACGCGGCGGGGTTGTGGGCGATGCTGCCTGCGGGCGCGCCGTCTAGGCGGCCCGAACAGACGATCTCGCTGGGCCGCAGCCGCGCCAGCTCCGTCTCCAGCGAAACGCGCTCGCACGCCATCAGCTCGAACCGCCCGCTCGATATGTCCGCCGCGGCGATGCCGATCCGCCCGTGCGCCTCCGCGAGGGCCACGAGCATATTGTCGGACCGCGCATCGAGCAGGCTGTCCTCGGTCAGCGTGCCCGCGGTGACGAAGCGCACGATCTCGCGCGCCACCAGCGCCTTGGAGCCGCGGCCTTCGTCCCTGGCGCGTTTCTTGGCCTGTTCCGGCGTCTCGGTCTGCTCGGCAATGGCGACGCGGTGGCCCGCCTTGATGAGCCGCGCCAGATAGGCGTCCGCGCTGTGCACCGGCACGCCGCACATCGGGATCGGTTCGCCCTCGCTCACCCCGCGCGATGTCAGCGCGATGTCCAGCGTTTCGGCGGCGGCCTTCGCATCGTCGAAGAACAGCTCGAAGAAATCGCCCATGCGGTAGAACAGCAGGCAGTCGCCCGCGCGCGCCTTCAACGCTTGATACTGCTCCATCATCGGGGTGGGTCCGGCCATGGAGCGCTCGATAGCGAAGGGCGGGGTCCATCGCCAGCGATCCATGCAGAAGCCCCGCGGAGGCGCGAAATTAGGGGCTTACCCCCGTTGTACCGCCTCGCCCTAGCGTCTAGGCCGTTGCTGCAATCAGAAAGGGCCCGACATGAGCGACAGCGTGATCCAGTTTTCAGACCGCGAGGCGCTGAACTTCCACAGCCAGGGGCGCCCCGGCAAGATCGAGATCATCGCGTCCAAGCCCGTCGCCACGCAGCGCGACCTCAGCCTCGCTTATTCGCCCGGCGTCGCCGTGCCGGTGAAGGCCATCGCCGAAGATCCGGGGAAGGCGTATGAGCTGACTGCGAAGGGCAATCTGGTTGCCGTCATTTCCAACGGCACCGCGATCCTGGGCCTCGGCAATCTGGGCGCACTGGCTTCGAAGCCCGTGATGGAAGGCAAGGCGGTGCTGTTCAAGCGCTTCGCCGACGTCGATTCGATCGATATCGAGATCAAGACCGAGGATGCGGACCGCTTCATCGAGGCTGTCGAGTTGATGGAGCCGAGCTTCGGCGGCATCAACCTGGAAGACATCGCCGCGCCGGAATGCTTCATCATCGAGCAAACCCTGCGCGAGCGGATGAACATTCCCGTCTTCCACGACGATCAGCACGGCACCGCGATCATCGCGGCGGCGGGCCTTATCAACGCCTGCATGCTGACGGGACGCAAGCTGAAAGACGTGAAGATGGTCTGCAACGGCGCGGGCGCCGCGGCCATCGCCTGTACCGAGCTGATCAAGGCGATGGGCGTGCCGCACGAAAACGTCATCATGTGCGACCGGCAGGGCCCCATCTATCAGGGCCGCACCGAGAGCATGGACCAGTGGAAGTCCGCCCATGCGGTAAGAACCGAGGCGCGCAGCCTCGCCGAAGCACTGGAAGGGGCCGACGTGTTCCTGGGTCTGTCCGCCGGCGGCGCGCTGAAACCCGAAATGGTCGACCGGATGGCGGAAGATCCGATCATCTTCGCCATGGCCAATCCCGATCCGGAAATCCTGCCCGAGCTGGCGCGAGAAGTGCGCCCGCAGGCGATCATCGCCACCGGACGGTCCGATTATCCGAACCAGGTCAACAATGTGCTCGGCTTCCCGTTCATCTTCCGCGGCGCGCTCGACGTGCGTGCGACCACGATCAACGAGGATATGAAAATCGCCGCGGCCCACGCCATCGCCGAGCTGGCTCGCGAGCGGGTGCCGGAGGAGGTGGCCGATGCCTATGGCGGCCGTGCGCACAAGTTCGGCCGCGATTACATCATCCCCGCCCCGTTCGATCCGCGACTGATGGAAGTGGTCGCCTCCGCCGTCGCGCAGGCGGCCATTGATTCGGGTGTCGCGCAGAAGCCGATCGAGGACATGGACGCCTATCGCCGCTCGCTGCGCGCGCGCCTCAACCCTACCATCTCGGTGCTCACCCAGGTGTACGAGAATGCGCGCGAGGCGCCGAAGCGCGTGATCTTCGCCGAAGCCGAAGAAGAGGTGATGCTGCGCGCCGCCATCCAGTTCCGCGACGGCGGTTACGGCGTTCCCGTGCTGGTCGGCCGCGACAAGGCGGTGGTGGACATGCTCCACAAGATGGGCGTGGACAATCCCGGCAGCTTCGAAATTCACAACAGTGTGTCATCCCCGCATGTCGGGGCGATGGTGGAGATGCTGTACGAGCGGCTCCAGCGGCGCGGCTATCTGCGGCGCGACGTGCAGCGCATGGTGAACCGGGATCGCAACATCTTCGGCTCCGCGCTGTTGAAGCTGGGCCAGGCCGATGCGATGATCACCGGCACCACGCGGACCTACAGCCAGTCGCTGCGCGAAGTGCGCCGCGTGCTCGATCCCTCGCCCGGTGCGCACCCGTTCGGCATCCATGTGATGGTGGGCAAGAGCCACACCGTCTTCATTGCCGATACCACGGTGAACGAGCGGCCCACGCCGGAAATGCTCGCCCATATCGCGGAGGAAACCGCCAAGGTGGCCAAGCGCATGGGCCAGGACCCGCGCGTCGCCTTCCTCAGCTATTCCACCTTCGGCAATCCGGAAGGCAAATGGCTCGACAATATCCGCGGTGCGATCACGCTGCTCGATCAGCGCGGCGCCGCCTTCGAATATGAAGGCGAGATGCCGCCGGACGTGGCGCTGAACCCGGACCTCATGAAGAACTATCCCTTCATGCGCCTGTCCGAACCGGCCAATGTGCTCATCATGCCGGGCCTGCAATCGGCAAACCTCAGTGCCAAGATCCTGCGCGAGCTGGGCGGGGACCGGACCATCGGCCCGATGCTGCTGGGCATCGAAAAGCCGGTTCAGATCGCCACGATGAGCTCGACCGCGTCCGAACTGGTGACGCTGGCCGTACTGGCCGCCGCAGGGACGGTGGAATAAGTTTTTCGACGGGGAGCGGCGCGGGGCCGGGAGGCTCTGCGCTGCGCCGACCAATCAACACGATTACGCGGGCCATCAAGCCGCGCCGCCGCTGCGCGGGCAGGGGTTCAGTCCGCCTGCCAAACGATCGCGACGTCTTGCATCCGCGCACAGTTCCTGTTCGCAAAGCGCGATAGGCTCCTGCCTTCGCAGGAGCGACGATGTTCTTCGGGAATAACCCCGCGCGTTGAGCGGCTAACCGATTGCTGCGCCCAAAGCGCAGCCGGCCAGCCTCAACCGCCCGGATTGGTGGGATCGTTGCTCGGGCCCGCGCCGCCCGGAACGCCCGGTGCGCCGACTGCGCCGATATTGCCGAACAGCTCCTGGAAGAAACTGCGCTCACGCCCGCGCGTCGGGGTCTTGTCGCCAACCGGGTTGATGTCGGCAACCTGCTCCAGCCCCATGCGGTCGACCTCGGTCACATTGCCCGCGCCGTCGAAGGTGATGTGGAGGATCGTCTGCTCGGTCGGCCGCGGCTCGGCAAAGGCCAGCTGGCGCGTGTTGCGCGAGACATAATACCACTCTTCATCGCCGAACTGGCTCTTGAAGGTGGGATCGCCCAGCGTGCCCTGCACGCTGGCCTTGTTGTCCACCCCCGCGGCAACCGAACTCGCCAGCACGGGATCGAAAATATAACCGCGATGCGCCTGCAGCTGGCCGCAGGCGGAAACGCCCAGAACGAGCGCGCCGAGCGCGCCCAGCTTCGTCAGGGCCTGGATGTTGGCGGGCAATTTGACGGACATGGAAACTCCGATATGGTCCGGCCCGGATCGCGGGCGTCTTGGGATGCGACTGCGTGGGCCGCCATTGCATCTCGCGCGGTCGATAGCAATATGGACGTCCAGCATTAGGAATGGGCGAATGAGCGCGCGATGAACCACGCGCCGCCGCCGATCCGAGCCACGCCGATGACGGGCATACAGGGGAAAGCGAAGCCAGATGGGATGGATCCAGCGGATGTTCGGACGCAAGCCCGATCCCGCAACCGCCATGCAGCCGCTCTACGATCAGGTCGTCGCGCGCGCGCGCGAACCGCATTGGTATGAGGCCGGCGCGGTTCCCGACACCATGGACGGCCGATTCGACATGATCGCCGCGGTGCTGTCGCTCGTGCTCCTCAGGCTGGAGCCGGAAGAGGAGGCGCGTCAGGAAAGCGTGTGGCTGACCGAACTGTTCGTGCAGGACATGGACGGGCAGCTGCGCCAGTTGGGCATCGGCGATGTCAGCGTGGGCAAGCATATGGGCAAGATGATGAGCGCGCTCGGCGGGCGGCTCGGCGCCTATCGCAAGGCCTTTGGCGGGGAGATCACGCTGGACGCCGCGATCCGCCGCAACATCTTTCGGGAGGAAGCCGCGCCGGACACGGGCGTGGCCCATGTCGCGCAGGAAATGCGCGCGCATGCCGCGAGCCTTGCCGAACTTTCCACCCCGGCCCTGCTGAGCGGGAGGGCCCCATGGTAGAGCCCGAAACGCCGCCCGAATTCAGCCACCCCGTCAAACTCGGCGAACTGGGATCACGTCCCTACGAGGTGTCGCTCCAGACCGATGAGGCTGAGCGTGGGGCGCTCGCCACGCGGTTCGATTGCCTTACGATCGACAGCCTCACCGCCGATCTGGAAGCGGTGCGGAAGGGCGACGAGGTCCGCGTGACCGGAGCCATCGCCGCAGCTGGCACGCAAGCCTGCATCGCGACGGGCGATCCGGTGCCGTTTGCGATTCGCGAACCCGTCGCGCTGCTGTTCGTGCCGGTACCCAAGGGCAGCGATCCGGAGGAAGAGGTGGAACTGGGCGAGGACGAACTCGATTCGCTGTTTCACGACGGGCGTACCGTCGATCTTGGCGAGGCCGCGGCGCAGAGCTTCGGCCTGGCGCTCGATCCCTATCCCCGCTCCGCCGGCGCGGCGGAAGCGCTGGCCGAAGCCGGCGTAATCAGCGAGGACGAGGTGGAGCCGAAGGGCGCGCTGTCCGGCCTCAAGGCGCTGCTGGAGGGCAAGGGGAAGAGCTGAACTTCCCCGTTCCACACACCGTTCGCCCTGAGCCTGTCGAAGGGCCGCAGTTCTGGCGAATGGGCACCAAGGGCAAAAAAAAACGGGGCTTCGACAAGCTCAGCCCGAACGGTGTCAGGGGTGTCAGCGCTACCCCCGCTGCCAGCGCAGATAGCGGCTCGCCACCGCGATCAGCTTCTCCGACACATGCGCAAGGCCATGTTCCTGCGCCGCCAGCTTCGCCGCCTCGGCCCAGCTGGGATAGGGGTAGATCGTCTCCATCAGCTTCGCCAGCGTCAGCCCGTGCGTCATGGCGAGGGTGAAGCTCGTCAGGATTTCCGCCGCGTGCGATCCGGCAACCACCGCGCCCAGAATCTCGTCCTTGCCGGGCTTGGTCAGCACTTTGACGAACCCGGTCGTCTCGCCCTCGGCCACGGCGCGTTCCAGCTCGGCCATCTCGAAACGGGTGACCTCATAGGCGATCCCCTGCTCCGTCGCGCTCGCCTCGTTCAGGCCGACGCTGGCAACCTCGGGCGAGGTATAGGTGGCGCGCGGCATCACCGGATCGGCGGCTTTCGGGCTGTAGAGCGGGGCGAACAGCGCGCTGTAGCCCGCCTTTAGCCCCTGATAGCCGGCGGCATGGGTGAACTGGAACGGCCCCGCCACATCGCCCGCCGCAAAGATATGGGGGAGCGAGCTGGACAGCCGCCCGTCTGTCACGATGGTGCGATCGGTATCGACGCCAATGTCTTCCAGCCCATAGCCCGACAGGCGCGCCTCATAGGTGAGCCGCGTTTCGCCATCCGGCCCCTTGGCGACGAGGTGGCGGCCTTCGCCATCCAGCGCGAACCGCTTGGCCTCATGGCCCGTCAGCACCCGCACACCGTCCGCCTCCAGCGCTTGGCGCAGCAGCGCGGCGGCATCGGCATCTTCCTGCCCCATTAGACGGCCGGACTGCTCCACGATCGTGACCTGCGAGCCAAGGCGCTGGAAGCTTTGCGCCAGCTCGCAGCCGATTGGCCCGCCGCCGACGATGACGAATCGATCGGGCACAAGCGCCCGCTCGCCCATCGCGTCCCACAGCGTTTCACTTGTGAGATAGCCGCTCTGCTCGATCCCTTCGATCCTGGGCACCACCGGTTCGGACCCGGTTGCGACGACGAAGTGCCGCGCGGTGAGTCACCGGGTGCCGCCCGCATTCAGCGTGATCTCCACCGTCCACGGGTCCACGAACCGCGCATATCCGGGGATCACGTCGACGCCGTAGCCAGTGAACGTCTCCACGCTGTCATGCGGCGCAATGTCGCGGATCACCTGCCGCACGCGCGCCATCACGCGGGCAAAGTCCGGCCGCAGCTCGGCAGACGTCAATCCGTAACGGCCCGCGTCCCGCATCGCGGCGGCGGCGCGGGCGCTGCGGATCAGCGCCTTGGACGGCACGCATCCGGTGTTGAGGCAATCGCCGCCCATCTCCCGGGCTTCGACCAGCGAGACCTTCGCCCCGGCCTTGGCTGCAAGATAGGCGGCGGTGAGGCCTGCCGATCCCGCGCCGATCACCACCACATTGCGATCGAATGTTCCGGGTGCCGCAACGCCGCCCGCGCGCGGCCTGCGAATGGCGGAGCCGCCGACGAGGACGATCCCCAGCAGGATCAGAACGACGGCGGCGATGGAAGCAAGGGCGGTCATGCCGGCTGCGTTATCACGGGCGCAGGGGCGCGCCTACTCCGCAGGGCAAAGCTCTGGCGGGATATCCGCAGACCCGCGCCGCCGCTCCAGCCAGAAAGACACGAGCAGGATCGCCAGGCCGCCCAGCGCGAGCAGGCTGCCGACCCAGCCGGACGCCGTCCAGCCATAGCCCGCGGTGATCGCCGCGCCCGCAAGGAACGGACCCAGCGCATTGGCGGCGTTGAAGGCGGCGTGGTGCAAAGAGGCGGCGAGCGTCTGCGCCTCCCCCGCGACATCCATCAGCCGCGTCTGCAGCACCGGGCCGAGCCCCCCGCCCAGCGCGATGGCAAAGCAGCCGATACCGAGCAGCACCAGATTGCCGGTCATCAGCGGCAGCGCGGCCAGCACAGATCGCGCTCCAGACGAGCAGGCCGACCGCGGTGCGCTTCATCGCCCGGTCCGCCAGCCAGCCCGCGCCCAGATTGCCGACCGTCATGCCGACGCCGAAGACGACGAGGATGACGGGGACCATATCCGCGGAGACACCCATCCCCTCGGTCATCAACGGCGCGATGAAGCTGTAGACCGCGAACATGCCGCCAAATCCGATGGCGCCCGCGCCGAGCGTCAGCCACACCTGCGTGTTCGCCAGCGCGGACAGCTCGCTTTTCGGATCGCGGCCCTGTTCGGGGCGCTGCAGCGGCGCGAACAACTGTACCGACAGCGCCGTCAGCAAAGCGAGGACAACGACGATGGCAAAGCCCCAGCGCCAGCCGATAGTGAGGCCGATGAAGTTCGCCGCAGGGGAGCCGATGATGGTGGCCAGCGTCAGACCCAGCATCACCAGCGCCACCGATTGCGCGCGCCTGTTCGGCATGACGGAGGCCGCCATAAGCGCCGCGACGCCGAAATAGGCGCCATGCGGCAGCCCGCTGACGAAACGCGATGCGAGCAGCCAACCATAAGTGGGCGCCCAGACGGTGAGTGCATTGCCCGCGGCAATCGCGATCATCAGCCCCACGAGCAGCCGACGGCGCGGCAGCCCTGCACCCAGGAAAGCGAGCAGCGGCGCGCCGGCCACCACGCCAAGCGCATAGGCGCTGATCGCGTGCGCGGCGACGGGCTCCGACAGCCCCAGTTCGCGCGCGTAGAAGGGAAGCAGGCTCATCGCCGAAAATTCGGTGGAGCCGATCGCGAACCCGCCGAGGGCGAGCGCGAAGAGGATGAGGGCGCGCTTACCGGCGCCGGGATCGCTGGCGGTCATGACATCTTTCCTTGGCTGAGCGGGCCTATGCGACGGCTCTCCCGGTCCGGCCGCGCCCGCTGGCGTTACAGCGCGCGAAATGGGCCGAAGGCTCCCGGCTTTCGACCCTGAATAGCTATGCAAAAGAAAAGCCCCGCTTTTCGGGCGGGGCTTTCGGTCTCGTTTGATAAAGATGAACGCGCCTCAGAACGGGAATCACGGGGACCCCGCTGTAACTAGCGCTGTAACTCAGCAATTTCCGAGATAAATCAGCGCCCTACAGAATTCGTCCTTCGTGGCCATGTAACTCGTTTCCATCAAGATGTCGAGCGAGCCCATCGCAGAGCGATGGGTCCATGGCTTAACCTGCGAGCATTGCACAATGGCAGGTCCAGCGCTGCGCGATAATGGATGGCTCCACGCTGGCCCTGCCTCTTCCAGCGTAATCGGATTAGCGCACTCTCGCATGGCATTCAGCGCGAGTTGGTGTCGAAAGTATTCTATCCTACAACAATTTGGCAGAGCTGCTCCTTGATCTGCTGGTAGTGTTCTTTCGAACTCGCCCCTACCGGGGGCATTAACATGCCACTCAATGTCGGGTGCGCCCTGTCGTTCTGAAGCAGCGGAACGACAGGGCCTTTCCCGCTTCCGGTTTCAATCATCCGAGAGTAGGATGGAATGGTAGGATCTGCCTCTCGCAAGAGTTCCTGCTGGAAGTGTTCTTTCGAACTCGCCCCT
>JBELIU010000008.1:0-5100 GCA_042090735.1 Novosphingopyxis sp. | reverse complement strand
CGATCTGGGGCGCTCCGCGCCACTTTATGGCTGATCATTTTCCCGTCATGGAGGCAGCATGACAGGGAATTTCCAGGCGATCACGTAATGCCGTAAATGCCTCAATCCGTCGGTTGGCTGCGCTCCTGCCCTTTTGATCGACTTCGGCCATATATCCGCAAAATTCGGTCATATCGTTGATCTTGATTAGCTCTTGAACCTCGAGGCCATCATACCTCGTTCTCAGTGCTCGCAAGTTCGACATCGACCTTTCCATCCGCATGAGCATGACCATGGGCACATGGAGCTCCCCCAGTTCGCGCGAAATCAGATGGAAGGATGAGCTTCTGAAAGGGTCTCGAACCGAGGAGACACTCCGATTGCGAAACTTTTCGACTTTGTCTCCATAGAGCCAATACCGCCCGGGCTCGAGCCAGAGTCCGCTCGCAGTTATGGCTTCAACCTTGAACGAGCCCATCTGGTCGGTGGCCTTGGCGTTCAGCTGTTTGAGGACATTAGGTAGACGCGCGCTGGGCAGACTGAAATGCACGGAGTCGATGTTCGAATAGCAGATCTGGATATCGGCATCCAACGATAGGACGTATTCCATAAGCTGCAGAACGAGGATCCTGCCGTGCGCGACCACTCGCTGATTGAGCATGTGGCAGGCATTTGGTGAGGCCGGTTCGGGGTGCGTGATTTTGACGAAGCCGTCGCCTCGCTTCATCGCGAACTTCGGATGCTTCATCAGCCATTCTTCTACCGATGCGAAAGGCTCGTCGTTGGGAGGGGCGAACCCCAAGGCGTTCTCAAGATGGCGGAACGCGTCCTCCTCGTCTTTGAAGCAACGGGTAACCTTCGGAGGACGACTGGAGCATGAGGCAAGGAAGGTGGCAGCGAGCTTTTCCCTGTTCGCTAGTGCCGGGTTCGCTTGGGCTTTGAAATGCCTTCTACGCGCGAAGGACCGACGCGCCTCCTTCGCCAAGGGGTGGCTCACCTCTTTTTCGGAAACGACCGCATCGATGATGTAGATCGTCTGGAAGTGTGCGCTGAAATACGCGACCTCGAATTCATTCAGGTCAATCTGCAGGGGCTCCGACAGGTCGGCTCGCATTCGCTTGCCGTTGTAGAACGTCGTGAAGGGGTTGTGATCTTGAATGAACAAGGTCTTGGGGCCTTCGAGCTTGCATCGGTAGAGGCCCATGCGAAGGCTCGTCTCAGTCTCGTAGAGGCTTTCGATTACGCAATGCTTCATATGAGCGGGGTGAGGGATATCATGCTGAAGACAGGCAGAATACATTGAGTTGATGTCGAGGGCGATGACATTCCGCCCCTCTCTTTTTTCTTCTAGGACGAAGGCGTCTTGGATTGGCGAATGCCAAGCGGAGTAGAACCGCTCATCCCAGGACGTCTTGCGCCGGAGCGAATTGCAGATGGTATTCCACTTTTCGTCGCAAAAAGTGCCTGGTTCGAAAAAGTGCTGAGAATATCGATCTAGGGTCCGACGCAATGAGCGGTAACCCTGCACCGAGTTGGGGATGTAAGCACACTCTGGCAGCCAGGCATGGATATCCTCAAGGGCTCGTGGCGGCCGGACGCCTGGATTTGCCAGAGCGACAAGGTCCGCCTCTCGTCTGGTCAACACATAGCTTTCACTCGTCTGCGGATCGTAGTCTTCTATGGGACGAGTTCCCCGGTCGTCCGTAATCGAACGGCTGTCCGCGGCGAGATAGTAAATCGAATGGTTCGCTCTTGGTCTACGCCTTTTGCGGAGCAGAACGGGAACCCCTGCACGCTTGTGCTGCGCATCCATCAAGGGTCGGTGATATCGATAGGTTAGTGCCACTGGACATCGCCCATATCAGCGGCTTCTGCGCATTAGGATTATGCCACACTTTGCCAGTGCGAGTTCATTGATGGCGATGTCGGTCGTCAATGCCATTCCATTAGCTGCATGATGTTTCGCTCGCTCAAATGAATGGCGAACGGCGATGGGGCAGAAGTCCACCAGGGGGCGGAGATGACGCAAGGCCCAGTTCGGGACATTCCCGCCACGTCTAACGACCGTTAGCTCACCTGACATGGCCAACCTTCGTGCCTTGTCATACCTTTCAGCCAATTCTGCCCACTCAAGAAAGCTTTCGAACCGCATTTCCGATACAGAAAAATGCAGTCTTGTCAGCGACAGCATTGATCGAGTTGCTTCACGGTCGATAGAAACCGTCTGTCCCTTAACGTTTCGCATCACCTCTAGCTCATGGATAAGCTTCTGGATGGGTCGCGTCCTGATGTAGGCAATCTGATCGCACTGGATATTTGCTTGGTGGAGATGATCGCGCACCAAGGTCGACCTGTTCTCCACCGCGTGAAGACCTTGTCCCAGCAAGTATTGGCTCAATAGCGCATTCAATCCGAGAGGGAGGCTGGCCGCCAGTGCGGAAGGACGGGAAATTCTTTCCCAATGTGCATACCTCGCGATTGAGTAGGACTTCCCGATAGCAAGCAGCGAAGTCAGCAGGTGTTTCTCGGTGTCTTCCACGCCGATCCCGTCGAACGCCTTCTTGCTTTCGTGTATGGCCCATTCCCAATCGTCGGGCTGTAGCTTCGACGCGATGAGCGAGGAGGAACTCAGCCGCTTCCCGGCGAGCAGTTCGATGGCGCCTAGGTCATCGAATTTTATCGAACGCTGCTCTTCTTTCCATTCATTCTCTTCGTCTCGCATACGATTATCGCTGATTGCATCGAGCGAAATCCAGCTATCAAGAACTCCACAGTAGAAGTCCGGTTCGTATGAGCCGCTCATTTTGTTCCGACCTCAATCTGGAGCGAACGCATCAACATCCAGTTTCTCACCGGACTTCAGGATGTCGTAGATGATGTTGGTCAGAATCCCCATCGCCTGCCGGTCTTCCTTCAATAACAGGGAAGCTAGGCTCTTATTAGACCTTAGGGATCGGACTACTGCGTTCTGAACGGATCCGGGCAGATTACCTTTCATGGCCAGTTGCTTGTCGCTTTGGCCGACTTGCGCCATCACAATGTCGTTCTCTTGGGCGATCGACGCGATCTGATTGACGAAATGGGCCTGGTCACGAAGGGGTGCAGCCTCGCCGAAGAGGCTATTCAACCGCTTGATGATCTCTTCTAGGTAGACCGGCTTGCTTCCTGGTGCAGGCGATCCACCTGCCCCGACGGGCTTGAGCACCGGAGTCTCTTCTGGAGTGAAGGGGCCACCGCCGGTATCTTCTCTATCCTTGATGTCGTAGCCGGTCAGGGTGATGCCGCGGAGATCGACCGCTTCGGGTGCCACCCCATCAAGCCTTTTGGACAGAAGCTTGGCGAAGGTTGCGAAGTTCTCCAGTTCCGGGTCGCCGAGTTCGACGAGCTGGGAGATGTAGGCATAAGTTCGAGCGAATCTTGCGAGACCTGCCTTGAAGTCGGTCAGCCTACCGATCTGCGTAGAAGCGAGTTCGCGACGATGATCGGCGGCCTTCTGTCCGTCTTCGTTACCCTTTTCCTTCGCCTTCTGGTATTCAGCCTCCGCCGCCTGCACCTCTTTCCGGTTTTCATTCAGCAACTCGTTGTAGGTGTCCGTCGGCTCTTGGGTAGCCGCAAATAAGACCTTGTGCTGCGCGGATTCATCAGCCGTGATCGCCTGGGCGGTTCGGAAGCGGGCATCCTTGAATACCGCCAGATGGGCGTCGTTGTAGATGCCGGCTTCGTCGAGCTGATCCCGCATCTCGTAGATGACGTTGAGATCCTGAATCTCCTCGATTCGCGCTCCTTCATCGTATTGGGCAAATGCCGCCCGCACAGCAACCGGGTCGTTCACGAAATCGATGACGAAGGTGCGATCTTTGCCGGGAAACATTCGGTTGAGGCGCGAGAACGTCTGCACGATCTCCACCTCGTTCGCGATCTTCTTGTCGATATACATGGCGACGAGCTTCGGCTGATCGAAGCCAGTCTGGAACTTGTTGGCGACCAGCATGACACGGTATTCAGGACGATCGAACGCGTGCCGCAGGTCTTGACCCCTGATTGCCGGGTTCATGGTGTCCTCGCTGAAGATTGCATCTTCGTCGACGATGAACGGATCGGCGGACTGTGGGGTGTCATCCGCGTGCATGACCTCCTTGCCCGTCAGCTGGCCTGAGAACGCGACCAGCGTATGGATGTCAGCGTATTGCGGATGCTTATCGATGAACGCGTCGAAGGCCTTCTTGTATCGAACGGCCGCGGCGCGAGAGCTCGTCACGACCATCGCCTTCGCTTTGCCTTCTAACAGGTCTGCGACGTTCTTGGCGAAATGCTCCATGATGAACTGAACCTTCTGGGTCACGTTCGTTGGGTGAAGCGACATCCACTTGGCCAGAGCCCGCTTGGCAGCTTTCCCGTCGACACGCTTCGCATCGACCATATCCTTGCCGAGGTTGAACGCCGTCTTGTAGGGGATGTAGCCCTCCAGCACGTCCATGATGAACCCCTCGTCGATCGCTTGGCGCATCGAGTAGCGGTGGAAGGACTCCGGCTTGTTCTCGTCGGACGCTGGCCTGGAAGGATCGGCAGGCCTGCCGAATAACATCAACGTCGAATGCTTGGGCGTCGCGGTGAAGGCGAACTGCGAGATGTTCTTCGGCCGGGAGCGGGAATTCTGGATCTCGGTCAGCAGGTCCTCAACCGTCATCTGGTCCATCGCTTTCTTGGAGCTGAGCGCGAGCGTCGCCTGGAGCTTTGAAGCGGTGGTGCCAGTCTGCGAGGTGTGGGCCTCGTCGATGATGACTGCGAAGTTCTTCTCCTTGAGCGACTTCTCCGTCAGGATCGCTTCCATCGCATAGGGGAAGGTCTGGATCGTCACAACGATGATCGGCACCCCTTTGAGTAGGGCATCGGTTAGTTGCTGGCTCTTCGACTTCGAACTCTTGTCCCGGTCGATCGCTGCGATGAGGCCAGTCTGATGGTCGATCTGCTGGACGGCGTCCTGCAACTGGCTGTCGAGGACGTTTCGGTCGGTGACGATGATGGCGGCATCGAAAATGGGCGTGCCATCGTCCTGCCGGAGCTTGACGAGATCGTGCGCCGTCCACGCGATCGTCGACGTCTTTCCCGATCCCGCGCTGT
>JBELIU010000206.1:0-5203 GCA_042090735.1 Novosphingopyxis sp. | reverse complement strand
CCGGTGAGGACTGCGACGGCCAGCGCATCGTCCGCCTCGAACGCCTCGAACGCCTCGCGCAGCGCGCGGGCGGTGGGGCCGTCGACGGCGTTGCGTTTGTCCGGCCGATCGATGGTGATGGTGACGATCGGACCGTCGATGTCGCTGCGGACGGCGGCGGGCTCGGCTTCGGTCACTTCACCACCTGGCCGCGCACCATCACCCAGTCGACATTCTGCAGCGCGCGGGCATCCTCCAGCGGATTGCCGTTCACTGCGATGATGTCCGCCGAATAACCCGGCGCGATCCGGCCGATCTGACTTTCCATGTCGAGCAGGCGGGCGGCGACGGTGGTGGCGCTCGCCAGCGCCTCACGCGGGGTCATGCCCGCATCCACCATCATTTCGAACTCCTCGGCATTGCGGCCATGCGCGAACACACCCGCATCGGTGCCGAACGCGATCGGCACGCCGAGCCGCTTGGCCCCGGCCATCGCCTTGCCCACCTGCTCCAACGTCATGCGGATCTTCTGTTCCACAACCGGCGTGTAGACGCCCTTGTCCAGGCCTTCGGATACGCCGCGAAAGGCGAGCAGGGTGGGGACCATATAGGTGCCCTTTTCCTTCATGACGGTGAGGGCGGCTTCATCGGCGAAGGTGCCGTGCTCCACCGAATCGATCCCTGCGCGCGCCGCCGCCTCGATGCCGCGCGCGCCATGGGCGTGGGCGGCGACTTTTAGGCCGAGCGAATGCGCGGTATCGACGATGGAGCGCATCTCCTCCTGCGAGAAATGCGCGCCCAGCCCGCGGCCCTGCTGGCTAAGGACCCCGCCGGTCGCTGTGATCTTGATGACATCGGAGCCGTTCTGGCTGGCGAGCCGCACCTTTTCGGCGCACTCCACCGCGCCGGTGCAGGTAAAGCCGGGATCGAGCAGCAGGTTCACCTCCGGTGTGAAGCCGCTGACGTCGCCATGCCCGCCGACGATCGACAGCGCCGGACCGGAGGCGAGGATGCGGGGCCCCTCGATCAGCCCTTCCGCCGTGCCGCGGCGTAGCACGAACGCGCTCTCTTCGGACGATCCGACGTCGCGCACGGTGGTGAAGCCCGCGCGCACCGTCTTGGCAGCGTTCTTCACGCCCACGACCACGCCCCATTCGGCAGGCTCCACCGCTTCCTTCCAGAAATCGCCGCCCGGATCGCCGGTCAGGTGGACATGCGTGTCGATGAGGCCGGGCAGCACCGTCTTATCGCTGAGGTCGATAACGTCCGCGCCGGTGGCGGTGCGA
Organism: Novosphingopyxis sp.; assembly: GCA_042090735.1. Taxonomy (GTDB): domain Bacteria; phylum Pseudomonadota; class Alphaproteobacteria; order Sphingomonadales; family Sphingomonadaceae; genus Novosphingopyxis. The sequence continues at coordinate 3,938 of JBELIU010000206.1, read as the reverse complement.
TCGATGCCGCGGGTGATCGAGACGATCCTGCCTTCTTCCACCACGATGGTCGCCGGGCCCATCGGATCCGAAGCCGCATCGGTGATCAGGTTGCCGGCAAGGATGGTTTCGGCGCAGGCGGGGGCGGCAATGCCGAACAGCGGCAGCGCCAGCAATAGGGCTTTCATGAGTGTCTCTCCTGTCTTGCCCTAAACGAATCGCGTCCGATGGGCTTTCTCCACCGGGATAACGCAAGAGCGCGCCGCTCGCATCATCACGGCGGCAGAGGCTGCGCCTCGCACAGGCGAATCGACTTGCCAGCGGCTTCGGGATGGAGGCAGAGGCGGCAACTATGCAGAGCGCAAACACCGCAGCCGATCGCCTGATGGCACGCCGCCCCTTTTTATTGGCGGCGCTTGCCGGGATTCTCGCCGCTTGGGGCTTCGCGCCCTCCTTCACCTTTTTGCTGATCCCCGTGATCGGCTTTGCCTTGCTGATCCGGCTGCTGATGCTGGCCGAGGGCCGGCGGCGCATTTTCCTGATCGGCTGGCTGTTCGGGCTGACGCAGTTCGTGGTCGGCCTCAACTGGATTGCCACCGCCTTCACCTATCAGGCGGAGATGCCGGCCTGGCTAGGCTGGATCGCGGTGGTTCTGCTCTCGATCTACCTGGCGGTCTATCCGGGTCTGGCCGCTCTGGCCGCTTGGTGGCTCGCACGGGGGAGGCCAATTGCGCTGGTGCTGTGCTTTGCCGGGATGTGGACGCTGACCGAGTGGATCCGCGGCTGGCTGTTCACCGGCTTTCCATGGAATCCGGTCTCCAGCCTCACCGTCGATTACGGTCTCCTGCCGCACGGTACGCGTTTCCTAGGCACCTACGGTTTTTCCGGCCTGCTGTTGATCGTGCCGGGTGCGCTGGCACTGATCGGCATGGTCAGAATGCGCGATCGGCGGTTCGTGGCATTCGGCGCGGCAAGCCTCGTCATGCTGCTTGCCGCGTTCCTGCCGAAAGATGCCTTCAGCGATCCGCTGCCGGCCGAGGCCCCGCATATCGCGATCGTGCAGCCCAATATCGGACAGGACATCGCAAACGATCCGCGCCGGTATGAAGAGTTTTTCCAGCGGCTCGCGCGATTGTCGAAACCCGGAGCGGGCGAAGCGCCGTTCGACATGGTATTCTGGCCCGAAGGCGCGATCCCCGATTATCTCGAAAGCGGTTATCCGCGCCGCTATTATATGGACACGACCTACGGCGCCTCTGCCGAGCTGGCGCGCGCGCGGATCGCGACGATCGTGCCGGGCGGGCGGCTTATCACCGGAGCGCAGGATCTGGAGCTCGGCACATCCGGCCTCACCGGTGCCAGAAATGTCGTCACCGTGATCGGTCCTTCCGGCACGATCGAGGGCAGCTACGCCAAGGCGCATCTGGTGCCCTATGGCGAATATCTGCCGATGCGCTCGCTGCTGCAGCCGCTCGGCCTCTCGCGGCTGGTGGCGGGCTCGATCGATTTCGATCCGGGGCCGGGGCCGCGCTCGATCAGCCTGTCCGGCGATCCCAAAATGGGCGTGCAAATCTGTTATGAGATCGTTTTTTCCGGCCATGTGGTGGACGCGGGCGATCGGCCCGCCTTCCTGTTCAACCCATCCAATGACGGCTGGTTCGGCACCTGGGGGCCGCCGCAGCATCTGAAGCAAGCGCGGCTGCGGGCCATCGAGGAAGGGCTGCCGCTGGTGCGCTCCACCACCACCGGGATCAGCGCACTGGTGGATGCGGACGGGCGAGTGCTGGCTTCGCTGGCGACAGGAAAAGAGGCGCGGATCGATGCGCTTCTGCCTCCGCCGCTTGCACCCACATGGTTCGCGCGCTTCGGCAACTGGCTTGCCATCCTGTGCGGCGTACTGCTCGTCGCGCTCGGCATTGCAAGCGCGCGGGCACGTCGCTAAGGCGCATATAAAGCTTTCTTTATATCACCTGATTTCCGGAAGGGACGTCTCCCCATGCGCAGCGATTATATCTTTACGTCCGAAAGCGTTAGCGAAGGGCATCCCGACAAGGTGGCGGATCAGGTGTCCGATGCCATTGTCGATCTGATGTTGTCCAACGATCCCGAATCGCGTGTGGCCTGCGAAACGCTCACCACCACCAACCGCGTGGTTCTGGCCGGCGAAATCCGCTGCAAGCCGCTTTATGACGCCAAGGATCATGCCGCGACGGGCGGCTGGGCACCCGGTGCCGTGGCCAAGATCGAAGAGGCGGTGCGCGGCACGGTGAAAGACATCGGCTACGAACAGGACGGTTTCCACTGGGAAACGCTGGAGCTGCAGAACTACCTCCATGGCCAGTCGAGCGAGATCGCGCAGGGCGTCGATGCCAAGGACAACAAGGACGAAGGCGCGGGCGATCAGGGCATCATGTTCGGCTTCGCCTGTGACGAGACGCCGGATCTGATGCCGGCGACGCTCGATTATTCGCACAAGATTTTGGCGCGCATGGCGGACGACCGTAAGTCTGGGGCGGCGGACTTTCTGGAGCCCGACAGCAAGAGCCAGGTGACGCTGCGCTATGTGGACGGCAAGCCGGTCGGCGCTGAGGCGCTGGTCGTCTCCACCCAGCACGCGCCGGGTTATTATTTCCACGATGGCGAGGGCGATGCCGAGAAATATGGCAAGCTGAACGATTATGTCCGCTCCGTCTTCGCGGATGTGCTGCCGGATGGGTTCGTCAGCGACGAGACGGTGATCCACGTCAACCCTACCGGCCGCTTCGAAATCGGCGGTCCGGATGGTGATGCGGGGCTGACGGGCCGCAAAATCATCGTCGACACCTATGGCGGCGCTGCCCCGCACGGCGGCGGCGCGTTCAGCGGCAAGGACCCCACCAAGGTCGATCGGTCGGCGGCGTATATTACGCGGTATTTGGCGAAGAACGTCGTCGCCGCGGGGCTGGCCAAGCGCTGCACCATTCAGCTGAGCTATGCCATCGGCGTGGCCGAGCCGCTGTCGGTTTATGTCGATATGCACAATACGGGTGAGGTCGACCCGGCGAAGCTGGAGACCCTGCTGCCGCAGCTGGTACGTCTCACCCCGCGCGGCATCCGCACGCATCTGGGCCTCAACAAGCCGATCTACCGCCCCAGCGCCGCCTACGGCCATTTCGGCCGCGATGTGACGGGCGACCTGTTCCCGTGGGAAAAGACCGACCTCGCCGACAAGCTGAAGGCGGAATTCTGACTTTTTGCGATGACGGCTTATAAGGAAGGCGATCCGACGACGCTGAACCGGCTTTACGGCCGGTCCAAGGGCAAACCCTTGCGTGAGCGGCAGCAGCGGCTGATCGATCAGCTGCTGCCGCAGATCGCCGTGCCGGAAGAGGGCGCGGTGACGGCGCGCAACCTCACCGGTATGGACCGGCCGCTGCATTTCGAGATCGGCTTCGGCTCGGGCGAGCATATGATCGAGCGCGCGGACATGCTGCCGGATCATGTGTTCGTCGGCGCCGAGCCGTTCGTGAACGGCGTCGCCAGCGCGCTGGTGCAGATCGAGGAGCGCGGCCTGCCCAATGTGCGCCTGCACAATGGCGATGCGATCGAAGTGCTCGCCCGCGTCCCCGACGGCTCGCTGAGCTTTGTCTATCTGCTGCATCCGGACCCTTGGCCGAAAGCCAGGCACGCCAAGCGGCGGATGATGAACAAGGGGCCGGTCGACATGATCGCGGCGAAACTGAAGCCCAATGGCGAGTTTCGCTTCGGCACGGACCACCCGGTTTATCTGCGCCATGCGCTGTCGGTGATGAAGGACCGCACCGATTTCGAATGGTTGTGCCAAAGTCCGAATGACTTCCTGACGCGTCCGGGCGGCTGGCCCGAGACTCGCTACGAGGCCAAGGCTCGGCGGCAGGGGCACGAGGTCTGGTACTTTCGATTCAGGCGACGCTAGACTACGCTGATGTTGTAAAAACAAC
>JBELIU010000205.1:0-5213 GCA_042090735.1 Novosphingopyxis sp. | reverse complement strand
TGGAAAGCGGGCGGGCCGGATGCGGTAAACGCCTTCATCCGCGACAAGGGGCTGGGCGCGATCCGCTTCGGCCCGGGCGAGCGGTTGCTGCAATCCAAGATCGCCGGGCTCACCTGGAATCAGGATTACGCGATCGGCCGCCGTTTCTATGCCGCGCGAGCCGAACTGCCGGTCGAGACGCGCCGCGCCGCGCTCTATGACTATCTGCGCGATCCGATGGACGGGGCCAGCCCGCAGGCGATCGTCGATGCGCTGGGGAAGCTGGCGCGCGGGCAGCTGCTCAGCCCCGAATCGACCCAGCTGATGCTGGAGACGATGGAGCGCACCCATAGCGGCCCCAATCGCCTGAAGGCCGGCGTGCCGAATGGTTGGGAATTTCTGCACAAGACCGGCACCGGACAGGAGCTGGGCGGGATCGCGACGGGCTATAACGACATCGGCATCATGACCGCGCCCGATGGCACGCGCTATGCCGTGGCCGTGATGCTGGGCGATACCACTGCGAGCATCCCCGAACGGATGCGGTTGATGCAGTCGGTCACGCGTGCCGTCGCGCGCTATCACGGGATGTAGAACGGCTTAGCCGGCCCTTGCTTCGCCCCTAATTCGCTGGCGTTTCCCCGCTCGCCTGCGCCGTCGGGCTGGGCGCGGGCAAAGGCGGCGGTTCGGTGCGGCTGTCGAGCATTTCCGCCGCCTCACCGAGCGCGCGGGCCTCGCCCACCGTTACGCCGCCGGGGCCGGGATCGGTCTCTTTCGGCCCGCAGGCGGCCAACGCCAAGACGAAGGCCGGCAGCAGCATGATCGGCCAGGCGCGGTGCATGTGGCCGCTTATTCCGCGGCGGGCGTGGTCGTCGCCATCGGCGTTGCCGTGCCCGATTCGCCTTCGCTCATCGCATCGGCGTTCATCTCACCCATGGCATCGGCATCCGATTCGGCTCCGGCAACCGCATCGCCGGCCATGTCGACGGGCGCGGCATCGGTGGCATCGACCGCGACCTCTTCGCTCTGGGGGGCCTCTTCCTTCTTGTCCGAGCATGCGGCCAGGCCGATCGAACCGGAGAGAAGCGCGGAGAGGAGAAGTTTCTTCATGGGACTAGAACCTTTTCGTGGCATCTGGCGCTGCGCGCCGTTCATCGCCACGCGGTCTAAGACACCGGCACCGGTGCAGGCAAGCGGAAGGCGCGGCTCGCAGCGCGATTGACCGCATATAAAGAAAACTTTATATGCGGGGTCCAGATGACTTCATCCGCCGCCTCTACGCCCGCCGATTCCGGCGGAAGCGATCGCGATCTGCCCGCGATCATGCGCGCATTGGCCGACGACAGCCGCATTCGCATCATGCTCCTGATTCTGGAGACGGAGCTGGCGGTGGGCGAGATCGCGCAGATCCTGGAGCAGAGCCAGCCGCGCGCCAGCCGCCATATCCGCATCCTGTGCGATGCCGGACTGGCCGAGCGGCGGCGCGAGGGCAGCTGGACGTTCCTGCGCCCCGGCACATCCGCCGCGCTGCCCGGATTGCGGCTGCTGGTGGAGGATTGCGGCACGCGCGAGGATGCCATGGCGGTGGAGGATCGCCGGCGCCTTACCGAAGTCCGCGCGGAACGCACCCGCAATGCCGAGGCCTATTTCGCCGCGCAGGCCGACAAATGGGACGAGATTCGGTCGCTCCACGTTCCCGAGCGGGAGGTGGAAGCGACGATGTTGGCGATGGTCGGCGGCGGCGCGGTGGGCCGCTTGATCGATATCGGCACCGGCACCGGCCGGATGATCGAGCTGTTCGGTCCGCGCGCCAGCAGCAGCTGCGGCATCGATCGCAGCCCGGACATGCTGCGCCTCGCCCGTGCCAAGCTGGACGACGCGTTGCAGGCAGAGCTGTTGCAGGGCGATATCGCCGCGCTGCCCGTTGCCGATGCCAGCGCGGACATGATCGTCTGCCATCTGGTCCTGCATTATGCGCAAGCGCCCGAGCGAGTGATTGCGGAGGCCGCGCGTGTGCTGGCACCGGGAGGGCGCCTGATGATCGTCGATTTCGCTCCGCACGACCGCGAGGAACTGCGCGGCGCACACGCTCATGCCCGGCTGGGCTTTTCGGACGGTGCCATGGCGCAGTGGTTCGATGCCGAGGGGCTGACCACGGAGCGGCGCGAAACGCTGGAAGGCGATACGCTGGATGTGAAGATCTGGCTTTGCCGCAAGGCGGGCCCGGCCGAGGCGCATCCGCGCGCCTCGAACGACAAACTTGGCAGCGAAAAACGCGCCAACCCAAAGCAGAGGAAGAAAGCGGCATGACGCTATCGGTTGCGCAGTTGAACGAGGCGCAGTTCGCCACCGGGGAGCCGTTGTTCGCAGGCCTTCCGGGCGATGCGGAGATCAGCTTCGAATTCTTCCCGCCCAAGAGCGAAAAAATGGAAGAGAAGCTCTGGGATTCGATCCTGACGCTGGCACCGCTGGAGCCGCGTTTCGTATCCGTCACCTATGGCGCGGGCGGATCCACGCGCGAGCGCACGCACAAGACGGTGGAGCGCATCATTCGCGAAACCGGCCTGCCGGCCGCCGCGCATTTGACCTGCGTGGAGGCGAGCAAGGCGGAAATCCGCGAGGTGGCCGAACAATATTGGGAAGCGGGCGTGCGCCATATCGTCGCTCTGCGCGGCGATCCGCCCAGCGAAGGCGCGAAATTCGTGCCGCACCCGGATGGCTATGCCAGCGCCGCCGAACTGGTGAAGGGCTTGAAGGACATCGCCGATTTCGAAATCTCCGTCGCCGCCTATCCGGAAATGCATCCGGAAGCCGACTGCCCGGATTCCGATCTCGACAATCTGAAGCGCAAGCTGGATGCGGGCGCGAGCCGCGCGATCACGCAGTTCTTCTTCCAGTCGGACAGCTTCTTCCGTTTCCGCGATGCCTGCGCTGCGCACGGTATCGATCAGGAAATCGTGCCCGGCATCCTGCCCGTCTCCAATGTCGCGCAAACCCGCAAGTTTGCCGGCATGTGCGGCGCGGAGATACCGGACTGGATGAACCGCTTGTTCGACGGGCTGGACGATATGCCCGATGCGCGACAGCTGGTTGCCGCCACCGTCTCTGCCGAAATGTGCCGCCGCCTTTATGCGGGCGGCGTGCGACAGTTCCACTTCTACACGCTGAATCGTGCCGAGCTGGCCTATGCAATCTGCCACCTGCTCGGCAAACGCCCGGCAGGCACCGTCTCCGAGGAGAAAGCCGCATGAGCGCCCTGACCAAATCCACTGCCGCCGAAGAATTCCGCGCCCGCGCCGCCAAGCAGATCCTCATGTTCGACGGCGGCTACGGCACCGCGATCCAGAACCGCAAGCTGACCGAAGCCGATTATCGCGGGGATCTGGAGCTTTCGGCGGATCAGAAGGGCAACAACGATCTGCTCAGCCTCACCCGGCCCGACGTGATCCGCGATATCCACACCGACTATCTCGATGCCGGTGCGGACATGATCGAGACCAACAGCTTCAGCTCCACCGCCATCGCTCTGGCCGATTATGCCTGCGAGCATCTGGTGCGCGAGGTGAACCTTGCCTCCGCCAGGGTGGCGCGCGAGGCTTGCGATGCAGCCGAAGCGAAGGACGGCAAACGCCGCTTCGTCGCGGGCGCGATCGGACCGACCAACAAGACGCTCTCGCTGTCCCCGGACGTGAACGACCCCGGTTTCCGCGAAGTCGACTTCGATCAGATGAAGGCGGTCTACCGCGATCAGTGCGATGCGCTGATCGAGGGGGGCGTGGACTTCCTACTCATCGAGACGATCTTCGACACGCTGAACGCGAAGGTTGCCGCCATGGCCGCCGCCGAAGCGTCGCAGGCGGCGGGCCGCGAGGTGCCGATTATGTTGAGCTTTACGGTGACCGACATGTCCGGGCGCAACCTGTCTGGCCACACGGTGGAAGCCTTCTGGCATGCGGTGCGCCATGTGAAGCCGATCGCAGTCGGGCTCAACTGCTCGTTCGGTCCCGAAACGCTACGGCCTTATCTCACCGCGCTATCCAAGGCGGCGGATACGCTGATCCTGGCTTATCCCAATGCAGGCCTGCCCAACGATCTGGGCGAATATGACCAGCAGCCGCATGAGACGGCGGATCGGATCGGTCCGTGGCTCGACGAGAAGCTCGTCAACATCGTCGGCGGCTGCTGCGGCACCACGCCCGCGCATATCGCCGCGATGGCGAAGGTGGTGGCGGGCCGGCAGCCGCGCGCCATCCCGACGCCGGAGGTGCGCACGCGCCTTGCGGGTCTTGAACCCTTTACGATGGCTGCCTGACCAGCCCTGACCGCCGTCCGTCCCGAGCTTGTCGAAGGACCGTACTTCTTTTCCGCCTGAACAGGGCAGGGCGTCGACAGGCCCGGCCCGAACGGAACGTGCCCCGATATCATGACCCAGACCTTCTCTTCCGCCAATTTCGTCAATATCGGCGAACGCACCAATGTCACCGGCTCGGCGCGCTTCAAAAAGCTGATCCTGGCCGGCGACTATGAAGCCGCGGTCGAAGTCGCGCGCGATCAGGTCGAAAACGGCGCGCAGATCGTCGACGTCAACATGGACGAAGGGCTGCTCGACGCGGTCGAGGCGATGACGCTCTTCCTGAAGCGCATCGCGGCGGAGCCGGACATCGCGCGCGTACCGGTCATGATCGACAGCTCCAAATGGGAGGTGATCGAGGCGGGGCTGAAATGCGTGTCGGGCAAACCGATCGTGAACTCCATCTCGATGAAGGAAGGCGAAGAGCTGTTCCTGGAGGCCGCCGCCAAGTGCCGCTCCTACGGCGCCGCTGCGGTGGTGATGGCGTTCGACGAGACCGGCCAGGCCGACAGCAAGGAGCGCAAGATCGAGATCTGCGAGCGCGCCTACAAGCTGCTGACGGAGAACGGTTTTCCGCCCGAAGACATCATCTTCGATCCCAATGTCTTTGCCGTGGCCACCGGCATCGACGAGCATCGCCGCTATGCGATCGACTTCATCGAGGCGGTGCGGCACCTTTCGGTCAGCTGCCCCCACGCGCATTTCTCCGGCGGCCTGTCGAACCTCAGCTTTTCCTTCCGCGGCAATGAGATCGTGCGCCGCGCGATGCACAGCGTGTTTCTCTATCACGCCATCCCCGCCGGGCTGGACATGGCGATCGTCAATGCCGGGCAGCTCGATATCTACGATCAGATCGAGCCGACCCTGCGCGAGGCGTGCGAGG
>JBELIU010000204.1:0-5272 GCA_042090735.1 Novosphingopyxis sp. | reverse complement strand
ATCAGAGCAAATCTACGGGCGAGAAATATCTGATCGACCCGACGAAGTAACTACTGGAGGCGGCCTTTTGGAACGCCGCCGATGGACACCAAAAGCCGGGACGATCCGAGGCAATTGTAGCGCTGCAAACGCTCTGGATCGCCCCGGCCTTGGGCCTGCCGGTTACTGTGGGCCCTAGGACAAGCTACACCTCGATCGCCCGTTCTCCGACGATGGAGAGGCCGTAGGCGTCCAGGCCCACCAGGCTGTGGTGGGAATTGGTCAATAGCACCATGTCGTGCACCCCAAGCTCGCTCAGGATCTGGGCGCCGGCGCCATAATCGCGCAGTTCTTCGGGCTGGGCGGTAGGCTTGCCCTGCCGCGCGTCGATCGCCTTGCTCATATAGGTCGGCGTGGTGCGGTTCAGGATGACGACGACGCCCGAGCCTTCTTCCGCGATCAGCTCCATGGACCGCGCCAGCACACGGCCGCGATCGCCCGCCTCGCCCAGAATGTCGGCAAAGGGGGAGAGCTGGTGCATGCGCACGAGCGTGGGCTTGTCGGGATCGATCCGGCCCTTCACCAGCGCGGTCTGCTCCGTGCCGGTGGCCTTGTTGTAATAGGCGGTGCAGGTCCACTCCCCGCCCCAGCGGCTCTCGAAGCGTTCCTCGGCGCGCTTCTCGACCAGCCGGTCATGCTGGCGGCGATAGGCGATGAGATCGCGGATCGTGCCGATCTTCAGATTATGCCGCCGTGCGAAACCGACCAGGTCGTCGAGCCGCGCCATCGAGCCGTCGTCGCGCATGATCTCACAGATCACGCCGGAGGGATTGAGCCCGGCGAGCCGCGAGACGTCCACCGCCGCCTCGGTATGTCCGGCGCGGATCAGCACGCCGCCCTCGCGCGCCACGAGCGGGAAGACGTGGCCCGGCGTCACGATATCCTCGCGCCCCCGGTTCGGATCGATCGCGACGTTGATCGTGCGCGCCCGGTCCCCTGCGGAAATGCCGGTGGTGACCCCTTCCTTCGCCTCGATCGAAACGGTGAAAGCGGTCGACATCCGGTCCTCGTTGCGGCGGACCATGAGATCCAGGCCAAGCTCGTCCACCCGCGCCTTGGTAAGCGTCAGGCAGATGAGGCCCCGGCCATGCGTCGCCATGAAATTGATCGCATCCGGCGTCGCCATCTGCGCGGGGATCACGAGATCGCCCTCATTCTCGCGGTCCTCGTCATCGACCAGGATGAACATGCGCCCGTTCACCGCCTCGTTGATGATCTCTTCGGGCGTCGCCATCACGCTGCCGCCGTCGCTGTCGAGATAGGCTTCCAGCTTGTCGAGCGTTTCGCCGCTGGGGTTCCAGTCGGGCGTGCCGAGATGGCGCAGCGTGTTGGCATGGAGCCCTGCGGCGCGGGCAAGCCCTGCGCGGGTCATACGACCGGAATCGACGAGGGCGGTGAGGCGGGAGCGAAGTGTCTGTGTCATGCCGCGCACATATCACAGTGCGCTGTGATGGATGCAATAGGTATTTCACATTTTCGATGTGTGCCGCGCCCAACGGTTACGCCGAAGTCCACATGCGGTGCACCGATAGCTTATTCGCTCAACCAATCCGCTGTAATCTTGCCGCGATGCCCCTCCGGCGCCAGCGCGGTGCGCAGAGCCTCCAGAAGCGGCGGCAGCGCCTGCACGAAGGCGTAAGGCGGGTTCACGATGAACAGACCGGCGCCATTGTAGAGCGAGGGCTGATCAGTGTCGTACAGCCAATGCTCGATACTCAGGAACTTCGGAATGCCGAGCCTGCCGAGCTGCTGCTTCCACCGCATATGCGCAGCGCGGTCTTTCAGCGGATACCAGATCACCGTTACCCCATGGGCCCATTTGCGGTGGGCAGCGGCCAGCGTGGCCGTGATGCGGTCCCGTTCGTCCGTCTGCTCATAGGGCGGATCGACCACCACCACGCCGCGTGGGCTGCGGGTCGGCAGCAGCGCCGGCCATAGTTCATAGGCGTCCCGCTGATGCACGGCAGCGGACGTCCCGCGCATCGCGCCGCGCAGGGCACGCGCATCTTCGGGATGCATCTCGTTGAGGATCAGCGCATCCTGCGGCCGCAGCAGCTGCGCCAGAATACGCGGCGAGCCGGGATAAAGGCGCGGCGCGGCGCCACCATTGTCGCCCTCGTTCACGGCCAGCACGGCGGCGCGATACGCGTCAAGCAGCGGATCGGCATCGGCAAAGGCGCGCACCACGCCCTGCGCTGCTTCACCGGTGCGCCCGGCCTCATCGCCATGCAGATCGTACAGGCCGCAGCCGGAATGCGTGTCGATCAGGGTCAGCGCCGATGGCTTGATTTGCAGGGCCTGTACGAGGGCGATCAGCAGGCTGTGCTTCACGACATCGGCGCTGTTGCCGGCATGGAAGGAATGGCGATAGTTCATGAGAATTCGAAGTCCTGACGATGCCCCTCTACACGAGCGGCCGGCTGCGCCTAGACGGAGATCTCCTCGACATCGCCCGGCGCGATCCCCGCAACCGTCCAGTCGCCGACCGACCAGCGCACCAGCCTGAGGGTGGGCAAGCCCACTGCCGCCGTCATGCGGCGCACCTGCCGGTTACGCCCTTCGCGGATGGTGAGTTTCAGCCAGCTGTCGGGAATGGACTTGCGCTCGCGGATCGGCGGATTGCGCGGCCAGAGGTCCGGCGCGCCGATGCGCGAAACATCGGCGGGGCGCGTCATGCCGTCCTTCAGCCGCACGCCGCTGCGCAAGCGGTCCAGCTCCTGCTCCTGCGGATCGCCTTCGACCTGCACGAAATAGGTCTTGGGCAGTTTGAAGCGCGGATCGGCAATCCGCGCCTGCAACCGGCCGTCATCGCACAGCAGCAAGAGCCCCTCGCTATCCCGATCGAGCCTTCCGGCGGGATAGACGCCCTTCACCAAAATGAAGTCCGACAAGGTTGCGCGAACCGTCGGCGAACCCCGATCGGTGAATTGCGACAGCACCCCGAAGGGTTTGTTGAACAGAAGCAGCCGGGCCATTTCCAGCCCATACCGTCCGATGGCGCCCATGTCTTCCGGCGCTTGAACCAGACGCGTGCCGCCAACGGACAGATCACATGCTGTCTTACACGCCTCGCGCTGCGCTAAACCGGCCCCATGCAACGCCGGGTATCTCTGCGCATCCAGCCTCCACTCCGTTCACCGCCGCCAGCCTTCATCTCATCGGAATTACGAAGGGGGTGTCCCGGGACTCGCGCGACCTTCCGGATCGCGGTCCGCAGCGCCGGCAAACCGAATCGTCGCCCTGCGCGCTTCCGGCCCCTTGGCATCCCCCTGCCCGGCTCCTATGCCGGTTCGGCATCCGGCGTCCCCGCCATCCGGCATCGCGGCGCCCAATATGATGGAGAGTGATATGGCGGGCATGGCCCCCTTCGATTGGGAAGACCCTTTCCGGCTCGACGAGCAGCTGACCGATGACGAGCGGATGATCCGCGACACCGCACATGGCTATGCGCAGGACAAGCTGCAGCCGCGCGTGCTCGAAGCGTTCGAGAAAGAAGAGACCGACGTCGCGATCTTCCGCGAAATGGGCGAGCTCGGCCTGCTCGGCATCACCGTTCCGGAAGAATATGGCGGCGCGGGCGCATCTTACGTCTCCTACGGCTTGGTTGCGCGTGAAGTGGAGCGGGTGGATTCGGGCTACCGCTCGATGATGAGCGTGCAAAGCTCGCTGGTCATGTATCCGATCCAGGCCTTCGGCTCGGAAGAGATGAAGAAGCGGCTGCTGCCCAAGCTCGCTTCCGGCGAATATATCGGCTGCTTCGGATTGACCGAGCCCGATGCGGGCAGCGACCCGGCCGGTATGCGCACCACCGCGAAGAAGGTGGACGGCGGCTACAAGCTGTCCGGCTCCAAGACCTGGATCAGCAATGCGCCGTTTGCGGACGTGTTCGTGGTCTGGGCGAAATCCGAAGCCCATGGCGGCAAGATCCGCGGATTCGTGCTGGAAAAGGGCATGAAGGGCCTGGAAGCGCCGAAGATCGAGGGCAAGATGAGCCTTCGCGCCTCCACCACCGGCATGATCATGATGGACGAGGTCGAGGTCGGCGAGGACGCGCTGCTCGACGTCGAAGGCCTCAAGGGGCCGTTCTCCTGCCTCAACCGGGCCCGTTACGGCATCAGCTGGGGCACGATGGGCGCGGCGGAGTTCTGCTTCCACGCGGCGCGCTCCTACGGACTGGAACGCCACCAGTTCAGCCGCCCGCTGGCGTCCAACCAGCTCTATCAGAAAAAGCTCGCCGACATGATGACGGAGATTGCGCTGGGCCTGCAGGGCAGTCTTGCGGTCGGGCGGCAAATGGACGCGGGCACCTTCGCGCCGGAGATGATCTCGATCGTGAAACGCAACAATTGCGGAAAGGCGCTCGATATCGCGCGGATGGCGCGCGACATGCACGGCGGCAACGGCATCAGCGCGGAATATCATGTCATGCGCCACATGGTGAACCTGGAGACGGTGAACACCTATGAAGGCGCGCATGACGTCCACGCGCTGATCCTGGGCCGCGCGATCACCGGTATCGCGGCGTTCTGAAATGCCTTGGCCGAAACTCGATTGGGAGACGCAGCCGACCGGGCCTTTGAAGGGCATCCGCGTGGTCGACATGTCGACGGTGGTGCTCGGCCCGCTCGCCACGCTGATGATGGCGGACATGGGCGCGGAGGTCATCAAGATCGAGAACCGGCAGGGCAACACGCCGGGCGACATGATGCGCTATGCCGGCTGGTCGCCCACCGGCGATCTGGGACCGATCTTTTCCGCGCTCAACCGCAACAAGAAGGGCCTGGAACTGAACGTGAAGGAGGAGGACGGCAAGCGCCTCCTCACCGATCTGATCAGGGATGCGGACGTGTTCTTCCACAATGTCCGCATGGCCGGGATGGAGCGGCTGGGCTTCGATTACGAGGCGGTGAAGGCCATCAATCCGCGGATCGTCTACGTCCACTGCGCGGGCTTCGGCGCGGGCGGACCGCATGAGCACCGCCAGGCCTATGACGATCTGATCCAGGGCGCGTCCGGCTTCGCCTCGCTGTTCGAGGAACGCGACGGCGGACGCCCGGCCTATGCACCCTCGCTCCTGGCGGACAAGACGGTCGGGCTGTTCGCCAGCAACGCGACGCTGGCCGCGCTGCTGCACCGGGAACGAACCGGTGAGGGGCAGTTCGTGCAGGTGCCGATGTTCGAGAGCTTCACCTGGTTCAACATGGCCGAGAACCTCTACGGTGCCACGTTCGAC
>JBELIU010000203.1:0-5303 GCA_042090735.1 Novosphingopyxis sp. | reverse complement strand
TCTGCATCGCGCCGACTTCGTCGATCACGTCGATCGCCTTGTCGGGCAGCTTGCGATCATTGATGTAGCGCGCCGAGAGCTCCACCGCGCTGCGGATCGCATCGGGCGTATATTTGACGTTGTGATGTTCCTCGAACGCGCTGCGAAGTCCTGCGAGGATCTTCACCGTATCCTCGATCGTCGGCTCGTTCACGTCGATCTTCTGGAACCGGCGCAGCAGCGCGCGATCCTTTTCGAAATGGTTGCGGAACTCCTTGTAGGTGGTGGAGCCGACGCAGCGGATCGAGCCGTTGGAAAGCGCAGGCTTCAACAGGTTGGAAGCATCCATCGCCCCGCCACTGGTGGCGCCCGCGCCGATCACGGTGTGGATTTCGTCGATAAATAGGACCGCGTGCGGAAGCTTTTCCAGCTCCGAGACGACCGACTTCAGGCGTTCCTCGAAATCGCCGCGATAGCGCGTGCCGGCAAGCAGGGCGCCCATGTCGAGCGAGTAGATCGTCGCTTCCTTGAGGACGTCGGGCACATTGCCCTCATGAATGCGTCGGGCGAGGCCTTCGGCGATGGCGGTCTTGCCCACGCCCGGTTCGCCCACGTAAAGCGGATTGTTCTTGGAGCGGCGGCAGAGGATCTGGATCGTGCGATCCACCTCCAGCGAGCGCCCGATCAGCGGATCGATCTTGCCGGCAGCAGCCTTGGCGTTGAGATCGACCGTGAACTGTTCGAGCGCGCCGTCCTTCTTGGACTTGCCCTCCTTCTCCTCGGCCTTTTCGCCCTGCTCGGCAGGCTCTTCGCTTGTTTCGACAGCGCCGTTCTTGCCCACGCCGTGGCTGATATAGCTGACCGCATCGAGGCGGCTCATGTCCTGCTGCTGCAGGAAGTATACGGCATAGCTCTCCCGCTCGGAAAACAGCGCTACCAGCACATTGGCGCCGGTCACGAGGTCTTTGCCCGAGCTTTGCACATGCAGGATCGCGCGCTGGACGACGCGCTGGAAGCCGCTGGTGGGCGATGGATCGACCTTCTTGCCGGTGACGCGCAGGCTGTCGAGTTCGGTATCCAGATAGGTGGTGACGGCCTCACCCAGCTCGCCGAGATCGACGCCGCAGCTCTGCATGACCTTGGCTGCGTCATTGTCCTCGATCAGAGCGAGGAGCAGATGCTCGAGCGTGGCATATTCGTGCCGACGGTCCGAGGCATTCATGAGCGCCTGATGCAGGGTTTTTTCGAGCGATTCGGTGAAGCTAGGCATGCTGGTCTCCGGGAGCGGCCTGCGAGCCGCGATTGGGTGCGAGCGGTCGGATCACATGATGACCGGCTTTCGCAATGGTTCAAGGATTATGTCGGAAATGCAGGGCCAAATTTCAACGGGTGGGTCGCATCGAAGAGCGGGCGGACATGGGCACCGGCCGTCTCGCGCCCCTCCGTAGTTCAACGCTTGAACAGCGCGTCAGCACTTGCGCGGTGATCGACCGCGGCCTTTTTCTTTGCCTCGCAGCGCGCGATTTCGCCTTCTAGCGCAGCGATGCGCGCATCCAGTTCTGTCACGGACAGCGGATCCAGATCCTCGCGCAGCAGCCGGGTCAGCGGCTCGGACGGGCGTGGTTCGTCGGGCTCGTTCATCGGGGGAAATGTTGACGCGGCGGCGGCATATGTCAATAACCCGCCGGGAAATCGCGGCGGGGGGCCGCGGGTGGATAAAAGGGGCAAGTGCCATGAGCCGAAGTGCCGATCTTCCCGATAAGATGGCGTGCGTGGAAATCGGTGAGCCAGGCGGACCGGAAGCGTTGCAATCGGCCGAGCGCCCCGTGCCGGTGCCCGGCGAAGGCGAGGTGCTGATCCGCGTCGCGGCAGCCGGTGTGAACCGTCCGGACGTGCTTCAGCGCAAGGGAAATTATCCGCCGCCGCCCGGTGCCTCCGATTTGCCGGGGCTCGAAATCGCGGGAGAGATCGTTGCATTGGGCGGCGGCGTGGGCGCCGAAATGCTCGGCCAGCCGGTTTGCGCGCTGGTGTCGGGCGGCGGCTATGCCGAATATTGCACCGCGCCGGTCGGCCAGTGTCTCTCCGTGCCTGAGGGTGTGAGCATGGAAGAGGCGGCTGCCCTTCCCGAAACGCTGTTCACCGTGTGGCACAATGTGTTCGAGCGCGGTTATGCGGCGCAGGGGGAGCGCCTGCTCGTGCATGGCGGCACCAGCGGCATCGGCACCATGGCGATCAAACTCGCCAAGCTGTTCGGCATTACCGTTTACGTCACCTGCGGTTCGGACGACAAATGCGCCGCCGCCGAGAAGGTGGGCGCGAACGCGGCGATCAATTACAAATCGCAGGATTTCGTCGAGGAAGTGAAGACGCTGACCGATGGAAAGGGCGTCAATGTCGTGCTGGATATGGTCGGCGGGGATTATGTGCCGCGGAACATGCAGTGTCTGGCCGAAGACGGGCGGCATGTTTCGATCGCGTTCCAGCGCGGGATGAGCGCGGAAATCTCGATCGTGCAGATCATGCAGCGGCGGCTGGTTCTGACCGGATCGACGCTGCGCGCGCGCGATACCGGCTTCAAGACCCTGCTGGCCGATGAGATCGCGAACAATGTCTGGCCGTTCGTGGGCGAGGGTAAGCTGCGGGCGGAAATCGACAAGGTCTTCCCGCTTTCCGAAGCGTCCGCAGCGCACGCGCACATGGAAGCGGGCGACCATATCGGGAAGATCATTCTGAAAACCTGACAAGTCTTCGCTGCGTTTTCGCCAGCGAATAAAATGTCGGCTACAGGTGAAATGTCAAAAAACTTTCACCGCAACTCGCTTCCCCTGTCATAATGCGTGTGCATCGGACGGTTCCGGGAACCGACTGATCTGGGAAGGGGAGCGTCGATGAATGCTCTGGCCGACTTTTCCGCCGCACTCGATGAAAAGCTTTACGACGAACGTCTGCGGTTGCAGCCGAAGGCGCGCGATATTCATCGCAAGAAGTACCGCACCGTCTGGATATCCGACGTCCATCTGGGCACGCGCGGATGCAATGCGGAACTGCTCATCGACTTCCTTGACCATGTCGACAGCGAGACGATGTATCTGGTCGGCGACATCATCGATGGATGGCGGCTGAAGAGGAAGTTCTACTGGCCCGCCGCGCACAACGATATCGTCTGGCGGATCCTGAAGCGCGCGCGCCGGGGCACCCGCATCGTCTATGTGCCGGGCAATCATGACGAGATGTTCCGCCAGTTCAGCGGACTGAATTTCGGCGGGGTAGAAATCAAGCGCGCCGCCTTCCACGATACCGCGGACGGGCGGCGCCTGTTGATCCTGCATGGCGATGAGTTCGACACGATCATGCTCGCCCATCGCTGGCTCGCCTTCGTGGGCGACACCGCTTACGAGCTGATGATGCGGCTGAACCACGTCACCAATCTGGTGCGCAAGCGCTTCGGCCTGCCTTATTGGTCCTTGTCCAAGGCCGCCAAGCATAAGGTGAAGAACGCCGTCGAATTCATCTCCCGTTTCGAGGAGCTGGTTGCCAGAGCCGCGCAGAATCGCGGCGTCGACGGCGTGGTTGCGGGCCACATCCATACCGCCGAATATCGCCGGATCGACGGCGTCGATTATTATAATGATGGTGACTGGGTGGAGGGCTGCACGGCGCTGGTCGAGCATTTCGACGGCCGTATGGAAATCCTGCACTGGGCGGACGAGGTGGCGCGCCGCCGCGAAGAGGATGTGCTTTCAGACGAGCCAATGCTGGAGGCCGCCGAATGAGCCTTGTCTCGCCCCGTTTCCGGAGCCTTCGCGGCTTCTGCAGGTTTTGAAGCCATGAAGATCGCGATCGTCACCGATGCCTGGCACCCGCAAGTGAACGGTGTGGTGCGCACCCTGACCAGCGTGAGCCAGCATCTGCGCGACATGGGCCATGATGTCTTGGTCATATCGCCTGATCAGTTCGCCAATTTCCCCTGTCCGACCTATCCCGAGATCCGCCTGGCGCTCGCCAGCAGCAGGACGGTTGGGCATATGCTGGAAGACTTCGCGCCGGATGCCATCCATCTGTCGACCGAGGGGCCTCTATGTCTGGCGGCGCGGCGCTGGTGCATGCGCGAAGGGCGCGCCTTCACCACCGCTTTTCACACCATGTTTCCCGATTATGTGGCCCGGCGCACGGGCGTGTCTCCCGAATGGATATGGCCACTGATGCGCCGCTTTCACTCGCGTTCGGCCCGGGTGATGGTGGCAACCGACAGCATTGCCGAACAACTCCGCACGCATGGCATCACGCATCTCGCGCATTGGGGGCGGGGGGTCGATCTCAAGGCCTTCACGCCGGATGCGCCGCCGCCCGATCTATTTGCCGATCTGCCGCGCCCGATCCTGCTCTATGTAGGCCGGATCGCGGTGGAGAAGAATGTCGAGGCTTTCCTTGCCGCGGACGTGCCGGGCAGCAAGGTGGTGGTAGGCGACGGCCCGGCCCGCGAGGAGCTGGAGCAGAAGTTCGCGCAGGTGCATTTCCTGGGCCCCAAATCCGGCGAGGAGCTGGCCGGCTGCTATGCCGGGGCGGATTGCTTCGTCTTCCCCTCGCGCACCGACACCTTCGGCCTAGTGATGATCGAGGCGCTGGCCTGCGGCACGCCCGTCGCCGCTTATCCCGTGCCGGGGCCGCAGGACGTGCTGGAACCGCATGTCGGTGCGATGGCGCAGCGGCTGGAAGACGCCGTCGCCAGCGCTCTCCTGCTCGATCGCGACGCCTGCGCAGCCTATGGATCGCGCTTCACGTGGGAGGCTAGCGCGCGCGAGTTTCTTGCCGCCCTGGAGCCTGCCGCCGAAGCGCCCGCGCCCGAACGGGCGGCCTGAGCCGGGCTTCGTCACTGGACGCTTGCCGCAGGCACGGCTTTGCCCTACATTGTCTCCATGCATGGCCATCCCGCAAGGGGTGGCCCTTATTGTTTGGAGACGACGCGATGGCCGAAAAAGCCACCCCCCTGATGCCCCACGCGACCGCTGCCTGGCTGGTCGACAACAGCTCGCTCGGCTTCGACCAGATCGCCGATTTTTGCGGCCTCCATATCCTGGAAGTCCAGGCGATGGCCGATGACATGACCGGCAGCAAATATACCGGCCGCGATCCGGTTCGTGCAGGTGAGCTGACGCTGGAAGAGATCGAGCGCGGTCAGGCCGATGCCGATTACAAGCTGAAGATCCAGAAGGGGCCTGAACAGGTTCGCCGTACCAAGGGGCCGCGCTACACGCCGGTTTCCAAGCGCCAGGACAAGCCGGACGGCATCGCCTGGCTGCTGCGCAACCACCCGGAAATCTCGG
>JBELIU010000202.1:0-5309 GCA_042090735.1 Novosphingopyxis sp. | reverse complement strand
GGATCGCCGGACGAGTTGAACAGGAACACGGCGTTCTCGCGGTCCACCTGGCTCGCGATTTCCAAGAGGTACTTGGCGTTGAAGCCGATTTCGAGCTTCTCGTCGGAATAGGCGACGACCAGTTCCTCTTCGGCGTTGCCGGCGTCGGGCCGGCGGGCAGCGGGAAGGCGCTGTAATCGAAGGGGAAGGGCGCGGTATCGATGAAGCTCTTCACGTCCTTGTAGAACAGCTGCAGCGCAACGACGCCGCTGGTGCCGAAATATTTCTCGAAGTTCAGATCGACTGCGTTGGCGCGGTAGGGCCGCAATTCGGGGTTGCCGCCGCCGCCGCTGATGAACGGAATCTGGCCCGTGGGGCTGAGCGCGGCATTGGTGTTGTCGATGCCGTAGCTGATTGCCACGCGCAGATCGTCGAGGCGCGGACGCATGATCTCGCGCGCCGCGGCGGCACGGATCACAAACCCGCTGTCGAAGCGCATCGACAGGTTCACGCTGGGCAGCACGTCCCAATAGGATGCGCCCGCCGACACAGCGACCCGCTGCCCGCCCGGGAAAGCGATGCCGCTCGATTTCTGTACCGTGTTGATCGCCTGGACGCCGAAATTGCCGGTCAGGACGGCGCTGCCGAGGGTCTGATCGATATTGCCCTGCAGGTAGATCGTCATCAGGTCTTCGGCGATGCGATAGGCCTTGGCCGGGACATCGTTGGAGGTGTTTTGCTCAAGCGTGTAGACGCCGGAGTCGATCAGATCGCGCGGATCGTAGCTTACGATCGGCCCGAGACCGAGATAGCTGAGATTGGTCGGATCCCGGAGCAGGTTCGCCGGCAGCGGAGCGCTCTGTGCGCCGCCGAAGGTGATGAAGGACTCATCGGGCGTCAGGCTCTTGTCACGATCGGTATAGTTCAGGCCGAAGGTGACCGCGCTCAGGAAGCTGTCCTCGATCTCCTTGGAAACCTGGACGCGGTACTGCTTGAGCTCATCCTTCACGATGCGGTTGTTGTAATAGCCGCCCTGAACGCGGTTGCCGCCCCAGCCGAGCGGGTCGGTCAGCACGATCAGATTGGGATCGGAATAATCCAGCGTCGGCGAGAAGGTGGCGCCCGTCTCGTCCAGCGTGAAACCGATCGTATCGGCCGCGCCGCCGGTGGGGCCGTAACCTGTGCCGGAATAGCTTTCGATGCTCAGCTCATTGCGGTCGGTGCGCGAATAGCCGAAGTCGGCGAAGAAATTCCAGCCGTCATCGCCTTCATAATTTACGTTGAGACCGCCCGAATACAGATCGGCCTTGCGGTTGAAGATGTCGTTGCGAATGACGCCGCGCACGTTCTGGAACGTGCCGGAGGTGTAGGTGCCGTCCTGTACGGAGCCGCTATTGGGCACGAAGCTGGTGCCGAAGCCGCCACCGAATCCCAGCGGAAGCTCGATGCCGCGCTTCGTCTGGTCATCGTCGAAATTCGAATAGAACCCATCGAGGGTGACCATCCACTCGTCGGCAGGGCGATACTGCACGGTGCCGGTCGCACCGAAGCGCTTCAGGGTTGTGGAGGTGACATAAGGCTTTGCGCCGCCGAGCAGCGCGTCGCCATTCTGGTCGGCATAGCCCCAGGCATTGTATTCCTGCAGCTGATAGGGCTCATCGACATAGGATGCCGACAGCGCAAGGCCGAGGCTGTCGTCAGCAAACTGATCCACATAGGTGGCGTTGACGCGGTATCCGGTATCCTTCGAACCGGAGTTGAGCGCACCGATATCGGCGTAGCTGCCGCGTGCGCCGATCGCGAAGACGCGTTCCCTGGCCTCCAGCGGGCGGATGGTGCGCACGTCGATGGTGCCGACGAGGCCCTGGCCGACCAGCGAGGCGCTGGGCGTCTTGTAGACCACGACCTGATTGACGACTTCAGCCGGATACTGATCGAACTCGACGGCGCGCGCATCGCCGGTGGAGGTCTGCTCGCGCCCGTTCAGGAGCGTCTGCGAGAAATCCGGGCCGAGGCCGCGAATGGAGATGACGTTGGCGCGGCCATTGAGCCGCTGCGAGGTGACGCCGGGAAGGCGCGCGATGGATTCGCCGATCGAGCTGTCGGGCAGCTTGCCAATATCTTCGGCCGTGACCGATTCCAGGATCAGCTCGCTGTTGCGCTTTTCCGCGACCGAGGTTTCCAGCGCGGCGCGGAAGCCCTGAACCACGATGGGGGAAATAACGCCATCGTCCTGCGGTGCCTCGGTGGGAACGCTGTTGGCTTTTTCGATCTTGTCTTCGGTGGTCTCCACTGGATCGCCGGGCTGGGCCTGCGCGAGCAGCGGGGCCGCGCCGAACGCGCCAGCGCCAAGCGCGATCAGGCTGCAGCTGCGAACGAAGATACGGCGCATCTCGGCGCCTCGGCTAGAGCACTTCATCAGACTTCCCCTCCAGGAATATGTCTCCGATCGACGAGGGCCCGATGTCCGGGTCTTGAGCGGAGTACTTTCAGATTGGGTGGGGGCATGACGCGCCGAAGCCGGGCGCGCTAGATGGCATACGTATACGCATAAATGTCACAATGCCTGAAAAAGCGTGGGATTGGGGCACCTCGCGAATTGCATAATATGCGGTCGCGCCTAGGGTGTCGTTCAGGCGGCACATCGATGCCGCGCAGCGGGAGGATGCCGGTGAAAAGCGGGACGCAGCGGGTCACGTCTTTCGATATCGCCGAGCGGGCGGGCGTCTCGCAGCCAACCGTCTCGCGCGCTCTTCGTGGCTCCACCGCCGTCAGCGCCGAGACCCGCTCGCGGATCGAGAAGATTGCGCGCGAGCTCAATTATTCGGTCGACAAGCACGCCTCCTCGCTTCGCCTTCAGCGGGCCAACACCATCGCGCTGCTGTTCTTCGAAGACCCGACGGCGGACGACACGCTGATCAACCCGTTCTTCCTGTCGATGCTGGGATCGATCACCCGGCGCAGCGCACAGGCGGGGTTCGATCTGCTGATCAGCTTCCAGCAGCTGTCGAGCGACTGGCACACCGATTATGAGGACAGCCGCAAGGCGGACGGCATCATTCTTCTCGGCTATGGCGATTACGCCGATTATCGCCCCCGGCTGCGCGCGCTCGGGCGGCAGGGCACCCATTTCGTGCGCTGGGGCGCGCCCGAAGCGGACGATAGCGGCCTCACCATCGGTTGCGACAACCGCGCGGGCGGGCGGCTGGCGACCGAGCATCTGCTGCAGAAAGGCCGGAGGCGGATCGCCTTCATCGGCCGATGCGACGAGGGTTATCCCGAATTCCGTGCGCGCTACCGCGGCTATTGCGATGCGCTGGCCGAGAGGGGGATCAAGTTCGACCGCGATCTGCAGGTCGATGCGCTGACGCTGGAAAGCGCGGGCGCGGCGGCGGTGGAACGGCTGCTCGCCAGCGGGGCAGCGTTCGACGCGATGGTCTGCGCGTCCGATCTGATCGCGATCGGGGCGGTGCAGGCGCTGAAGGATCGCGGCTTTTCCGTACCCGCCGACATTGCCGTGACCGGCTTCGACAACATTCCGGCGGCCGCGCAAACCAGCCCGCCGCTCACCACCGTCCAGCAAAATGCGCGGGCCGCGGGCGAGGCGCTGGTCGACACCTTGATCGCGCGGATCGAGAACCAGACCGTGACGCCAGAGCTGCTGCCAGTCGAGCTGATCCTGCGCGAAAGCAGCTGATCGGGCGGGCCTCGCGGCGTCCACGGCATACGAATACATGACCGTTCGACCGGTCCCGCAATTGCGCGGCCGGTCATGCTCGGCCACTGTCCACGCATAAAAGCCGTGGAGAGGGCATTTGGAACAGGCAATCGAACGTGCCGGTGAAGCTGGCCAGGCGGCGGTAAAGCCGCGCCAGGGTTTCGCCGGGCTGTGGAACATCAGCTTCGGATTTTTCGGCATTCAGATCGGCTTCGCGCTGCAGAATGCGAATATGAGCCGCATCTTTCAGTCACTGGGGGAATCGCTCGACAATCTGCCCGCGCTCTGGGTGGCCGCGCCGCTGACGGGCCTGCTGGTCCAGCCGATCATCGGCCATTATTCGGACCGCACCTGGAGCCGCCTCGGCCGCCGCCGTCCCTATTTCCTGGCCGGTGCGGTGCTGGCCGCGATCGCCTTGTTCGTGATGCCGAACAGTCATGCTTTGTGGTTCGCGGCGATGATGCTGTGGATCCTGGACGCCTCGCTGAACATCTCGATGGAGCCGTTCCGCGCCTTCGTGGGCGACATGCTCGGCAAGGATCAGCACACGGCAGGTTACGCGGTGCAGACGGCGTTTATCGGTTCGGGCGCCGTTGTGGGGTCCGTCTTTCCCTATATCCTGGCGCATCTAGGCGTCGCCAACGAAGCGGTGGCGGGCGGGGTGCCGGACACGGTGCGCTTCAGCTTCTGGTTCGGCGGCGCGGCGTTGCTGATCGCGGTGCTGTGGACCATCGTGACCACGAAGGAATACAGCCCGGAAGAAATGCGCGCCTTCGAAGGCGCGGCGGCGGACGAGGAGATGCCGTCTCCGGTGCGCGCTCTGGCCGCGCGGAGCTTTACCGCTTCCGTGCTCTGGATCGGCGCGGGCGCGATCATTGCCGCTGTGGTTGCCGAGTTCGATCTGGAGAAGGAGCTTTACCTTCTCGCCGGCCTGCTGGCCGCCTACGGCCTTGCGTCGATCGCGGCGATTTTCATGGCGCGCAAGGGGCGAGAGGCCAATCTGCTAGGCCATATCGTGGGCGACTTTTCCGGCATGCCGGACGTGATGAAGAAGCTCGCGCTCGCCCAGTTCTTCAGCTGGTCCGCGCTCTTCATCATGTGGATCTATACCACCCCGGTGGTGGCGCAATATGCCTATGGCGTTACCGACACCGCGTCCGCGGCTTACAATGATGCCGGCAACTGGGTCGGGATATTGTTCGCGGTCTATAACGGCGTCGCCGCCATCTTCGCGCTGTTCGTGCTGCCGCGCATGGCCGCTGCGATCGGGCGGGTGCGCACGCATATGGTCTGCCTGCTGGCGGGCGCGCTGGGCTATGCGAGCTTCCTGTTCATCCGCGATCCGCAGTGGCTGATCGCGTCCGAGGTGCTGGTCGGCGTCGCTTGGGCCTCGATCCTGGCTATGCCTTACGCCATCCTCGCGTCTACGCTGCCGAGCCGCAAACTCGGCATTTATATGGGTTTATTCAACGTGTTCATCGTGGTGCCGCAGCTGATCGTCGCCACGGTGATGGGCACGGTGCTGAAGGCCTTTTTCCCGACCGAGCCGATCTGGACGATGGCGTTTGCCGCAGTCGTCATGGCCGCCGCCGCGCTCGCCATGCTGCGCGTG
>JBELIU010000201.1:0-5323 GCA_042090735.1 Novosphingopyxis sp. | reverse complement strand
AAGCCGACGTGAAGATCAACGGCTGGGCGATCGAGAACCGCGTCTATGCCGAAGATCCCTATCGCGGTTTTCTTCCCTCGACCGGCCGCCTGATCCGTTACAATCCGCCGGAGCAGGGCACGGACGAGACCGGCGCGAAGGTGCGCGTCGACGATGGCGTTGCGGAAGGCGGTGAAGTCTCGATGTTCTACGATCCCATGATCGCCAAGCTGATCACCTATGGCGACACGCGCATAGAGGCGATCGACCGGATGGTGGACGCGCTTGGGCGGTTCGAGATCAAAGGCCTCGGCCATAATATCGATTTTCTCTCTGCGCTGATGCAGCATGAGCGTTTCCGCTCCGGCGAGATCACAACCAACTTCATTGCCGAGGAATATCCCGATGGCTTCGAGGGCGCCCCCGCGGGCGAGGAATTGCTCAAGCGCATCGCCGCGATCGCCGGGTTCGTGGCAACCGCTCATGCCGATCGCAATTTGCTGATCGACGGCCAGCTTGGCTCCAAGCGCCAGCCCCCCGCCGAATGGCAGGTGCGCATCGGAGATGATTTCTACGACGTCGCTATGTCCGAGGACGAAGTGGCGGTGAACGGCGAGCAGACCGGGCTTTCCATGGCCTATGCGCCGGGCGACCGCATGGTGGAGGCCGAATTCGGCGATGACAGCATCGTCGCGGCGATCGAGCCGACGCACGCGGGCTTTCGTATCAATACTTTGGGCGCAACCCACGATCTGCGCGTGCTGCCGGCCCATGCCGCCAAGCATGCCCAGCATATGATCGAAAAGGTGCCGCCCGATACCTCCAAGTTGCTGCTCTGCCCGATGCCGGGGCTTCTCGTCTCACTCCATGTGGGTGAGGGCGATGCCGTTGAGCCGGGTCAGCCGCTTGCGACGGTCGAGGCGATGAAGATGGAGAACATCCTGCGCGCTGAAAAGGCAGGAACCATCGCCAAGATCAATGCCGGCGAAGGCGATAGTCTGGCAGTGGACGAGGTGATCCTCGAGCTGGAATAGGAAAACCCCTGATGCGGTTTTGCCGCCTTCGGCGCCGAGCTTGTCGAGGCCCTGTTTTTCTTTCTATGGCTTGATTCGGGAAAAACAGCGCCCGTCGAGTGGTAGCTTGGATTAGTCGCAAAGGGCAGGCTGGGACAAGGGCGGGGCGAGCGGGTGAGGGGTGCAAGGATAATGGCGACAGACGTTTCGAACGAGGCGGCGGCTCACCCGGCGGCCGAAGAGGCCGATCCCAAGACCATTCGCCTTGTCATCGGCGCGTCCTCCGCCGGTACCATCTTCGAATGGTACGACTTCTTCATTTACGGCACGCTCGCGGCCAGCGGCATTATCGGCCGCGTGTTCTTCCCCAGTGGCAATGAGACGCTGCAGACGTTGCTCGCTTGGGCGGGCTTTGCCGTCGGTTTCGGCTTTCGGCCGCTCGGTGCGATCCTGTTCGGTTTTCTGGGTGACAGGGTGGGGCGCAAGGCCACCTTCCTCGTTACCATCACCGTCATGGGGCTGGCGACCGCCGGCGTCGGGCTGATCCCGTCCGCAGGCACTATCGGCTATGCCGCGCCAATCCTCATCATCCTGATGCGGATTGCGCAAGGGCTGGCGCTGGGCGGCGAATATGGCGGCGCGGCGGTCTATGTTGCCGAACATGCTCCGCCCGAACGCCGCGGTTTCTATACCAGCTTCATCCAGGCAAGTGTGCCGGGCGGCTTCATCCTCAGCCTGATCGTGGTGCTGGGCGTGAAGGCGGCCATGCCCGCCGCAATCTGGGACGATTGGGGCTGGCGCGTGCCCTTCATCCTGTCGCTGCTTTTGCTGGCGATATCGCTGTGGATGCGGCTGAAGCTGTCCGAAAGTCCGGTCTTCCAGAAGATGAAGGCCTCCAACGAACTGTCCGGTAACCCCTTCGTCGAAAGTTTCACCTATCCTGGCAACAAGCGCCGCATCTTCGTCGCGCTATTCGGCCTCTCGGCGGGGCTCACCGTCATCTGGTACACCGCCTATTTCTCCAGCCTCAGCTTTCTGAAGGGGCCGATGCGGATCGAAGGGACTGCGGCGGAGATCATCGTCGGCGTCGGGGCAACGTTGGGCCTGTTCTGGTTCCTGCTCTTCGGCCGCCTGTCGGACAGGATCGGCCGCAAGAAGCCGATCGTCTGGGGTTTCGGGCTGACGCTCATCCTGCTTTTCCCATCTTCTGGGGCATCGGTGCCGTCGCCAATCCGCAACTGAGCGACAGTTTCGAACGGGCCCCGATCGTCGTGAGCGGACCGGCCTGCGACTTCAATGCCTTCGCTACCAAGCAGGCCAGCCCATGTGGCCAGTTGCTCGCCGATCTTTCCGCCCGCGGCGTGGAATATGCGATCGAGCCCGCCGATACGCTTGCACTCGCCATCGGCGGCCAGCAGCTGAGCGCGTTCGACAAGGCCGGTATCGATGCCGGGTTGGCCGCGGCAGGCTATGATTTCGCACCCATTGTGCCAGAGGCCCTGGCGATCGCGATCATCATTCTAATGCTGGTGCTGCTGGGCGGGCTTTCCGGCGCGACATACGGCCCGATGGCAGCGCTGCTCAGCGAAATGTTCCCCCCGCGCATCCGCTACAGCTCGATGTCGATACCCTACCATTTCGGCACCGGCTATTTCGGCGGCTTCCTGCCGCTCATCGCCGCCGCCATCATCGCGACGACCGGCGATCCCTATTCCGGATTGTGGTACACCTGGGCCGTGGTGCTGATGGCGTTCCTGGTGACGCTCTTCGGATTGCCGAACGAACAACCCGATTGGTCAGCCGAGCGCACCTGATGGACAAGCCGAAACCGGACGATTTTCCGCCGCTTTTGCGGCTGCGCCTCGATGCAGACGCGCTGGTGGCGAACTGGCGCACGCTCAACACGATGAGCGGAAGCGCAGTAGCCGGTGCAGCGGTGAAAGCCGATGGCTATGGGCTTGGCGCACGCGAGGTGGTGAAGCGGCTTGCCGCGGCTGGTTGCCGCGATTTCTTCGTTGCCCACTGGCGCGAAGCCGCGGCCATCGCCGATCTCGTCCCGCCGGAACGCATTTCGGTGCTGAACGGGATTCTGCCCGATGAGGTTGCCCCGGCAAAGGCGCTGGGCGCGAAACCGGTCATCAACAGTATGGACCAGCTGGCCACGTGGCGTGAGGCCGGGGGAGGCCGCTGCGATATCATGTTCGAAACCGGCATGAACCGCCTCGGTATCGAAGATGAACGCGCGGGCGAGGTCGCCGCTTTATCGCTCGACATCGACTTGGTGATGAGCCACCTGGCCTCGGCCGACGAGGACGTTCCGCAAAATACCGAGCAACTGGAGCGCTTTCGCGCGGTTGCCGCACACTTTCCCGGCGCACGCAAAAGCCTCGCCAACAGCGCCGGCATCGCACTTGGGGCTGACTATCATTTCGATGTCACCCGCCCCGGCCTGTCGATATACGGAGGCATCCAGCGCCCCGAATATGAGGGCCGCATCCAGCAGGTAGCCTACCCCGAAGCCCAAATCCTGCAAATCCGCCACCTGAAGCCGGGCGACAAGGTCGGCTACAACGCGACATTCACAGCGGACCGCGAAATGACTGTCGCGGTCGCAGCCATCGGATATGCCGACGGCTATATGCGGGCGTTTTCGAACTGTGGACAGTTCGTCATCGGGAGCGATCCGGCTGAAGTTGTGGGGCGGGTTTCGATGGACTTGGTAATCTTGCTTACGGATCAACCGCCTGAAAAGGCGTCTAGGTGGGCCAAGGCGCATTTTGATATATCGGCGGTGGCCAGCGCCGTAAACGTATCACAATATGAACTGCTTACCGGGTTAGGGCGGCGTTACGTTCACAGCTGGTCTTACTAGCGGCAAAACTCGAATTTCACAACTTAGAGTTATGAAAAAGGGGGCATCTTTATGATGCCCCCTTTTTCATTTTGCATGACTACTCTTAGTCGCATTAGAAGTCGGCAGAGAACCCGGCAAAGAAGAAGCGACCAGTATTGCTGTAAATACCGCTTCCACCCCCGGTGCCAGTCAGGCCGAGCGGCGGCTGAATATTGGTAATGTTATCTACGCCTACGTAGAACTCATAGTCCTCATCCACGCGATAATTAACCTGAATATCGCTGTACAAGATATCAGGGTAGTAAAGCTGGGGGAACGCGTCAGCATTTTGCGGCGGACGACCCTGGTAGCTCTTCTGAGTTTCATAGGCGCCAATGAGCTGCTTGCCGACATAGCGAGCTTCGTACCGGACGGTGAAATCCTTAAAGCGCAGACCGATATTGAAATTGCCTGCCCACTCCGGATCACCAAGCGTGCTTTTTAGGCGAGTTGCCCGGTCGGGGTCCGTAATGAAAGTGAAATTGCGGCGCTCCGCCAGCCAACTCACCAAAGCACGAACATCGAGTCCGAGATCCTCGCTGAAACTATGGCTATAGAAAAGGTCGAGGTCGATACCTGCCGTTTCCAGCTTAGCGTAGTTAAATGGTTGGTTCAGGAACGATGGTCCAACAGTGGGGAACGACTGCTGAGGGAAGCCCCCAAAGACGCGGTCACCTTGGCCGTCAAAAGCGTAGTCGGTGAAGATATTGCCGGTCGGAGCACGCCGGAAGACGGCGGAGCAGAACGGATTATCGATCGTTACCGGGTCCTCATAGCACTGATTGATAATCGTTTGCGGAGCCAATCCGGAGATTACGTTTTCAACACGAATATCGTAATAATCGATGCTGAGCGAAAAGCCCGGCAGGAATGACGGCGTATAGACGCCGCCAACCGTGAGACTCTTGCCAATCTCAGGGACGAGATTTGGGTTGCCCTGATTGAAACCCGAAATACCCGAACCTGCCTGATTGGTGAAAGGTGCGGTAGTTCCATCAGGCAAAGTCACAGTCGTCGGAATACCCGCCTCAGCGCAACGTGCTGCTCGGTTTGGATTTTGGTTGATGTTACGCTGATCGCACGGATCGGCGAGACCATTAAGGAACGTTTGCGATTGGGTTGCAAAGAGATCGCTGAGGTTCGGGGCGCGGACTGCACGCCCGTAGCCAGCGCGCAAGCGCAAATCGGGAAAGGGCGAGTAGATTGCACGCGCATTCCAGGCTGTAGCGCCGCCGCTGTAGTTGTAGTCAGAGTAGCGAACCGAGCCCTCGATGGTGAGCTCGCGCAGCAACGGCAAGTCACGAACGATCGGTATGCTAATTTCACCGAAGACCTCTTTGACAGTGTAAAGAGGCGGATCGAAATCGGCGATCGAGTTTAGGAAGGTCGCGCCACTCTTCGTGACGTCATCGAATGCAGAGAAGGCGCGCTCGGTGCG
>JBELIU010000200.1:0-5331 GCA_042090735.1 Novosphingopyxis sp. | reverse complement strand
TCTCGGCAAGGCCTTTGCCGGAATGCGCGATGGCGCGATGCCGTCCGAAGGGCGCCTGCAGCCGTTCGATGCGTTCGCCCCCAATCCCGGCGCGCTTTCCGCTTTCAGCTATATTCCTGCGGATTTGAAGCCCGGCGCGCCGCTGGTGGTCGTGCTGCACGGCTGCACGCAAAGCGCGGACAGCTATGATCGCGGCAGTGGATGGTCCCATCTGGCGGACCGGCATGGCTTCGCGCTGCTGTTTCCGGAGCAGACGCGCGGCAACAACCCCAATCTCTGCTTCAACTGGTTCCAGCCGAAGGACACCGCCCGTGGCGAAGGCGAGGCGGCATCGATCGCAGCGATGATCGAGGCGATGGTGGCGCGCCCCGGCCTCGATCCCGCGCGCATCCACATCACCGGCCTGTCCGCAGGTGGCGCGATGACCGCTTCGATGCTCGCCTGCTATCCCGATCTGTTCGCGAGCGGCGCGATCATCGCGGGGCTGCCGCACGGTATCGCCAGAAACGTGCCGCAGGCGATGGAAGCGATGGCCGGACGCGCCTCTGCCGAGGCCGATATGCTGGGCGATCATGTCCGCGCCGCATCGGATCATCAAGGCCCCTGGCCGCGCGTTTCGGTGTGGCAGGGCGATGCCGATCACACGGTGGTGGCGGGCAATGGCGATGCGGTGGCCGGGCAGTGGCGCAGCGTCCACGGGCTGGACGGAGCGCCGGATGTGGCGGAGCGCATTGGCGCCCACAGCCGCAGCGCTTGGACCGACGCCAAGGGGCGGGAGCTGATCGAACTTTACGCAATTTCCGGCATGGGCCACGGCGTACCCCTGCGCCCCGGAACGGGTGACGGAGAAGCCGGAACGGCGGGCGCGCACATGTTGGACGTGGGGCTGGACTCCACCGGCCGCATCGCCGCCTTCTTCGGCCTAACCGAGACCGAAGCGGCCAAGGCCGGCGGCGCGAAATCGAAAGCTTCAACGCTGCGCAAGGCCACCGCGAAAGTGGTGCCCCTCCCCCGCAAAGCAGAGCCCAGGCCGGAGCCCGAAACAACCGGCGTCCAGGCGGTCATCGAAAAGGCACTAAGGGCAGCGGGACTGATGTGAGCGAGCAAGAGGATTCTCACGTCTCCAGAGTGCTCTTTCGTTTTGCAGACGTTCAGACCGATTGGCTCTGGAGGTTGACGAAATAGTCAAAATTCTCTGCACAGGCTTGCACCTCGCCCCGCCAGCACAGCGCAACGAAGGTGGCGCAAGACCGCGCTTGGCAGTTGATTGACTTGACGGGGTTAAATTCAATGTCGCTGAAGGCATCGAAGCGTTCTAGTTTTTGCGCCCACTCGCTATGGGGTGCGAGCGCGCGAATATAGATCCAGTCGTAAAAGGCGGTGGCAGGACTTAGCGGATAGTCGCGGCCGTCGAAGCGGAAGGCGACCAAATTGCCGCTTTCGCGCAGTCGGGGGTCGCGTTTGGCCTCGCGCGGCAAAACGTGATAAAGATCCGTGTAAGGGCCGCCGTCCTGAAAGACCTTGCTACCTTGAAACCAGCATTCGAGCGGCGCTTCATACCCATCGTTGCAGAGTGGTAGATGAAATGCGCTCAGTCGGGTGCCCGCTTTGCGCTCCGATTTGCTCGATATCTCAAGAATATAGGGAAGGCCTCGGTTCCGCGCGGCAGCTTCGTGCAACGCGCCTACGTTTTTCTTCTTTTGCGAAACTGCCATGCCCGGGTGCCAAGTGAACTCAACCGGTACTTCGGTCACTAACTTGGATCCGGTACGGTTCGGGACGAAAACGGGGCGCTTTGCCATAGGAATTAAAGGTTTAAGATCATGTCGAGTGGCACCTGATCAGGAATAAGAAGTTCGTATTTGTAAGATAAGAGTTTGCGGGCTTGGACACCCTTGTCCTTCCAATCGGTTTTGTCATAACAAACTTCCAAATCGAGATTGGGTAGCATCTCTTCCACGGGGAGTGGCACAACCCCGGTTTTGATGGATACTTCACTGGTAGCAATCGCGCCCTCCGTCTTCAGGATGTTGGGATCGATCTGCAGAAATTTGGTTTCTCCAATGTGCCCTTCCTTCTTCTGCACATACTCCATCGGATGCTGGTCCCAGAAACAAAGATGGACATAACGGTTGAGGCGATAATGCGTATCCAGATCTCTGCTAAGCTGTGTTCCACCGGGCTTCGGCGGACGCGATCCCATTTCATCCATCTTGGCCAGGGAAAGTAGGCCGTGCTCGCGGATGGATGAAAGGTTTTCCAGATCAGTAAAGTGATAGAAACAGGAATTGTGAGAGCCCTTCATGCGGGCCAGTAGATCGTCGATATTGCTCATCATAACCTCCTGATTGGAGGCGTTTCTTAGCGTTTCGCCATTCTAGCCGCTCGCAGAGACGGGACCATTCCGGGGGAGCTTTGGGCCATTTCGGTGAGAGTTGCTTGCTGCGTCCTGAGAGCACGGCTTGCCTCCGCCGGGGGGTGGCAAAGCGTGGATAAAAGGCAGCGAGATGAGGCTTGTCGCAAGGCACGACCGCAATGCCCCCTGCCAATACGGTTCGTAAGAGGGATCACGCGGAGGCGCTGTCCGCGCTGGGGCTAATTACGATGGTTGAAAGCGCCCGGACCGGTACATCTAGACGAATAGGAGCGCGAATAATCGCTCCCAATTTCTCAGCAGAAAACTGCCGGTGGCGCGCTCGATTTCGCAAGCGCGCCACGATTTCGCGCCAAGATCAGCGCGGCAATCATCTTACTCCGCAGCCACCCCTGCCTGTGCGAACATGTCCTCGCCCTCGTCCGCGACGACATCCTCGTTCGCGACCTTCTTCTTGCGGCGGTCGAAACTGTCCCAGACCTCGTTCCAGTTTCCGCGGGTTGCCGCTTTGCTGTATTCGGTGGCGCGGGTTTCGAAGAAGTTGGCGTGCTCCACGCCGTTCAGCAGCGGGGCGAGCCAGGGCAGCGGGTGATCTTCGATCATGTAGATCGGCTGGAGGTTGAGCTGGCTGAGGCGCCAGTCCGCGATGTAGCGGATGTAGCGCTTGATTTCCTTCGCCGTCATGCCGGGCACGGGGCCGTCTTCGAAAGCGAGATCGATGAAGTTGTCTTCCAGGCGCACCGTTTTCTGACACATGTCCATGATGTCTTCCTTGACCGCCTTGGTCAGGCAGTCCCGCTCGCGCACGAATTCGTGGAACAGGCGGGTGATGCCTTCGCAGTGCAGGCTTTCATCGCGGACCGACCAGCTGACGATCTGGCCCATGCCCTTCATCTTGTTGAAGCGCGGGAAGTTCATCAGCATGGCGAAGCTGGCGAACAGCTGCAGCCCTTCGGTGAAGCCGCCGAACATGGCGAGCGTGCGGGCGATATCCTCGTCCGAATCCACGCCGAACTGCTGCAGATAATCGTGCTTGGCGACCATCTCCTCATATTCCAGGAACATGCCATATTCGCTTTCCGGCATGCCGATGGTGTCGAGGAGATGCGAATAGGCGGCGATGTGTACCGTCTCCATGTTGGAGAAGGCGGTGAGCATCATCTTCACCTCGGTGGGCTTGAACACGCGGCCATATTTTTCGTGGTAGCAATCCTGCACCTCGATATCGGCCTGGGTGAAGAAGCGGAAAATCTGGGTGAGCAGGTTGCGCTCATGATCGGACAGCTTCTGCGCCCAATCGCGGCAGTCCTCGCCCAGCGGCACCTCTTCGGGCATCCAGTGGATCTGCTGCTGGCGTTTCCAGAAGTCGTAGGCCCAAGGGTACTCGAAGGGCTTGTAGGTCTTGCGGGCTTCGGTGAGCGACATGTGGTGTCTCCTTAAAGCGGATCAGATGGTGAACGAGAGAATGACGAAAAGGACGCCGATGGCGGCGGCAAGGGCGCCGGCGGTGCGGACCACGCGGGGCGGGGTCTCACCGGCCTTGCGCTGGCTGTAATCGCCCGCGCCGATCAGCAGCGCGGCCAGCAGCATCAACATGCCGGGGATGAAGAACAGCCAACTCATGGCTGCGCCCCCGCATGCGCGCGCGTCAGACGATGTGGTAACGGAACAACATGACGATGAGCGACACCATTGCGCCGATCAGCAGCAGGCCGGAGGTGGCGAACATCGCGGCGCGCTTCTGCCCATCGTCCACGTTGCGCGCGAAGGTGGAGAGGGCTGCGGCGCCGATGAACACCGCGATGATCAGGATGATGAGCGTCATGAAACCCCTGTAGCAGATTGCGGCTGTACGCGTGCTGACCTGCGACGAACGGCATGTCCGCGGCGGCGGAAGGCGCGCGGCCAGCGGAACGGATCGGCCCCCTCATGCATTGATAATATGAAAGGCCGGCAGCAAAGACCGGCGTAAAATCAAGCAGTTCGCAGGAAGGAACAGGTTTATGTTCGATAAGTTTCGGATCAAGGAACATATGGAAGTGGTCGGCAAGAACGGCCAGCATGTCGGCACCGTCGACGAGAAGGAAGGCGACCGCATCAAGCTCACCAAGAGCGATAGCGACGACAACCGTCACCACTTTATCGATCAGGATATGGTCGACCGCGTGGAAGACAACCGCGTCTACCTGAAGGTCGATCAGCCGACCGCCGAAGACGTCAAAGTCTAAGGCAGCATAACAGTTTTGCGCCCGGGCGACCGGGCGTGCAAAAACGGCCCCGGAAAGCCTCGTGCTTTTCGGGGTCGACCTTCGTGAGGACAGTGCGCGGCCGATCACCCCTCTCCCATCGGGAGAAGAACGCCGGTTGAAGGCAAGAGCGACCACTGTGTCTCCCATCTCGCTCAAAGTACTACTTTGAGAGAACCCGGTGTCACTGGCAGGCCAGGCATTCGTCGTAATCGGTGGTGCCGGCGGTGGTCATCAGCTCGACCTTCTTGGGATCAAGCGTGTTGTCCGCCTCCACGCCGCCGCGCACGTCCTCGGGCTCCTTGCTGCCCGCGAACCCGGCGCGCTGGACGCTCTTGGAACGCAGATAGTAAAGCGATTTCACGCCCAGCTCCCAGGCGCGGAAGTGGAGCATCAGCAGATCCCATTTTTCCACATCGGCAGGGATGAACAGGTTCAGCGACTGCGCCTGATCGATATAGGGCGCGCGGTCCGCGGCGAGTTCCAGCAGCCAGCGCTGGTCGATCTCGAAGCTGGTCTTGAAGCTGTCCTTTTCTTCCGGCGTCAGGAAGTCGAGATGCTGGACGCTGCCGCCCTTCTCCAGGATCGAGTTCCAGACATTGTTGCTGTCCTTGCTCTTCTCGCGCAGCAGCGCCTCGAGATGCGGGTTCTTCACGACGAAGCTGCCCGACAGCGTCTTGTGGGTGTAGATATTGGCCGGGATCGGCTCGA
>JBELIU010000199.1:0-5400 GCA_042090735.1 Novosphingopyxis sp. | reverse complement strand
GGCAGCGGATCGAACGGGATGCCGTTCTTGTTGCAGGTGATCGAAGCGCGCTCCAGCGCCTCGTCCGCGTCCTTGCCGGTCACTCCGAGCGGGCGCAGGTCGATGAGCGCGAGATGCGTGTCGGTGCCTCCGGAAACGATGTCCGCCCCGCGATCCTTCAGCCGCTGGGCGAGGGCCTGCGCATTCTCGATCACCGCGGCGGAATAGCTGCGGAATTCGGGCTGCAACGCTTCGCCGAACGCCACCGCCTTGGCCGCGATCACGTGCATCAGGGGGCCGCCCTGCAGGCCGGGGAACACCGCGCTGTTGAACTTCTTGCCCAGCGTCTCGTCATTCGAAAGAATCATGCCGCCGCGGGGCCCACGCAGCGTCTTGTGCGTGGTGGTGGTGACGACATGGGCGTGCGGCAGCGGGGAGGGGTGCAGGCCGGTGGCAACCAGTCCGGCGAAATGCGCCATATCCACCTGGAAATAGGCGCCCACTTCGTCCGCGATCTGACGGAAGCGCTTGAAATCGATGTGGCGCGGATAGGCCGAGCCGCCGGCGATGATCAGCTTGGGCTTATGCTCCTTCGCCAGCCGTTCCACCTCATCATAATCGATCAGGTGATCCTCTTCGCGCACGCCATATTGTACGGCGTTGAACCATTTGCCCGACAGGGCAGGCGCCGCGCCGTGCGTCAGATGGCCGCCGGCATCCAGGCTCATGCCGAGGATGGTGTCGCCCGGCTGCACCAGCGCCAGCAGCACCGCGCCGTTCGCCTGCGCGCCCGAATGGGGCTGCACGTTAACATAAGCGCAGTCGAACAGCATCTTTGCGCGGTCCATCGCCAGCTTTTCAACCGAATCGGACGGCGCACAGCCCTGATAATAGCGCTTGCCGGGATAACCCTCGGCATATTTGTTGGTGAAGACGGATCCTTGCGCTTCGAGCACCGCCTCGCTGACGATATTCTCCGAAGCGATCAGTTCGATCTGCTTCTTCTGGCGGCGCAGTTCGGCGGAAATCGCTTCGGCAACCGCATGATCGGAACGCACCAGCGGGGTCGAGAAAAAGCCGGTGCGGCGTACGTCACGTTCGATCACGATGCTCATGATGCGGTCTCCAGATGCGGGGGATTGGTCAGCTTGTCGACGCGGCGCTGATGCCGATCGCCAAGGAAATCGGTCGAGAGGAAGGCGGTGAGGCAGGCCTTGGCCTGCTCGATACCGATCAGGCGCGCGCCCATGGCGATGACATTCGCGTCGTTGTGCGAGCGCGACAGTTCCGCCGAAAGTGGTTCGGAGACGAGCGCGCTGCGGCAGCCTGGGTTGCGGTTGACGGCGATCGAGATGCCGATACCCGATCCGCACAGGGCCACACCGCGCTCTGCCGCGCCGGAGGCCACCGCCTCTGCCAGCTTGTAGCCATAGTCGGGATAATCGACGCTGCTTTGGTCCGTCGGCCCCAGATCGTTCACCTCATGCCCGGCCTCGCGCATCATTTCGGCGAGCGCAGCCTTCATCTCGATGGCGGCATGGTCTGATGCGATGGCGATGCGCATGGGGCGGCTCCTGCTGTGGGGACTCGCCCGCTCCTCTAGCGATGGGGGCGGTCCACGCCAACCCGGATGTGGCGCGCAGGTGCCAAGCGCGCTAGAGCGGAGCGATGGGAAATATCGTTCTATCGCTGTTGATGATCGCCGGAATTGCGCTGCTGGGCGGCGCGTGGATGCTGCACAAACGCGGCGGTGAACGGCGGCGCATCATCCTGATGGTGATCGCCGCGCTCGTAATGTTCGGCAATGTTGCAATCTGGGCGATCCCGACTGGCAGCGGAGAATCGCTGGCGGGCGAAGCGGATACGATCGATCAGAATCCTTAGCCCTGAAGCTGCCGGACCCGAGGACGGTGCGCGGTGAAAGTGGCGTCCAGCGAACTGGTATGCCGCTGTCAGCGAGAGACGTGCTTCGACAGGCTCAGCACTTACGCCACTATTTGAAGTGGCAGCCCCTCACTTGATCGGCGAGTTCGGGTCCAGCCGCATGTCGAGATAATTGTCGACCGACGCCATCAGCGCTTCCTGCTCGCCATCGTACAGGAAGTTGGCGCGCGGGATCTCGTCATGATGGATGGTGATGTGCTTTTGCGTGCGCAGCTTGTCGACCAGCTTCTGCACGCCGCCGGGCGTGACGATATCGTCTTCCTTGCCCTGGATGATGATGCCCGAGCTGGGGCAGGGCGCCAGGAAGCTGAAATCATACATGTTGGCGGGCGGGCTGATCGAGATGAACCCGCGAATTTCCGGGCGGCGCATCAGCAGCTGCATGCCGATCCATGCGCCGAAGCTGTGGCCCGCGATCCAGGTGGTCTGCGCTTCTTCATGGAAGCTCTGCACCCAGTCGAGCGCGGCGGCAGCATCCGACAATTCGCCGATGCCGTTGTCGAATTCACCCTGGCTGCGGCCGACGCCGCGGAAATTGAAGCGCAGCGTAAGGAACCCGCGCTGCTTGAACGTCTTGAAGAGGTTCTGGGTGATACGCTCATTCATCGTCCCGCCCGCTTTGGGGTGGGAGTGAAGGATCATGGCGACAGGCGCGCGCGGGCGCGGTGCAGGCGCAAGACGACCCTCGAGCCGACCTTCGGGTCCGGGAATAATTACTTCGGGCATGGGGGAAACGGTCCGCTAACATGAGGGCGGCGCGTCCGGACGGACGGCGCGAGAATTGACTGGCTATATAGAAAAAGTCACGCGAACTGCAATAATGATGGACGTGGGAATGAACGAAGCGCCGCTTTATCTCGATCACGCCGCGACGACGCCGGTGCTGCCGCAAGTGCGCGAGGCGATGGCGCAGGCGATGGAGCGATGGGCCAATCCCAGCTCGCCGCACGCACCGGGCCGTGCCGCGGGCCGGATGCTGGAGGATGCGCGTGCACGGATCGGCTCGGCGCTCGGCTGGAACGGGGAGGTGATCCTGACCAGCGGAGCGAGCGAGGCGATCGGCATCGCTTTGGGCCGCGCGTCGCGACCGGTCCATGCGATCGGTGCGACGGAACATGATGCCGTCCTGCGCACCGCGAGTGCAGCGGATCTGCTGCCGGTGGGCGTCGACGGCGTCGTCGATTTCGATCATTTGAGCGAATATCTGGCGCACCGCCCGAACGGCATCGTCGCGCTGCAGCAGGTGAATAATGAGACCGGCGTTATCCAGCGGCTGGACGATGTGGCGCAAATCGCGCGTCTGAACGAGTGCAGGCTGTTCGCGGACTGCTCGCAAAGTGCAGGCAAGCTGCCATTGCCGGACGCGGATTTGATCGCGGTGTCCGCGCACAAGCTGGGCGGCCCCCCCGGTGTCGGCGCGCTTCTGCTGCGCGACCTCTCGCTGCTGACGCCCAGTGGCGGGCAGGAAAAGGGCTATCGCGGCGGCACGCAAAATCTGCCCGGCGCGATCGGGTTCGCGGCGGCGCTGGAACAGGATTTCAACTGGGTGAAAGAGGCGGCACGGCTGCGCGGCATGCTGGATGAAGCTGTTTCGGCCGAAGGCGGGGAGGTGGTTGCGGCCGACAGTCTCAGGCTTCCGACGATCGCCAGTTACCGGATGCCGGGCAAATCGAGTCAGGCACAGCTGGTGCGCTTCGACATGGCCGGCATCGCGGTTTCCGCCGGTAGCGCCTGTTCCTCGGGTACCATCAAACCGAGCCACGTGCTTACCGCCATGGGATGGGACGCCGCGGCGGCGGGTGAGGTGGTGCGCGTCAGCTTCGGCCCCCAGACGCGCGAAGCCGATATCGAGCGGTTCCTGCGCGTCTGGCGAAGCATCGCGGTATGAGCGAGCCGATCTATCTGGATTATCAGGCGACGACGCCGATGGCACCGGAAGCTGCGCAGGGGATGCGGCGCTGGATCGACGCGGGC
This sequence comes from Novosphingopyxis sp., assembly GCA_042090735.1. Classification (GTDB taxonomy): domain Bacteria; phylum Pseudomonadota; class Alphaproteobacteria; order Sphingomonadales; family Sphingomonadaceae; genus Novosphingopyxis. The sequence goes on along the minus strand of JBELIU010000199.1, from coordinate 1,503 downwards.
TTTTACAATCCCCACAGCGCCCATCGCGGCGGACGGCAGGCGGCGGCCGGGGTAGAGGTCGCGCGCGCGCAGGTCGGCGCGCTGATGCCGGACGGCGGGCGCATCATCTTCACCAGCGGGGCGACCGAGGCGATCAACATGGCGCTGATCGGTGCGATGCGCGCCGCGCCGCATAGCCGCCGGAAATTGGTGACCATCGCCACCGAACATGCCGCGGTGCGCGATACCGCCTTCTGGCTGGAGCGCGAGGGCTGCGAACTCGCATTGCTGCCGGTGGACGCACAGGGATTGGTGGACCGCGATGCGGCGCGCGCGGCAATCGACGATAAAACGGCGATCGTGGCGGCGATGGCGGTGAACAACGAAATCGGCGTGATCCAGCCGCTCGACGATCTGGCCGATCTGGCGCAAGATGCCGGCGCCTTGTTCTTCTGCGACGCGGTGCAGGGCTATGGCCGTGTGCCATTGCCGCAGGGCGCGGACATGATCGCGATCAGCGGGCACAAGGTGCATGGGCCCAAAGGCATCGGCGCGCTTTGGCTAAAGGACGGCGTGGAAATACCGCCGCTTCTGCATGGCGGCGGGCAGGAGCAGGGGCTGCGCTCCGGCACGCTCTCACCGGCGCTGTGCGCAGGCTTCGGCGCGGCGGCGAAGCTCATGGCCGAACGGGCCGACGAAGACGCAGCGCATGTCCAGGCGCTCTGGCAGGCAGCACGCGAAGCATTTGCCGGTTGGACGCTCAATGGATCGGAAGACCGGCGCTATCACGGCAATCTCAATATCCGCCGCGAGGGGCTGGATGTCGCACGGCTGATGTCTGACGTGCGCGGGGTGCTGTTCTCCGCGGGATCGGCCTGCGCCAGCGGGTCCGGCAGGCCCAGTCATGTGCTGGCCGCCTTGGGCCTTGCCGACGCGGAGATCAAAAGCTCCATCCGCATCGGATTCGGCCGCTACAGTAGCTTGGACGAGGTCAACATCGCAGCGGACTTGATCAACCGCGCCGCCGAGGCGCAATAGGGGCACCATGGTGAAAGTGACTTTTCTTTCGAGCGACGGCGAAACCCAGAGCGATGTCGAAGGCGCACCCGGCGACAACCTCCTACGATTGGGGCAAGCAAACGGTCAACCGCTCGAAGGAACATGCGAGGGGCAGATGGCGTGCTCCACCTGCCATCTCATCGTCGATGCCGACTGGTTCGATCGCCTGCCGCCGGCCAGTGACGAGGAAGAAGACATGCTCGATCTTGCCGCCGGAGCCCGCCGCACCAGTCGCCTCAGTTGCCAGATCGATCTGACCGAAGAGCTGGACGGCCTTACCGTCCGCATCCCTGACGAGAGCCGAAACATGCAGGGGGTTTGACAGGATGCGACGTATCGCTCTGTTGCTCCTGCCAGCCTCATTGGCATCTTGCGCGGTGAATCCTGCCCCTCCGCAGGCCGACATGACCTTTGCCGCCATTGAACAGCGAAGCGGTGGAAGACTCGGGGTATCGCTGGTCGGTA
>JBELIU010000198.1:0-5468 GCA_042090735.1 Novosphingopyxis sp. | reverse complement strand
ACTCCGGAGACAGGCGGCCTTGCAGCCCGTAGTCACGGATCTGCTGCGCGTCGAGTTTCCAACGATGGTGCTTTTCGCGCACCGTCTCGCGTCCGCCTTCGAGGCCGGCGCTGGTGTCCTTGAACGTGGATGCGGCGACGAAGTTGCCGACGTCTCCTTCTCTGTTGGTGCTCGTTCCCGAAACGATCAACTCTATGCCCTCGCACCGATCGCGCAGGAGGTTCTTGATCTTCACGAAGCGTTCGTAATCGAGCGCCAATTCGGGAAGGACGACGCCATGGATTTCGGACGCGTGCGACTTCGCCGCCATAATCAGATCGTCGAGGAATATCTCTAGTGGGCAGTCACGACCGTCGGCGGCGAGCCAATCTTGGTCGACGTCGAAATAGCCGATTTTCGGCGCACCGCCGCAGTCCTCGATCTGGGAAGGTCTGAAGCAGCGTGGCCCGACCGAATAGGGCAGTGGAACCAACAGAAGGTTCATCCTACGGTCGGGAAAATTTTCCGTTTCGCGGGTCGGACGCCGTCTATAGTTAGGTGTCCAGTGACCTTTCACGATTCCATCCGGCGGCAGTAGAGCGAGATGGTGTGATATGGACCGGAGAGTGCATCCAACCGAAGGCGTTCGAACCTTGGGGAGGACGTTCAGCATCGATCGCCGTGCGACGGAAAGGGAGCTGACGTCGGCAAACTCCTGTTTGTCTCCGTCCGTGATCTCGATGGCGCCGGAACTACGCACCACGTGTTCCAATATGACGTCTGCCTCGAACCATACGATCTCGGTATCAGCACCATCGAGATAGGCCTGGACTTCGTCCACGTCGAAGACGAAGCCCGTGCCAGCCGCTGCCTCGTCGGCGATCGCCAACAACCGCCACGCGTGCCTCCACCAGTCAGGCTGAACCTTCCGGTTTCCATCCTCCGGGCGTTCCCGCACGTCGCTGTCCGCATGTCGGGCGAAGACTATCCACCAGCTTTCGAACAGAGGCTCGAGAGCCGTCCAGTGTGGACTCGCAAGCACCGATTTCGCGAAGTCCTCCAAGTTCGCTTTAGGATCTCGACGTGGAAGGGATCGCCATGCCTGGGCCGCGGCGGTGATCTGGTCACGGTCGGCATCGTCGATCTCGAGATGGCGTGAACTGTCGGAGCTGCTGACCCCGCAGCTTCCAGCGACTGCCTTCTTGGACGGTTGAAGATGATGGTAGATGCCAGACTGCTCGACCAGATGCGCGGCAATCGCAAAGACATCATATGGTAGTCGAGGGGGGAGATGGCGCCCGGGATCGAAAACGCCGTCGGCATTGTCCTCTCCATCCGTCCATCGGGCGATCTTGGCTTCGATGTCGGCCACGAGGATGTCCTCGGCAAGCAAGGTTTCCTTGAGCCTATCCTCTGCGACTTCGTCGGTCGTTGGTTCTGCGTCGGAGGGTGCCGGTGTCCGGAACCACTTGCGAGTGTCGTAACGGTCTCGATCGGCCTGAGAGAAGTCGAACATCAGGTCGAAGGTGTCAGCTATAGTTATGGTCAAGGTCCGATTCCCGTTCGGAATGCATCTAACCTGCACCGCTCGCCCAGATAGTCGATTGGAGTCAACGTGGGATCTCACTAGATGCAGCGCTGTCGCACGGGGTCGGCACGCACGATCATGTGGATCAGGAACTCGAAGCTTTGGGTTCTTGTATCTTCGGGCCGCCTCCGATCTGGCGGGAAAACGCGTATCGGCGGGTCCCTTAGAAGGATTGCCCATAAGACCTATGGCGACGTCGAGCTATGGCCCGACATTTACGAGGCCACCCGAGATCGCATCCTCGACGAGGACAAGATATTTCCTGGCCTTTCAGTCCGGATACCCCGTCGTCTATCAAGCTTACGCAAACCAGGAACGTCCCTCATTCTGCAAAAATGAGGGGCTCTTAATGCAATCTGATAGGAAAGTGGAGGCCCGAGCCGGAATCGAACCGGCGTGCAAGGATTTGCAGTCCTCTGCGTAACCACTCCGCCATCGGGCCCCGGAGCTTGCGAGCGCCCGCCATTGTGGAAATGCCCGGCGCTTGTCAAGCGCTGCCGCTCGGCCGTTGCCGCGGCGCGGCGCTTCCACCTCCGCGCCGCGCGGCGTTTGCCCATGCCCCGCGTGCGTTCGTCCAAAAGCGGCTTGGCGCTGCTGGCACCCCTCGTTATGAGAAATCAGGGATTAGCTGTATTGCAATGATAACACAGCTGTTGTAGGGCTTCGGATCATGAACAACGATAAGAGTTTCCAGACGATGCGCGACGCGATGGTGGATAGCCAGTTGCGCCCCTCCGGCGTCAACGACCGCGATGTGATCCGCGCGATGGCCAGCGTGCCGCGCGAGGAGTTCGTGCCCGAGACGCGTGCCTCGGTGGCCTATGCGGATCGCTCCGTACCCCTGGGCGATGGGCGCTATCTCGCGCCGCCGGTGGCGCTCGGCCGGATGCTGGTGGTGGCCGAGCCGCAGCGTAGCGATATCGCGCTGATCGTGGGCGCTGGCACCGGCTATTCCGCCGCTGTCCTGGCGCGGCTTGCAGGCCCCGTCACGGCGCTGGAATCGGACGCCGAGCTGGCCGCTATCGCGCGCCCGCGCCTCGAAGGCGGTGAATTCGACGATGCCAGCCTCATCCAGCTGGTGGAAGGTGATCTGACGAAGGGGCATCCCGAAGGTGCGCCCTATGATCTGATCCTGATCGACGGCGCGGTCGAGATGGTGCCCGATGCGATTGCCGATCAGCTGGCAGAGGGCGGACGTCTGGTTTGCGGCATCGCCGAAAAGGGCCTTACGCGCCTCGCCATTGCCCGCAAGCGCGGCGGCGTGGTGAGCCCGGTAGCGTTCGAGGACAGCGAAGTACCCGTGCTGCCCGGTTTCGAGCGCGCGAAAGCCTTCCGGTTCTAATCATGCGCAAGCGCAGCCGACTGTTCCTCGCCGCTTCCGCAGCGACGCTGCTTGCCGCGCCTGCTGGAGCGGACACGCTGCGCGAGGCACTGGCCAAGGCCTATCAGAACAATCCGACGATCACCGGCCAACGCGCCCAGCTGCGCGCGACCGATGAGACGGTGCCGATCACCAAGGCCGATGGGCGTCCGCAGCTGAGCGGGCAGGGCACCTATCAGGAGAGCGTCACCAATTCGAACCCGTTCTCCAACCGACAGGCGGTGGCGGCGATCGATCTCAGCGTGCCGGTCTATTCCGGCGGCGCCGTGAAATATGGCGTGAAGGCCGCGGACAAGCGCGTGGAGGCCGGCCGGGCCACGCTGCGCGGTACCGAGAGCAGCATTTTCAGCCAGACCGTCGCGGCCTATATGAACGTGATCCGCGATGAGGCCATCGTCCGGCTCAACCGCGCCAATGTCGGCGTGCTGACGGTGAACCGGGAGGCGACGAGCGACCGCTTCCAGATTGGCGATCTGACGCGCACCGATGTGGCGCAGGCCGAAGCGCGCCTGGCTATCGCGACGAGCGATCTGGAAACCGCTCGCTCCAACCTGATCCAGTCCAAGGAAAATTATATCGAGCTGGTGGGCGATGCGCCGGACGCGCTGGAGCCGCCGCCGCCGCTGCCCAACCTGCCAGAAACGGCGAGCGCCGCGGTCGACATCGCGCTGGAATCCAATCCGGATCTGATCGCCGCGCATGAGCGCCGCAAGGCCGCCGCCTACGACGTTCGTGTGGCGCAGGCAGGCCGCTTGCCGCGGGTTTCCGCTTTTACGCAGGGCTCTTACGCCAATTTTCTGGGATCGGTGCTGACGCCCGATTTCACCCCGGTCGGTCCGCAAAATCCGGGACAGCCGAATATCACCATCCCGGCGATCCCGAACTCGCAGGAAAATCTCGCCGTGGGTGTGCGCGCCAATCTGCCGCTCTACCAGGGCGGGCGGGTGCCGGCACAGGTCCGGCGCGCGCAGGCGCTGCTGGGGCAGGCCGAAGAGCAGGAGATCGCGGCAGAGCGTTCGGTGATCGCACAGGTGCGCGCCTCCTACGCCAGCTGGCGCGCTTCGCAGGAGGTCATCCAGTCCAGCCAGATCGCGGTGCAATCGAATCAGCTCGCTCTGGAAGGGGTCCGTGCTGAAAACAGCGTGGGCAACCGCACCATCCTCGATATCCTGAATGCGGAGCAGGAGCTGCTCAATTCGCAGGTTCAGCTCGTGGCGGCGCGGCGCAACGCCTATGTGGCCGGCTTCTCGCTGCTAGCCGCGATGGGACGCGCGGAGGCCGTGGACCTTGGCCTCGACGGCGGTATTTTCTACGATCCGCTGGATTATTATAACGACGTGCGCGGCCGCCGCAGCGACTGGACGCAGCAGCCCGATCCCGAGCCGCAGGCCACGCGCACCGTTGACACCGAGCCCCAGGCCGCTCCAATAGAACCGCTTCCGGAAACGATCGGGCCGGGAGCTGCCGCGCGCAACCTTTATGGGCCGCGCCAGCCGATCGATTGAGGGCCGATGGTTCCCGGGGGCGGGGCATGGCCGACAGGGGACCAGGCGTGAGCGACCACGAACCTTCGATGGAAGAAATTCTCTCCTCGATCAAACGCATCATCGCCGAAGACAATCGCCGCGAAAGTGCCGCGCGTTCATCCCCCGCCGCGCAAGCATCCCCCGATTCGGTGCTCGAACTCACCGAGGGCGACAGCGTCGACGATTTCGATCGCGACGAGGTCGGGGATGATGAGCTGCTCGATACGGCAAATGCCAATGCGCTCAGCGCCTCGCTCAGCGCGCTCGCCACATTGGCGGAGCCCAGTGTGCGGCCCAAGATCGTGCGTTCCGGCGAAACGTCCGTCGAGCAGCTGCTGCGCGAGATGCTGCGACCCATGCTGAAAGAGTGGCTCAACCAGAACCTTCCGCCGCTGGTCGAATCGATGGTGCGCAAGGAAATCCAGCGGATCACCCGCAAGGGGTGATGCCGGGGGCCATGACGCTCGCCGCTGTTCTTTTCGGCATCCTCCTCATCCTGAAGGCTGCGCCCGATACTGCGATGGCGCGCTTTCTGCATCGTTGGCTGGTGCGCCAGCCTGCCGAGGCGTTGAACCGCGTATCGGCGGGCCAGCTGGCCGCGACGCTGGTGATAATGATGGTGGCAGGGCTGTTGATCTATGCCGAATCGGGCGAGGGGCTGCGGCTGCTGGGTCTGGCAACGCCTGAACTCTTGGGCTGGATCGCGGCGTTCGATATCGCGACGACGGCCGATCTGGCGATGGCCGGCTTCCTGGCGTGGTCGGCGCGGTCGCGCGGAATGCTGCGCGCGTGGATCGGTGTGCTCCGTCCGGCGCGGCGTACTCGCCCGAGGGCCAAGCGCAGGCCATTGGCCACGCCGCCGAAGCACGCCGCCAATGATGATGAGGACCGAAGATCTGCGGCGATCGCCGCCTAAATTGCCAATCCCGCTTGCCCGGTTTTGGTTGGCGGCTTAGCGTCCCGGCCCATGAAAACGCTTCTTCTTTCCGCCGCT
>JBELIU010000197.1:0-5525 GCA_042090735.1 Novosphingopyxis sp. | reverse complement strand
CGGCTCGACTGGAGCGTCTTCCCGACGAAGGCGGACGAGAGCAGCTTCGACAAGGCCGATTTCGGCATTCGCTGGTTCGCCGATGGCGAACTGAACTTATCGGTCAATTGCCTCGACCGCCACCTCGATACGCGCGGCGACCAGCCCGCAATCGTGTTCGAAGGCGACGAGCCGGGCGAAGGACAAACGCTCACCTATCGTGAGCTGCACGGGCAAGTCTGCCGCTTCGCCAACGTCCTGAAAGCCAACGGGATCGGCAAGGGCGACCGGGTGATCCTTTACATGCCGATGGTGCCCGAAGCGGCGATTGCGATGCTCGCCTGCGCCCGGATCGGCGCGGTCCATTCGGTCGTCTTCGGCGGCTTCTCGCCCGACAGCCTGGCCGACCGGATCGCCGATTGCGACGCTACGCTGGTCGTCACCGCCGATGAAGGCACGCGCGGCGGCAAGCGCATTCCCCTCAAGGCCAATGTCGACAGCGCGCTGGAGCGCGCGAGCGGGGTCGACACGGTCATCGTCATGCAGCGGACGGGTGGCCAAGTATCGATGCGCAAGGGGCGCGACATCTTGTGGGAGGAGGCCTGCGCGGATGCCCCCGCCGATTGCCCGCCCGAAGCGATGAACGCGGAAGATCCGCTGTTCATCCTCTATACCTCCGGATCGACCGGCAAGCCCAAGGGCGTGCTGCACACCACCGGCGGGTATCTGCTGTGGTCGACGCTGACCTACGATCTGCTGTTCGGACCCGAAGAGGGGAAGGATGTCGCCGACGATCTGTTCTGGTGCACCGCCGATGTCGGCTGGATCACCGGGCACAGCTATGTCGTCTACGGCCCGCTCTCCAACGGCGCGCGCACGGTGATGTTCGACGGCGTGCCCAACTATCCCGATCCGGGGCGGCTCTGGGAGACCAGCCAGCGCCTCGGCGTGACGATCTTCTACACCGCGCCCACTGCGATCCGCGCGCTGATGCGTGAGGGCGATCAGTGGGTCACGCGACACGATCTGTCATCGCTCCGCCTGCTGGGTACGGTGGGAGAACCCATCAACCCTGAGGCTTGGGAATGGTATCATCGGACGGTCGGAGGAAGAAATTGCCCGGTCGTCGACACCTGGTGGCAGACCGAAACGGGCGGCGCGCTGATCGCCCCGGTGCCGGGCGCGACCGAGCCGAAGCCCGGCAGTGCCACCTTGCCGCTCCCCGGCGTCCACCCTCAGCTCGTCGATGGCGACGGGCAGGTGCTGATGGGTGAAACGGAGGGTAATCTGGTTCTCACCCGCAGTTGGCCCGGCCAGATGCGCACCGTTTATGGCGATCACGATCGCTTCTTCCAGACCTATTTCAGCACCTTTCCCGGCACTTACGTCACCGGTGACGGCGCGCGCCGCGATAGGGATGGTTATTACTGGATCACCGGCCGCGTGGACGATGTTATCAACATATCCGGCCACCGCATGGGCACCGCCAAGGTGGAAGGCGCGCTAGACGTTCACCCGCTGGTGGCCGAGGCCGCGGTCGTCGGCATGCCGCACGACATCAAGGGCCAGGGTATCTACGCCTTCGTGTCGCTCAACGCCGGGGAGGAGGGCAGCGAAGCCCTGCGCCGTGAATTGCGCGACCTAGTGCGTAGCGAAATCGGCCCGATCGCCACGCCCGACAGGATACAGTTCGCACCAGCCCTGCCCAAGACCCGATCAGGTAAGATCATGCGCCGCGTCCTACGCAAACTTGCCGAGGGGCAGCCCGACCAAATCGGTGACATCTCCACATTGGCCGACCCGTCAGTGGTCGAGCAACTTTGCAAAGGAATGCTCACAGCAAAGTGAGATCTCGCTTTCCCGAGACTTGCGCTGGAAAGTCATCCGAGGGCAACAGGAGGCTCTTAAGCGACCCAATTGTTTGAATACTGTCGCACGCGACATGAAAGTGATGGGCACCGAAATAAATGGAAAATCGCGGTGCTGCCGCCTGATTGATGGCAGCTTTGCGCCCTCATGTCGGCCTTTCAACCAACCAAGCCCTGATCCCGAAACCTGCCATTCGTCATGGAGGTTCATTCTGTCAGTTCAGAAAGGCAACGCGATCGAGATGGCCGGTCGCCCTCAGCAGCGCGGCCTGCGCTATGAGGACGTCGCTGCGCGCACGACCGAGGGCGATCTGCGCGGCGCGATAGCTTTGTTCGGCGAGCAGGATATCGATCGTCGAGCGCAGGCCAAACTCATATTCCGCACGCACGCCGTCGAGCGCGATTTGCGCGGCGGCTAGCCCAGCCCGGCTCGCTTCCTTGCGCAGTCCGGCAGCCTGAAGGGCGGCCCAGGCCGTCTCGACCAACCGCATCGTCTCGCGCAGCTCGGCCTCTGCTGCATAGCGATCCGCGCGCGTCGTTGCTTTCGCTTCGCGCACCCTAGAGGATACCAGCCCGCCGGTCAGCAGCGGAATGCGCAAGCTCACACCGACGCTCGCGGCATTGTCGTAGCTCCGTAGGGTGCCGCCGGCCTCCTGCACGCGGCGACCATAGGCTCCGGCAAGTTCAACGCTCGGCGCACCGTCGGCGCGGGCACGATCGATCCGGGCTTCGGAAGCCTCGACGATGCGCATGCGTTCGAGCAGGCGCGGATTGGCCAGCTCGGCATCAGCGCGAGCGTCCGCGAGGTCGGCAGGGAGCATCGCGGGAGTAGGTACGTCCGCCTCCAGAACGCCCGGATCCTCACCCACCACCGCGCGATAGCCAGCCCGTGCGGTGGCCAGCGCGGCTTCGGCATCGGCGAGATTGGCGATGACGCTCGATCGCTGGGCCTCAAGCTGCGCGACGTCGGTGCGAGTCGCCTCTCCCATGTCGAACCGCGATTGCGCCTCGTCCACTTGGCGGTCGAGCCGTTCGATCCCGATCCGAGCGACCTCGACCGCTTCCTGCGCGAATAGCAGGTCGGCATAAGCGGCGACCACGCGTTCGAGCATTGCCGCCTCGCTGTCGCGCAGGCTCTGTTCGCCCGCCGCAACGTCGGCAGATGCCGCGTGAACGGCGGAGGAGATCCGCCCGCCAGTCCAGATCGGCATAGCTCCACGCAGATCGGCGCTGCCCGCGCTTCCGTAGCCCAAGTCGTCGTAGCCGCCATCGGCGCTTACCGAGATCGTCGGGCGACCTTCGGCCCGCGCCTGTTCCGGCCGTTCCTCCAGCGCTTCCTGTCGCGCTTGCGCCTCGGCCAGCGTGGGATTGGTCTCGTAAGCTGTCGCGATCGCGTCGCGCAGCGTTTCGGCGTGAGCTGCGCCGGGGGAGAGCAGCGTTGCCACGGCAAGCAGGGCGGCCTTTTCCAGCGAACCCTTAATCATGACGCAGCGCCCATGCGGGAGGAGTGCGGCTGGCGCGCAGCGACTGGCTGAGCACGGTGAGCACCGCGATCGCGATCGCGACTAGGCTGGCCCCGATGAAAAACAGCGGAGAGAGGGTGATCCGGTCGTCGAAGCCTGCCAGCCAGGTACGCATGGCGTAATAGGCGAGCGGCCAGGCGATCAGGTTCGCGATCAGCACCGGTCGCATGAACTGGCCGACCAGCAACTTCACGATGTCGGGGGCGGACGCGCCCAGTGACTTGCGGATGCCGATTTCCTTCACCCGTCGGGCAGTGTTGAAGGAAGCGAGCCCCCACAGCCCGACTGTTCCGATCAGTACCGCCAGTCCTGCGCCAATGGCGAACAGGCGCGTGGCGCGCTCGTCATCCTCGTAGAACTGGGTCAGCCGCTCGTCGGCGGTCTGGGCGTTGAACGGCACCTGTGGCACGATCCGCTGCCACACCCCTTCCAGCTGCTTCTGGAAAGCGCGCGGATCGCCGGTGAAGCGGATCGAGGCGACGATATTTCCGGTCCTCAGCGGATCGGCATAGTAATAGTAATAGGTGGGATTCACCGGTTCGCGCGGGCCGAAGAAGCTCAGATTGTCGATGACCCCGATGATGACGCGCGGCCTGTCGCCGCCGACCGTCTTGCCGATCGCATCCTGCGGGTCGGCAAAGCCGAGAACGCTGACGGCCTGTCGGTTGATCAGGATATTTTGCGGTGTGCTTTCATCGGATGCGCCGTTGTCGTCGGCGGGTCTGCCATCGAACAGGCGGCCCGCGATCAGCCTGGGTGCGTACACATCGAAGAAGCCGGGGCCGACGACCTCCCACATCACCGAGGGTCCGTTGCCGGGGACGCCGGGAAGCGGAACATTGTCCGCATTGCGTGTCCCGCTGCCGCCGACGACCGTGTTCGCCAGTGCGATACTTTTCACATTCGGCATGGCGCGCACGGTTTCGGTAAAGGCGCGGCGCTGGCTGTTGTCTACAAGACTGTCCCGCAGCGACACCACGGTCATCAGCCCATCGCGCTGGAACCCGACATCGGCCGAGCGGGCATATTGCGTCTGGGCAACCAGTACGCCGGTGCCGATCAGGAACGCGATGGCGAGCGCGAACTGCACCACCACCAGGCCTTCCCTGATCCGCGCGCCCGCCCGCCCGCCGCCAGGAGAGCGCGAGGAGGCCAGCACCGCTGCGGGTTGGTATCCCGATAGGACGAGTGCGGGATAGATCCCGGCGAGCAGGCCCGCGATTAGCGTCAGCAGCACCAGCGCGGGGACCATCAGCCTATAGGGGATCGAGAGCGACAGTCCGCCCGCCGCGTTGACCAGCGGCAGGCCGATCTCGGCGAGGATCAGCCCCAGCAGGCTGGCGATCGCCACGGTCAGCAGGGCTTCGGCCAGGAACTGGCGCATCACCGCCCGCCGGTTTGCACCGAGCACCTTGCGCATCGCCACTTCGCGCGCACGCAGCCCTGCGCGGGCGGTGGCGAGGTTGATGTAATTGATCAGCGCGATAAGCAGGGCGAAGGTGCCAACCAGGCCCAGCGTCACCAGCGTCATCTTGGCGCTGGACGCCGAGTTGCCGGTCGGAGTCAGATGGACATCTGACAGCGGCAGCAGGCCTATACCGACTAGGTCGCTGGCATTCTCGCCCATATCGGCGCGAGCGCGTCGATCGATGAAATCGGGCATGGCGGCGTCGAATTCTTCAGCGTCGGCGGGATTCTCTAAGCGGAGATAGGTCTGCAGTGAGGTGCTGCCCCAATGGTACCAGTTGGAATTGACGGCTTCCATGTCGTCGGGGAAGGGGATCAGTACCGAAAGCGTGAGATCGGTGTCTGCGGGAAGGTCCTCGAAAACCGCGGCGACGCGATAGGTCTTGGGCTCCCACATGGAAACGGTGAGCGTCTGGCCGATGGCATCTGCCTTCCCGAAATAGCGTTTCGCGGCGCTTTCGCTGATCGCCACGCTGTCCGGCTGGGACAATGCATGGTCTGCGCTTCCTGCCGCAATCGGCAGCTCGAACACGTCGAAGAAGGTGGGATCCACCATCGCCACGTCCTCGGTAACTGCGATGTTGCCGCGTTGCACGATCCCGCCGTCTTCGCCACCGCTGATCCGGGTGCCAAGCAGGTGGGGGATATCCTCGTGCAACTGGTCGATCAGCCCGCCCATGGTCTCGTT
>JBELIU010000196.1:0-5535 GCA_042090735.1 Novosphingopyxis sp. | reverse complement strand
CGTGCCGATCGCTGGAAACCTGCGTACGGGCAGTTTCCAGGCGTTCACCGATGCCAGTGGCTGTCCGCATGGAGGCCGTCTCACCCTCGTCCGCTTGATTAGGGGGAGCCACCGCAGGCATTGGCTCGCTCTGTGCGATATCGGTTGCGTCCGTTGCGACGGTGCCGACCGAAGATGGGGCGGGTACAGCTGCACGGGCTTGCGGTTCAGCTGCCGTTCCGGGCGCTACTTGACTCTGCGCCTGGGAGAAGACTTCCGGGCGAGTGCGCGGTATTTGAACGTCGGATCGCGTTGTTACTGCGCCACGCAGCGGACTGCTGGATGATGTCGCCGCCTGATCGGGAAGCGCATCTGATACTGTCGCTGGCGTGGCCAGCGTTGTGGGTGCCAGGACTGACGGGATAGCGGTTTCAGCAGCCGGTGGCGCAGTGCGAGGGGTCACCTGCTGCGACTTTACCGCATCGCCCATGGGAAGTGCGCCCTGCTCCGCAACCGACATTGTGCGCATCTCGGATGTGGCGACCTGTGGAGCGGGGCCATCGGTTGACCCGGTGGTCAACAATGAAGGCGCATTTTGGGGGAGCTCGACGGCGATCTGCCGGATCGCTGGAGCAGTGGGGCGCGCGTCGGTTGGAAGCGTCGCCGGAACGACACCCAAGCGTGATGCGCGCACCTGATCGTCGCGCGGGCGGGCAGCGCGATAAGCGAACGCAGCGGCGTCAGATTTTTGTGCGATTAGCGTGCCTGTCGCGTCATCGCCTTCCAAGGCGGTATCGGCGGACACTGCCGCAGCCGGACCCTGCACCATCGCGGGAGCCGCGGCGTAATGGGGCAGATCAACGATCAGCGGCATTGCGATCAACGCTTCATCGCCACGCTTTTCGTCAGGCTCGTTAGAGCTAGCGTCGTCCTTGAACGAAGCGACTGCGGCAGCCGAACTTTCGGTAGCAATTTCAGGCAGGGAAAAAGGGGCGGCGTCTGTCGCCATCGGCGCGAAACCGATCGTCGCCAGCGGCGCGGTGGATGCCTCAAGCTGGAGGCGGAAGGGGAGGGCGTTACCAATCATCGTACCACTTGATGCAGAAAGCGTGCCAGTTGCGCTGGATGCGAAAGAGAGACTGTTTATGGAGGTGAGGGGGGAAGCGCTCATAGGCTGCGCTCCATGGCGCGGCGCGGCAGGGCCCGGGGCTGTTCGCTCAGTTTCCGGTCGGCCTCGGCCTCCAGGCTCGTCTTTGCGCGGCCCACCAGCCGATCGGCCATCTCGCGTTTTTGATAGGCGGCAATCCGTTGCCGCTCCATGCGGGCAGTATGTTGCCGCGCCTGCCCGATGGCGGTTTCCATCTGGTCCCCGGCCCGCTGCAGGCGTTCGACCAACTCCAGCTGCGCGTGGAGTGAACGTCCTTCGCGGCATTCATTGCCGGCCTTGTGCATGTGAACGGAAAGCGCCTTCAGCTGATCGCGCCGCTGCTCCAGATTAACCTCGCTGCCACGCGCGGCGGCGCTGTCCCCGGTGGCGATGCGCAGCTGGGTCTCGCGCATGCCCAGGATGCGTTGGCGGCTCTTCAGGATTTTCTTCATGACTGGGCACCTTCGAAACCGAATTGCTGGCGGAGCTGCATGACGCTTTCGTCCATGGCCACGGCTTCGCGCGCGCCCTGGCGCACAAAGGCGAGCAGTTCGTCATGGCGGGCGACAGCCTCATCGATCGCGGGATCGCTGCCTTCGCGATAGGCACCCATCAGCAGCAGATCGCGGTTCTCTTCATAGGCGGACCAGAGACGGCGGAAATTGGTCTGCGCCGCGCGATGTTCGTCCGAGATGATGTCGGCGGCCACGCGGCTCAGCGATTTGCCGACGTCGATGGCCGGGAAGATGCCCTGTTCGGACAAGAGACGGGAGAGGATGATGTGCCCGTCCACGATGGCGCGGGCGGTGTCGACCACCGGGTCCTCCATGTCGCCGCCATCGGCGAGCACGGTGTAGAGCGCGGTGATCGATCCGCCGGTTATGTTGTCATTACCCGCGCGTTCGATCAGGCGCGGAATGAGGGCGAGCGCCGAGGGCGGATAGCCCTTCATGGTCGGCGGTTCGCCCATCGACAGGCCGATTTCGCGCTGCGCATGGGCGATACGCGTCAGGCTATCGATGATCAGCAGTACGCGCTTGCCCTGCGAGCGAAAATGTTCGGCGATCGCGGTGGCGCGGGCGGCAGCGCGCAGGCGCAGGACCGGCGAATAATCGGCTGGCACGGCGACGGTGACGGTACGTCCGCGCATCGGGCCGTTCAGCTTGGTTTCCACGAAATCGCTGACTTCGCGCCCGCGTTCGCCGATCAGGCCGACCACGGCGACATCGACATCGGCATGCGTGATGATCTGCCCGATCAGCACGGACTTGCCGACACCCGAGCCCGCCGCGATGGCGATGCGCTGGCCATAACCTGCGGTAAGCAGGCCGTTGATCGCGCGCACGCCGAGGTCGATCGGCTTGGTCACGCGGCCACGGTTGAGCACGTTGGAGCGTTTGCCGGCGAGCGGCCATAGCGCGTTGGCGACGATTGGGCCGCCGCCGTCTAGCGGTTCGCCCATCGGGCCTATGACGCGGCCGAGCAGCCCGTCGCCGACTTGCGCCTGGCTCGATTGCATGTCCGGCTCCACGCGGGCGCCGTTCTTGACCGCGCCGTCGCTTTCCAGCGGGATCATCAGCGCGCGGCTGCCGCGAAAACCGGCGATTTCCGCCTTCATCGTGCGGCCGTCCGCGGTGTGAATGGTGCCGCCGAAGCCGATCGGATGATTGAAGCCGGTGACTTCCAGCATTCCGGCATCATGGGCGACAAGCCGCCCGACGCGGCGCGGGCCTGCACCGATGGATTCGATCCGGCTCATCAGGCTGGTGAGCCCTTTTTCCTGCGCGGCGATCATGCGGCGTTGCCCAGCGAGGCGATCATCGCTTCCAGTTCGTCGAGCACCGGCTGCGTGCCCTGCTCGATCCAGCCTTCGCTGTGCGAGAGGCTGAGCGTGCCGCGAACAAGCGAGGCGTCCTCCTCGATCGCCAGACCGAAGGTTTCCTCGCCCAGCAGCATCCGGTCCAGCGGGTGAATGTGCAGCACCGCATCGGCGCAATCTTTCTTCGCGAGCGCGGCGAGCGAGGCGCAATGCTGCCTCAGGGTTTCCGGATTGGGTTCGGAAAAGCCGGCGGTGCGTTCCAGCAGCGTGCGAATGGTGCGCATCAAGGTCTCGCACAGCGCATCGCTGGGTTGCGCGCGCAGCGTGGCGGCGGACTGCGCCAGCCGGTCGGATGCTGCGATCAGCTCCTCATTGGCCTCGGCGATCGCGGCCTGGCCGTCGGCAAAGCCCTTGCGGTAGCTGTCGTCCAGCTGCTCGCGGAAATAGGCTTCGGCGGCCGCTTGCTCGTCGATCTCTTCTTCCGGGATGTCGTTGTCGGCGCGGGTGCGGAACGCCTGCGGCGGGGTCTGCCATACGGGGCGAAAAGTGGATCCTTCGTGGGCGAAGGAACGCTGTGCAAAGCCATTAGACATAGTCGTCGCCTCCGCCGCCGATCACCACATCGCCCGCGTCGGCAAGGCGGCGGGCCTGTGCGACGACGGCCTTCTGCGCCTCGATGACTTCCGACATCGGCATGGGGCCGCGTTCGGCCATTTCGTCTTCCAGCGTCTGCGCGGCGCGGCTGGACATGCAGCCCAGGATCTTGGCGCGCAGCTTTTCGTCCGCTCCCTTGAGCGCGGGGACCAGCAGCGAATTGTCCACGCTGCGCATGATGGTGCCGAGATCCTTCGGCTCCACCGTCACGAGGTCCGCGAAGGTGAACATCTGGTCCTCTATCTTGCCGGCCAGCTTCTTGTCCCGCTTGGCCAGCGCCTTGATCATGCGCGCGCTGTTCTTCTTGCCGATCTGGTTCATGATCGCCGCGACTTCGGACGGATCACCCTTTGTGGGGACGGTTCCAGAGCCCTTGGGGGCGTGGAAGGCGGTGAGCAGCTGCTCGATCGTCTCGATCGCGTCATTGCTTACCTGGCCCAGCGTGGCGAGCCGGTAGACGACATCGTTCTGCATGTCGGCGGGCAGCAGGCCCAGCACGGATGCGGCATTGTCGGTGGAGAGGAAGGAAAGCACGAGCGCGGCGATCTGGGGATGCTCTTCCTCGATCATCGCGGCGATTTCTTCCGCCGACATCCATTTGAGCGCTTCCAGGCTCGGGGCCGGTTTCTTGGGTGCCGTGCGGCTGATCATCACTTCGGCGCGCTGTTCGCCCAGAGCGGCGGTCAGCATCGCCTGGATCTGGATGTCCGAACGATAGCCGATGGTGGTGCGATGGCGCGCGCGGTCGACAAAACGATCGAGCACCGTGTTGATCTCGTCCGCACCGATATCGGCCACGGAATACATCACGCTGCTGAGCTGTTCGACTTCGTTCGGCTCCAGCCGGGAGAGGATGCCCGAGGCTTCGTCTTCCGAAAAGAGCAGGAGGAGGATTGCTGCCGCCTGCTCATCGCCCAGCAGATCGGGCATTGCTGCTGCGAGCGCTTCTGCGGCACCGTCGATCGCCGCTGCTTCGGGTTCCATTACCTCAGCCATTTACCGCTTCCTTGGGGGCCTTTGCCGACTTCAGCAGGTCGCGGACGACCAGCGTGGCATGTTCGGGATTCTGTTTGACGAAATTCTGGATCAGCAGCGCCCGCTCCTGATAGCTGTGCGCGGCGGTGATCATGTCGAGCGTCACCGGCTCATCCCTGCGGGCTTGATCCGCCGTGCGGGGCAGAGCGGCGACTTCGCCTTCTTCCGCCGCCGGCAGGGCCGGTGCGTTCTTCATCTCCTTGCGGCGCTTCAGCAGCGGGCGTCCGATGAAGAAGATGAGGGCGAGGGCCACCAGCAGTCCGGAAACGTTGCGGACGAGAAGCGACACCCAGCTTTCCTCGTACCAGGGCGTTTCTTCGGTCACGAGCGGCTGGAAGGCTCGCGAGCTGATTTCGACCTGGTCGCCGCGCTGGGCGTTGAAGCCGATGGCGCCTTTGACCAGCTTCTCGATCGCGGCGATTTCGGCAGGGCTGCGCGGCTTGCCGTCGGGGCCGTTGGCGACGGCGACGGCAACCGAGACGCGGCTGACGACGCCGGTTGCGTCCTTGGTGACGGCGACCTGGCGGCCGAGCTCGTAATTGCGGTTCACCTGTTCCTGGCGCTTCTGCATGTCGGCGGGGACGGCAGGATCGCCCATCTGGTCCTGCGCGGTGCCGTTAGCAGGCGGCTGATCGGACAGAGCACCGGGAATGCCGCCGGGCGTGCCGTTGGCGCCGTCCGTCTGGGCGGTCCAGCTGCGCTGTTCGCTGCGCACCACGGATTCGTCCTTGGGGAAGGTCTCGCTGGTGGCCTGGCGTTCGGAGAAATCGAGATCGGCGGAAACTTCCGCGGCGAAGTTGTTCGCGCCCAGCATGGGGGTCAGCAGCGCCGTCAGGCTGCGGCGATAGCGGTCCTCGACCTGTTCCTGCACCGCCAGCTGCTTGCCGGTTTCGCCCAGCGG
>JBELIU010000195.1:0-5552 GCA_042090735.1 Novosphingopyxis sp. | reverse complement strand
CTGTTGCTGTTGCTGCTGCGCCTGGCGCAGGGCATCACGACCCACCCCCGCGCGGTCCTCCAGCTGGAAGGAGAAACCGCTGGCATTCCCGAGCGACTGTATCGGCGGCGGCTGGATCACGAAGGCAAGCGCCGACTGGATCTGGCTAAACACCCCGGTACCCTTTTCCACCAGCGCGCCGGCCGAGCTTCCCTCGTCGGTTCGCTCATCCCAAGGCTTTAGCGGCGAGAACATCAGCGCGTTGTTCTGACCCTGGCCGAAGAAGCTGAATCCGCGCACGACGACAAGGTTCTCAACTTCCGGCTGATCGAGCCAGAACTTCTCGACCGGCGCGATGGCTTCGTCCAGCACATTGCGGGTCGATCCGGGCGGGCTCTGGACAACAGTGATCACATAGCCTTGGTCTTCGGTCGGCAGAAAGGCGGTGGGCAGGCGCGTGAAGAGGAACACGGTGATCGCCGCCAGCAGCACGAACACTGCCAGGCCGCGCATCGGCGCGGAGAGAATGCGCGTGTTGAGGATAGCATAACGCTCGGTCATCCGGCCGAACCAGCGGTTGAAGGCGGCGAAGAAACCGCTGAACCATTTCCCTACCCGGCCAAGAAAACCGCGATTCTTGTCGCTGCTCTCGTTTTCCGAATCCGGCACGCGCCGATTGGCGCTTTCTTCCTCTTCCTCTTCCTCCTCATCCAGAGACGGGGCGCTGCCCGTGCCGTCCTGCTCGATCGGCTTCAGGAAGGCGGCGCACAAGGCCGGCGTCAGCGTCAGCGCCATGAGAGCGGAGAAGCCGATGGAAATAGCCAGCGTAACCGAGAATTGCCGGTAGATGCCGCCAGTCGAGCCCGGGAAGAACGCCATCGGGATGAACACCGCGATCAGCACCAGCGAAATGCCGATAATGGCGCCGGTGATCTGGTCCATCGCCTTGCGCGTCGCCTCCAGCGGGGGAAGGCCCTCCTCGCGCATGATACGCTCGACATTCTCGATCACCACAATGGCGTCGTCGACCAGAATGCCGATCGCCAGCACCATGCCGAAGAGGCTGAGCACGTTGATCGAGAAGCCGAACAACCACAGGCCGAGCGCCGCGCCCGCGAGAGCGATCGGGACGACCAGCGCCGGAATGACGGTGGCGCGCCAGTTCTGCAGGAACAGGAACATGACGAGGAAGACGAGCACCATCGCCTCAATCAGCGTCTTCACCACCTCGTCCACGGAAGTCTGCACGAACGGCGTGGTGTCGTAAGGAATCGAATAGCTGACGCCCGGTGGCAGCTGGCGTTGCAGCTCCTCCATTCGCTGCTTCACGCCCTCTGCGGTGGCGAGCGCGTTGGCGCCGGTGGCCAGCTGCACGGCCATCCCGGCCATCGGCTTGCCGTTCAGCGTGGTGGTGGTGTCATAACTTTGCGCGCCCAGTTCCACCCGGCCGATATCGGCGACGCGCACCGTTGCGCCGGTCTGCGCGCCGCGCAGGATGACTTCCTCGAACTCCTTTTTCGTCGAGAAGCGATCCTGCGTGACGATAGTGGCGTTGATCTGCTGATTATCGACGGTAGGCAGGGCGCCCAGCGAACCGCCCGCGGTTTGGCTGTTCTGCGCCGAGATTGCGGCGACCACATCGGACGGCGACAGGTTGTAGCTGGCGAGCTTTTGCGGATCGAGCCAGATGCGCATGGCATATTCGGAGCCGAACAGGCGAATATCGCCCACGCCCTGCACGCGGCGCAGTTCGTCGATGATGCGCGTCGAGGCGATGTTGCCGAGATCGACTGCATCGAATTCCGCGCCCTGGCTGGTAAGCGCCACGATCAGCAGGAACCCGCTGTTCGCCTGACGCACGGTGATGCCCTGGCGGCGGACCGATTCGGGCAGGCGCGCTTCCACGGTGGAGAGCCGGTTCTGCACCTCGGTCTGCGCAATATCGATATCGGTGCCGGCCTCGAAGGTCAGTGTAATCGAGGCGGTGCCGTTCGACTGGCTGGTCGAGGCCATATAGAGATAGCCCTCGACGCCGTTCAGCTGCTGCTCGATCACCTGGGTGACGTTCTGCTCCAGGGTCGCGGCATCGGCGCCGGGATAGGCGACCGAAATGGTGAGCGAAGGCGGCGCAACCTGCGGATATTGCTCGATCGGCAATGCGCGCAACGCGATGATGCCGCCAAGCAGCACGCCGAGCGCGATGACCCAGGCGAATACCGGTCGGTCGATGAAGAAACGTGGCACGCGCGGCGATCCTTACCGGGTCTTCGCGGCGGGGCTGGATTTGGATTCCGGCCCTCCGCCCGGCTGGCCGCTTCCCACTGCCGGACGCGCCTTGCTGCCCAGGACCGAGCGGTTTTCCTGAACCTTGACCGGCGCGCCGGGGCGGATCTTCTGGATGTTGCTGACGATCACCTTGTCGCCCGGCTTCAGACCGCTTTCGATGAGCCAGCCGTTGTCGACCAGCGCGCCAAGCTCGACAATCTGGCTGCGCGCCTTGCCATCGGAACCGACCACGAAGACGGTCGATCCGTTTTCGCCCACCTGCACCGCGCGCTGCGGCACGATGATGCCGCCTTCGCGCTGACCTGCCAGAATCCGCGCACGCACGAAATCCCCTGGCAGCAGAAGTTGCTGCGGGTTCGGTATCTCGCCGCGCAGAACGACGGCGCCGGTGCCCTGATCGACCGAGTAATCGAGGAAGTTGAGCCGTCCCTTGACCGGATAGGGCGTTCCATCCTCGAAAAGTACCTCGAACTCGATGTGGCCATTGGGATCAAGCTCCAGCGTGC
Source organism: Novosphingopyxis sp. (assembly GCA_042090735.1). Lineage (GTDB taxonomy): Bacteria > Pseudomonadota > Alphaproteobacteria > Sphingomonadales > Sphingomonadaceae > Novosphingopyxis. Next base: position 2,781 of record JBELIU010000195.1, on the reverse strand, counting down.
CCGCCGCGATGGCGCGGCGAATATCCAGCACTTCGGAAGACGACTGGGTAAGTGTCACGAAGATCGGGTTGAGCTGCTCGATCCGCGTCATCAACGTGGCCTCGGCCTGGCTCACCAGCGCGCCTTCGGTCACTAGAGCGCGGCCGACGCGGCCGGAAATCGGCGCGCGGACGGTGGTGTAGCTCAGCTGAAGCTGCGCGGCATCCAGCTGCGCCTTCGCAGCGGCCACTTGCGCGCGGGCCTCGCGCTGCGCGGCAATCGCCGCATCATATTCCTGCTTGCTGATCGCCTGCTCATTCACCAGCGGCTGGTAGCGCTGCACGACGGCGGCGGCGTTGGCCGCGGTAGCCTGCAGGCGCTGCAGATTGGCGCGCGCCTGATTGACCGATGCCTGCACTTCGCGCGGATCGATCCGGAAGAGGGGCGCACCTTTTCGGATTTCGGTGCCTTCATCATAGACGCGTGCCTGTACGATACCGGTGACGCGGGCGCGAACTTCGGCGGTGCGAATCGGCTCCACGCGGCCGGGTAGTTCGATGATATTGGGGACGGTTTGCGTCTCGACGCTTACCACCTTGACCGGCGTCGCCGGAGGGGGGGCGTCTTCTTCCTCACCGCCGCCGGAGCAGGCGCCGAGTGCCATCGCCGCAGCGATCATCCATGTACGCATGTTGGTTGTCGAGACCATGCGGCTGCCGTTCCTTCGCAATTGCAGCATTTCGGATAGAGGCAATGCGCCACGTCCGCAAGTCGTTCGAACGAACTAAACCAGTTTTTGAACGAAACCTTTTGAATGGCTGGTAAAGTTTTTGTTTGTTTCGTGCCGTTTGCGGAGAAAAATCAGCCGCCCGTGACGGACATATGGCGGGCCAGCGCGGGATCGGCACCCTTGGCAATGCGGAAATGGTGGCGCTCCGGCTTGGTCTTCATGGCCCGGTCCAGCGCGGCGTCGAGCGCCTCTTCCGGTTCCGGCCCGCGCAATGCGGCGCGCAGATCCGTCATCTCGCCATGGCCGAGGCAGGGGAACAGCTCGCCTTTCGCGGTCACCCGTACACGGTTGCAGCTGGCGCAGAAATTGTGGCTGATCGGACTGATGAAGCCGATCCGCCCGCCGGTTTCCCGCACATCCCAATAGCGCGCCGGCCCGCCGCTGACATGGCTGGAGGCTTGCAGCGAGAAGCGTTGTTCCAGATCGCGGCGTACGGTTTCCAGTGAGAGGAACTGGTCCGATCGTTCGGCCACGATATCGCCCAGCGGCATCACCTCGATAAAGGTGATGTCCATGCCTTTACCATGTGCCCAAGCAGTGAGATCTGGAATCTCCTCCCGATTGGTGTCGGCAAGCGCGACGGTATTGAGCTTGATTCTGAGCCCTGCGTCCAGCGCGGCATCGATCCCGTCCAGCACCCGGCCCAGCATCTCGCGATTGGTGAGCGCGGCGAATTTTACCGGATCGCGCGTGTCGAGCGAAACGTTCAGCCGCTTTACGCCCGCATCGGCGATGCGCTGTGCATGGCGCGCAAGGTTGGTGCCGTTGGTGGTCATGGTCAGCTCGTCGAGACCGCGGCCCAGCCGCTTGCCGAGCGCGTCGATCAGCGGCAGTGTGACGGCGCGCACCAACGGCTCGCCCCCGGTCAGCCGGATTTTGTTGACACCGCGCGCAATGAACCCATCGGCGAGCCGCACCAGCTCGTCCAGATCGAGCAGCTCGCGCCTGGGCAGAAACTGCATTGCCTCGCCCATGCAATAATTGCAGCGCAGGTCACACCGGTCCGTTACCGACAAGCGAAGGTAACGGATCGTGCGTCCGAATTCATCGATCAGGTTTCCGCAAGCCATCAGTCTTTAACTATGCGCACCGGCACGCCTTTTGAAGCGGGAGTCTTGGATTTCTCGTCATGATACCATAGCGGCACGAGCGGATTGAGCTCCGGGAAGTAGCCTGCAAGGCACCCGTCCGGCACTTCGTAGGGCGTGACGGTAAGCCCCGGAACCCGCCGGTCCGCGCCGTCCTCGGCATCGCCGACCAGGGTGACGCGCTGGCCGGCCTGCAGCCCCGCCTTCTCCATCTCCTTCGGGTTCATGAGGACGACGTGGCGCGTACCCTCGATCCCCCGGAAGCGATCCGAATAGCCGTAAATGGTGGTGTTGAACTGGTCGTTCGATCGCAAGGTGATGAGCCGATAGCGGCCTTCCTTGTCGGCCAGACCGGTGGCGGACAGCAGCTCAGGCGTCGTGAATTCAGCCTTGCCGCTTTCGGTTTTCCAGATTCGTTCGCGCGCGCTGTTGCCGCGGTAGAAGCCGCCCGCCTGCAACATCCGCTCGTTCATGTCGTAGAACTGTTCGTGATAGGTCTCGGCAATCAGAGCGCGCACGATCGAATAGTCGCCCGTCCAGTCGTCCCAACGTAGCTTCGGATTGGGCGCACAGGTTTCCTTGGCAAGGCCTGCGACGATGGCGAGTTCGCTCAGTAGATGCTCGCTGGCCGGCGTTCGCTTGCCGAAGGATGCGTGGACATGGCTCAGGCTGTCTTCCATCGATACCTTCTGCATGCCGCTCGCCTGCATATCGCGTTCGGAGCGGGCCAGGCAGGGCAGCAACCATGCGCTCTTGCCGTTGATCAGGTGGCTGCGGTTGAGCTTGGTGGCGATCTGCACCGTCAGCTCCATTTTCTGCCACGCTTCCTCCATCCGCACGATGTCCGGAATGGCGCGAACGAAATTGCCGCCGAGCGATACAAAGGCGTTGACGGTTCCGTCCTCGATACCTTCGCACGCCTCG
>JBELIU010000007.1:0-28380 GCA_042090735.1 Novosphingopyxis sp. | reverse complement strand
GAACCTGCCCGGATCGCTCACGGAGACACATTTCGCCATCGAGCTTGGCCGCTATCTGGTGGGCGAGGCGGGCGTGTATCTGACGCGCATTGTCGATCGCAAGGAAAGCCATGGCGAGATTTTCCTGATCACCGATGGCGGGCTGCACCATCAGCTCGCCGCCAGCGGCAATTTCGGCACCGTCATTCGCCGCAACTATCCGGTCGCCATTGCCAACCGCTTTGCAGCGCCCGCCGAGGAGGAGCAGAGCGTTGTCGGATGCCTGTGCACCCCTCTCGATCGGCTGAGCGACAGCGCCATGTTGCCGCATGCCGATGTCGGCGATCTGGTCGCGATCTTCTGCGCCGGGGCTTATGGGGCCAGCGCCTCTCCAGCCAATTTTTTGGGCCAGGGGCCGGCGCTCGAGATGTTGATTTAGCGCGTCCGCTGCGGCGGCGTGCCAAACCGAAACACTTGGGCGCAACGCTTGTCCAATGCACCAACGATCAGGGTTAAAACCCCGTAATTGCAGTCAATCCTAACGGTCTGTTCACCCTTTTCCGGCATGCCAGATGCGGAAATCTGTTCGCGCTTCATGCGCGCGGCGTGTTCAAAGGTGAAAGATCGATGCGAAGCTCCGAAATCGCAAAGCTGGCGATGCTCTCCGGCCTCACTCTGCTCTCCGCCTGTGCGGGCGGACCCACGGGGCCGCAGCTGCCGCCGGCCACCTACGTCTCCAAGACCGAGGCGCCGAGCGCGCAATATGTCATCGGCCCGCTCGATGAACTGCAGATCTTCGTGTGGCGCAATCCGGAGCTGGGCGCGACGGTGCAGGTGCGGCCCGACGGGCGCATCACCACGCCGCTGATCACCGATCTGCCTGCCGTGGGCAAGACGCCCAAGCAACTGTCCGATGACATCAAGGTGCGTCTGGCCGAATATATCAACGATCCCATCGTCTCGGTGATCGTGAAGTCCTTTGCCGGCACCTTCAGCCAGCAGATCCGCATCGTCGGCGCGACCGAGAAGCCTGCCTCCATCCCTTACCGCGCGAACATGACTCTGCTGGATGCGATGATCGCGGTCGGCGGTCTCAGCGAATATGCGGCGGGCAACAAGGCGCGTCTCATTCGCGCGGACACGGATTCCGGTGTTCAGCGCGAATATTCCGTGCGGATCGACGATCTGCTGAAGCGCGGCGACAGCAAGGCCAATGTGCTGCTGCAGCCGGGCGACGTGATCATCATCCCCGAAAGCATGTTCTGAACCGCGCCCGCTCCCCGATGAAGGATATTCAGCCTTGAACGGTCTCTATGACGAAATCCGCATCGCGCTGTACCGCGTCTGGAATCGGCGCTGGCTGGCGCTCGCCGTCGCCTGGGGCATCTGCCTTCTGGGTTGGCTGGTCGTGGCGCTGATCCCGAATACCTATGCTTCGGAGGCCAAGCTGTTCGTGGGGCAGCAGGCGATGCTGTCCACGAACATGATCGACGATCGCAGCGATCAGCGCCAGCAGATGGACCAGATCCAGCAGACGCTGCTGTCTGCGGACAATCTGGAAAAGGTGGTCCGCGCCACCAAGCTGGGCGACAGCATTGGATCCGATCGGGAGATGGCGACGAAGATCGTCTCTCTGCGCGAGAATATCGAGGTGAAATCCGATCAGCCGAACGTCTTCAACATCACGGTGAAGCAGTCCGGCGCGGGGCGCTCCGATGGAGAGGCCGCGGCCCTGGCGCGCGATATCGCGCAAAAGGTCATCGACATATTCCAGGAGGAAAATATCGCGGGCGGTGCCGGACGGACCAGCCAGGCGCTACGCTTCCTCGATCAGCAGCTCGCCGATCGTCAGAAGGAACTACAGGACGCGGAGCAGAAGCGGGTGGCGTTCGAGACGCAGAATCTGGGCCTGCTGCCCGGCGCCGGATCGGCCAGCCAGCAGCTGCTTTCCGCCCGCGCGGAACTTAGCCAGATCGACAGCCAGCTCGCCTCCGCGCAAAGCTCGCTCGCGGCGCTGAGCGGTCAGCTTGCCGGGACGCCCGCCATGCTCTCCACGCCCAATCCGGGCGGCGGCAGCAGCCAGATTTCGCAGCTTCAGGGCCAGCTCGCCTCGGCCCGCGCGCGCGGCTGGACGGACAGCCATCCCGATGTGATTGCGCTGAAGGAGCAGATTGCGAGCCTGCGCGCGTCGGGCGTTAGCGATTCGGGCGGCGGCAGCTTCAGGACGCCGAACCCGGCTTATTCCTCGCTCCAGTCCATCCAGGCCGAGCGGGCAGCGACCGTTTCCGCCCTTCGCGCGCGCAAATCCGCGCTGGAGGCCGATGTCAGCCGCCTTATCGGCAAACAGTCGGCAGAGCCCGGTGTGCAGGCCGAATATGAGCGCATCAGCCAGGACTATGACGTGCTCAAGCAGCAATATGACAAGCTGCTCGCCGAACGGGAGAATATGCGCCTGAAGGGTGAGGTCGAGGAAGAAACCGATCTCACGCAGTTCCGCGTGGTCAATCCGCCGAGCATGAGCCGCGTACCCGCCGCGCCCAATCGCCCGCTGCTACTTGCCGCGGTCCTGATCCTGGGCCTTGCGGGCGGTGCCGGTGCGGCCTTTGCCCTTTCGCAGCTGCGCACCAGCTTCCCGACCGCCGGATCGCTGGAGAAGGCGAGCGGGTTGCCCGTCATCGGCTCGATTTCCGAAATGCTGACCGACGCCCAGCGCGCGGCACGCAAGCGCAAGCTGAAGCTGTTCTTCGGCGGCACGGGCGCGCTGGCCGGGGTCTTCCTGCTGCTGATGATGGTGGAGTTCATCCAGCGCGGCACGGTCGCCTGAGGGGGATGGCAATGAGCAAGCACGATCCGATCCGCCGGCAGCCATCGCTGCTTGAACGCGCCGCCGAGGTCTATGATTTCGGCGCTGCGCTGCGCCGTCCGGAAGATGCGGTTCCTGCGTCTTCCGATTCGGAGTCCCCGCGAGGCCCCGATCCGGAACCTGCGCGTCCCGCCCCGCAGCCTGTACCCATTCGGCAGACCACGCCGCCGGTCCCGCGCGAGCCGGGCTTTCGCGTCGAGATCGATCGGGCGCTGCTGCGTGACAACAATCTGATCGTTCCGGAGGCCGCCGTCGGCGCACTGGTCGAGGAATTCCGCATCGTGAAGCGGCAGCTTCTGCTGGCGGCGACGGGCGGGAAGGGCGTGGAAGCCAGTCCCCACGGTCGCCGCATCCTTGTGTGCTCGGCCAATCCGGACGAGGGCAAGACCTTCTGCGCCATCAATCTGGCGCTGGCTCTGGCCAATGAGCGGGACAACCGCGTGCTGCTGGTCGATGCGGATTTCGCGCGTCCCTCCATACTGCCCACGCTCGGTATTCAGGATGGCGAGGGGGAAGACGATACGCTGCCCGGCCTGATGGACGCGTTGGCCGATCCCGCGCGCGATGTCGAAAGCCTGATTCTCGGCACCGACATTCCCGGCTTCACGCTGTTGCCGTCGGGCATGCGTAGCAAATCTGATACTGAATATCTCGCCTCGAACCGCACCGAGACGGTGTTTCAGCGCCTTGAGGCTGCGGACCCGCACCGGATCGTGATTTTCGACAGCCCGCCCGCTCTGGCCGCCTCGCCCGCCAGCGTTCTGGCGCTACATGCCGGGCAGGTTCTGCTCGTGGTAAAGGCTGACGAGACCAGCGAGGCGGCGCTCCGCGACGCGATCGGCCTGCTGAGCGGCTGCGACGACATCAAGCTGCTGCTGAACGGCACCCAATTTTCTCCGACGGGCCGCAAGTTCGGCTCCTATTATGGAAATGGAGGGCAGAAATGACTGTCCGTAAATGGATACTCGCCGGATTGTCGGCGACGGCTCTGGCCGCTCCGGCGACCGCGCAGGATTATGGCGCGAGCTACGATGCGCCGCCCCCGCAGGACGCGGCCCCGCAGCTTCCCGAGGAGCTGCCGGGCGATGTTCCGCCCGCGGTGCGCCCCGGCGGATCGGTCGTCCGCACCGATATCCAGCCTTATGTCGAGCTCAACCAGGTGGTCTTCACCGGAACCGGCGCGGACAACGATGTCGTCACCTACACCACCGTTGCGGCGGGCGTGGAGGCGCGGGTCAGCCAGCGCCGCGTCGAGGCCGGCATCAGCGCACGATATGAGCGGCTGATCACCTATGACGATAACACTGCCGACAGCGACTATCTGACCGGTCTTGCTGCCGGCAGCGTGCAGCTGGCCCGCGGGCTTTCGCTCGATGCCGGAGCGCTTGCCGCGCGCAGCCGCATCAATGCAGGCGGGGCCGCACCTAGCAATCTCGTCGGCAATCCCGACAACACCAGTCAGATCTATTCCGTCTATGCCGGGCCCACGCTGGGCGTTCAGACCGGCGGCGTCACCATTGGCGCGGCCTACCGCGCGGGATATACCAAGGTGGAGGATGAGGGCATCGATCCCGCCTTTGCCGGCGTCGGCGCGGTGCCGTTCGATGAAAGCACCAGCCATTCGGTCAGCGCCTCCGTCGGACAGCAGCCGGGCGGCTATCTGCCGATCGGCTGGTCCGTGGGCGGCGGCTATGAGCGCGAGGATGGCGGCGCGCTCGATAACCGGTTCGAGGACGTCTACGGACGGGTGGACGTGACCGTACCGGTCAGCCCCACGCTCGCGGCGGTCGGCGGCGCCGGATATGAGAAAATCCGCATTTCCGAACGCGACGTCCAGCGCGCGGCGGACGGTACGCCGATCACCGGCGATGACGGCCGCCTCGTGGTCGACAAGTCCAGCCCGCGCCTCCTCGCTTATGAGCAGGACGGGTTCATCTGGGATGTCGGCGTCATGTGGCGTCCCAGCCGCCGTACCTCCCTCGAGGCGCGCTTCGGCCAGCGCTATGGCAGCGAGATCTTGACTGGCAGCTTCTCCTGGCAGCTCGACGATCGTTCGGCGGTCGGCGTCGCGGTCTACGATACCGTTACGAATTACGGCAGCCTGCTGCGCAACCGTCTCGGCGGGCTGACGCCTGACTTCGAGGCGTATAGCAATCCGCTGACCGGCGACATCGGCAGCTGCGGCTTTACCAGCAAGGGCGGCATCTGTTTCGACGACGTGCTGCAATCGGCGGACGGCGCCGCGTTCCGCTCACGCGGCGTCACGGCCAGCTATTCCACCGACATGTCGGGGTGGAAGACCGGTATCGCGCTCGGCTACAACCGGCGGACTTTCCTGACGGCGAATGAAGGCATTCAGGCGCGGATCGACGGCGTTTCGGATCAGAACTATTTTGCCAACGTGTTCGTGGCACGCGATCTGGATGCCCTGTCCAGCGTAACCGCCAATCTCTACGCCAATTACTACGATCCCGGCTTCGTGGGCGGGGAAGTGTTCGCGGTTGGCGCCAATGCAGGGTACAATCGCAGCCTGTGGCGCGGGCTCGATGCCACGGCGGCGCTGGGTGTGGACTATTTCGATTCGAACGATTTCGATCTGAACAATGAAGACGTCACCGCCTCGGCCCTACTGGGCCTGCGATACAGCTTCTGAGGGGCGGGGAGAGGACAGCACATGTACGATCAATATTATGAACTGAGCGGCAGGCCCTTCCAGCTGACGCCCGATCCGCGCTTCTATTTCGAAAGCGCGACGCACCGAAAGGCGCTGAGCTATCTGGGTTACGGACTGGCGCAGGGTGAGGGCTTCATCGTCATCACCGGCGAGATCGGTGCGGGCAAGACCACGTTGGTGCGCCATTTGATGGAAACGGTCGATCCCGGCCGGTTGACCGCGGCCAACATCGTCACGACGCAGCTCGAGGGCGGAGATCTGCTTCATATGGTCGCCGAGGCTTTCGGCGTTGCAGTGGCGGGCGATGCCAAGAGCGATGCGCTGCGCGCGATCGAGCAGTTCCTGCATGCCGAAGCCCGCCAGGGCCGCCGCTGCCTGCTGGTGGTGGACGAGGCGCAGAATTTGCCAACGGCAACGCTGGAGGAGCTGCGCATGCTCTCCAACTTCCAGCTGGGCAACCTGGCGCTGTTGCAGATTTTCCTGCTGGGCCAGCCGGAATTTCGCGATCAGCTAAAGAACGATGCGGGGCTGGAGCAGCTGCGCCAGCGCATCATCGCGACGCACCATCTCGAAGCGATGCAGCCCGATGAGATGGAGCCATACATCCTGCACCGCCTCGCCAAGGTGGGATGGGATGGCCGCCCAGATTTCACGATGGAGGCGATCGACAAGCTGTATGAGGCGAGCGGCGGCGTACCGCGCAAGCTCAATTCGCTGATGACGCGCGTCCTTCTGATGGGCGCGGTGGAGAAGATCGACCGGATCAAGCTGAAGCTGATCGAGGACGTTTTGGCCGATATCGAAGGGGACCGCGAGGTGCCCGTGCCGATCGACGTGCCAAGCGCACCCACCGCGGTTCAGGCGGCTGTGCGGCAGGATGACAGCGCACAAGCGAGCAGGGAGCAGGCCGTGGCCGAGACACCGTCCGAAGACGCGAACATGGCTGCGCCCGCTGTTGAAGTTGTCGAAGGGCTTCCCCAGCCGCATATGCCCGCATCGATCGTCATCGAAGAAGATGAGCCCGTGGAAACGCCGGTCGAGGCGGACGCTGGGCAGGCCAGCACCCAGCAGGCCCCCACCGAAGCGGAGAGCGGCCCGGTGATCCATGGATTCTTTCGCCCCGGCACCAAGCCGCCGGTGTTCGAAAGTCTGCCCGACAGCGCGCCGCGAACGGAAGCGGCGGATGACGCGCGCCTGTCCGAACTCGCCGAGCAGATCGAACGCCTTGAAAGCCGTCTGGAAGGGCAGGAAGCCACGATCAAGCGTCTGGTCGCCATGCTGCTCGACCATGTCGAGCGCGGCGATGATCTGAACACGCGCCGCGCCGCCTGAACGGCGACCGTCCAGAGCCATGAAACAGGGTCCGATCCTTCCAGGCACCGTGCTCAATGCGATGTCCGTCGATATCGAGGACTGGTTTCAGGTGGGCGCGTTCGAGAATGTGATCGACCGTTCCGATTGGGACGGACTGACGCGGCGCGTCGAACGCAACACCGATGCTGTGATCGACCTGTTTGCCCGTGCCGGCGTTTCCGCGACTTTCTTCACGCTCGGCTGGGTGGCGGAGCGGCATCCGGCGTTGATGCGGCGGATCATCGATGCGGGACACGAGCTGGCCAGCCACGGTTATGGTCATGAGCGGGTGTTCACGCTGAGCCCGCGGGAGTTTGCCGCCAATATCGACCGCGCAAAGAAGCTGCTCGAGGATGCGAGCGGTTCGGCCGTCACCGGATATCGCGCGCCCAGCTTCTCGATCGACAAGCGCACGCCCTGGGCGCACGAGATCCTGGCGGAGAAAGGCTATGCCTATTCCTCCAGCGTCGCGCCGATCCAGAACGATCATTATGGCTGGCCGGAAGCCGGCCGGTTCGCGTTCCGGCCCGTTGCGGGCGCGGACCTCATCGAACTGCCGGTCACCACCGCCGTTTTCGCGGGCAAACGCCTCGCGGCTGGCGGCGGCGGCTGGTTCCGCATGTTCCCTTATGCCTTCAGCCGCTGGGCCTTCGGTCAGGTGAACGCGGAAAACTATCCGGGCATCTTCTACTTCCACCCATGGGAAATCGACCCCGATCAACCGCGCGTTGCAGACGCGCCGCTGAAATCCCGATTGCGCCATTATACCAAGCTGTCCTCCATGGAAGCCAAGCTTGCGCGAATGCTGAGCGAATTCGCCTGGGGCCGGGTCGATGCCGTCGCCGCGGCGGAAAAGGCGCGGCTGGCATGAGCGCGCCCTTCACCGATCACGCGCCGACCATCGGGCGGGTTTCGCTTTGCGACCGACAGGCGATGGCGCAGATCGATGCGTTTCTCGCCCGCCGGGAGGATACGACGCCGTTTCACCGCCCGGCATGGTTGCAGGCGGTGCAGGAAGGCTGCGGACAGCGCGGCCATTACCTTGTGGCGCGCCGCGTCGCGGGAATTTGCGGGCTCCTACCGTTAACCGAGGTCCGCTCACCTTTATTCGGCAAGGCGCTGGTCTCATCCGGTTTTGCGGTGGATGGCGGGATTATCGCAGACGATCACGCCACCCGGCGCGGGCTGACCGAGCAGGCCATCAAACATGCCAAGGCAGGCGGCTTTGCGACGCTGGAACTGCGCGGCGGAACCGAGCCGACCGGCCAGGGCTGGTCCATCGATGACAGTACCTATTGCGGATTTGCGGCCGACCTCGCGGACGATGAGGACGCACGATTGAAAGCGGTGCCGCGCAAGCAGCGGGCGGAAATCCGCAAGGCGCTCAGCTCTAACCTAGTGGTCGAAGTGGGCAACGCACGCTGCGACCGCGAGTGGCACTACCGCGTCTATTCCGAAAGCGTGCGCAATCTCGGCACACCGGTCTTTCCGCGAAAGCTGTTCGCGGCGATGCTCGATCGATTTGGAGACGATGCCGATATCCTGACCGTGCTTCATCGGGGCGAGCCGGTGGCGAGCGTGCTCAGCCTTTATCATCTCGTCACGGTGATGCCTTATTGGGGAGGCGGGCTGCACGCGGCACGCGGCTTGCGTGCCAACGAGCTGATGTATTTCGCGCTGATGAACCATGCGGCCGCCCGCGGCTGCACGCGTTTCGATTTCGGACGCTCCAAGACGGGCACAGGCCCATGGAGCTACAAGAAGAACTGGGGTTTCACGCCCCAGCCTCTTCGCTATGCCAGCTGGAGCGCGGACGGCGGGACGCGCGATGTCAATCCGACCAGTCCGAAATATCGGATTATGGTGGACAGCTGGCAAAAACTGCCCCTGCCAGTCGCCAACCTGATCGGCCCGTGGATCGCCAAGGGCCTGGGATGAGCATCCTCTATATCGCGCACCGCATGCCGTGGCCGCCCGATCGCGGTGACAAGATTCGTTCCTACCATATGCTGCGCTGGATGACCGAGCGCGCGCCCGTCCACGTCGCCGCCTTCGTCGATCAGCTGGACGACTGGAAATATGCCGAAGCGCTGGAGGCGGTGACCGCCTCGACCATCCTGGAGCCGCGCACCGTGCCGATGTGGAAGGCGGGGTTGCGGGCGGTCAGCACCGGACGCCCGGTCTCACTCGCGGCGTTCGATTCGCCCTCGATGCGGCGCAAGATCGAACGGTTGGTGAAGCGGGAGGGGATCGAGACGATCCACGTCTTCTCCAGCCAGATGGCGCAATATGTCCCCAAACGGTTTCAGGGCCGCGTGGTCATGGATTTCGGCGACGTCGACAGCGCGAAGTTCGAACGCTACGGCACCGAAGGACGCGGTCCGATGGCCTGGATCAATCGGCGCGAAGGACGCCTGCTCGCGGATTATGAGCGAAGGGTAGCGCAGCGCGCGCACGCCAGCCTCTTCGTCAGCGAGGCGGAAGCTGCCCTGTTCCGCCAGCGCAGCGGGGCGGAGCGCGTGATCGCGGTCGGCAATGGCATCGATCTGGATCGCTTCGACCCGAAAGCCGCGGATATCGCTCCCCTGGAAATTAGCCCCCAAGGCCCGTTGATCGTGTTCACGGGGCAGATGGATTATCGCCCCAACATCGAGGCGGTTGAGAGTTTTGCCGAAACGACTTTGCCGCAGCTGCGTGCGCAATTCCCGAGCGCTTGCTTCGCGATCGTCGGCCGCGCGCCCGCGCCGGAGGTGAAGGCGCTTGCCAAGAGGTCCGGCATCATCGTGACCGGAGAAGTGCCCGATACGCGCGCATGGCTCGCCGCCGCGGACCTCGTCGTCGCGCCGCTGCGGATCGCCCGAGGCGTTCAGAACAAGGTGCTGGAGGCGATGGCGATGGGACGCCCGGTGCTCGCCAGCGCCGCGGCCTTCGAAGGCATCGACGCCGAAGCCGGTGTTCATCTCGAGGTCGCGAATTCCGCGAGCGAGGAGGCGGAGCTGGCTGCCGGTCTGCTCGGCGATCCCGCGCGCTGCGAGGCGATGGGCCGCGCGGCGCGCGCGCATGTCGCCCGCCGCTATCGCTGGGATACGCAGCTCTCGCCGCTTAGCGAGCTGCTGAATCTGAAGGACGCACGCGCTGTCGAGGCGGCCGAATGACCGCGCTCAGCGCCACCCTTCCACGCGGAGACACGGCCTGGGGCCGCACGCTGCCGCTGCTCGGCGGTGCGTGGCTTGCGATCCTGATGTTGTTCTGGCGCGATGCCGCACAGGTCTTTGGCATATGGTGGAACATTTCCACTTATAATCACTGCCTGCTGCTCGTGCCTATTATCGGCTGGCTGGTATGGCAGCGTAGGCAAGAGCTTGCCGCGCTCACCCCCGCCGCATGGTGGCCCGGACTTGCCTGGAGCGCGCTGGCGGCCACTTTCTGGCTGATCGGCGATGCGTTCGACATCAACTTCGCGCGGCATCTGGCTCTGGCAATGATGCTGCAAGGCGCTGTGCTTGCGCTGTGCGGACCGATGGTCGCGCGCGGGCTGGCTTTTCCGCTGCTCTTCTCCTTTTTCCTCGTACCCTTCGGCGATGAGCTGATCTACCCGCTCCAAGTTTTGACGGCGGATATGAGCATGGTGCTGCTTGGCTGGAGCGGCGTACCCGCACATTTGAGCGGCCTCTACATCTCCACGCCCGCGGGACTGTTTCACGTTGCCGAGGCCTGTTCGGGCGTGAAATTCCTCATCGCCATGCTCGCGCTCGGCGCGCTGGTCGCCAATCTCTGTTTCGAAAGCTGGCGTCGGCGCGCGCTGTTGCTCACCGCCTGCGTGATCGTGCCGATCATCGCCAACGGTATCCGCGCATGGGGCACCATCATCATCGCGCACCATCGCGGCCTCGACTTCGCGGCGGGCTTCGATCACATTTTCTACGGCTGGATCTTCTTCGGCGTCGTCATCGCGCTGATCCTGGCCGCGGCCTGGCCGTTTTTCGACAAGGCTGCGGATGCGCCGGCATTCGACCCGGAAAGACTGCAAGGATCGTTCGGTGCACGGATCGAGCCGCTGCCCGCCGCTGCCGGCGCGGTTGGCCTTCCGGCACTGGCGCTCGCCATCGCCGCCGTGCTGCTCTAGAGGCCAGCGCCATGTGCGGCATTGCAGGCATCTTCCATATCGGTACGGCCAAGCCGGTGGATCCGGCGCGCGTCCGCGCCATGACGGACGCCATCGCGCATCGTGGGTCGGATGGATCGGGCGTGTGGACCGCGCCCGGCGTGGGCCTGGGCCATCGCCGCCTTTCAATCATCGATCTGGAGGGCAGTCCGCAGCCGATGGGCTATGCGGACGATCGCTTCCAGATCGTGTTCAACGGCGAAATCTACAACTTTCAGGCGCTGCGCAGCGAGCTGGAAGCCAAGGGCCATGTCTTCGCGACCCATGGCGACACCGAGGTGATTCTGGCCGCTTATGCCCAATGGGGTGCGGCATGCCTGAGCCGGCTGCACGGCATGTTCGCCTTTGCGCTCTACGATCAGGCAGAGCGCACCCTGTTCCTCGCGCGCGACCGGCTGGGCGTCAAACCGCTCTTCTATGCGCCGCTCTCCGACGGCTCGGTGGCGTTCGCGTCGGAGCTGAAGGCGCTGCTTGTCCACCCCTTGCTGCGCCGCGTGCCGGACGAGCGCGCCGTGGAGGACTATCTCGCTTTCGGCTATGTGCCGGACGACCGCTCGATCGTGAAAGGCGTGCGCAAGCTGCCTGCGGCCCATCACCTGACCTTGCGCAGCGAAGGCGGACTGCCGGAGCCGCAGCGCTGGTGGGACGTCGATTTCAGCCAGCGATCGACGGCCAGGGAAAGCGCGCTGGAAGAGGAGCTTCTGGTTATCATGCGGGAGGCGGTTTCCAGTCGAATGGTGGCAGACGTGCCGCTCGGCGCCTTCCTGTCCGGCGGCGTCGACAGCAGCAGCGTGGTCGCGCTGATGGCCGAACAGTCTCGCCGCGCGGTCACCACCTGCTCGATCGGCTTCGACGAGGCGGCGCTGGACGAAAGCAGTCATGCGCGCACCGTGGCAGAGCGCTTCGCGACCGATCATCACGCGCGCACGGTGGGCGCGGATCAGTTCGAGCGAATCGATCGGCTCGCCGACATTTATGATGAGCCCTTTGCGGATGCCTCCGCACTCCCGACGCTCTCCGTCTGCGAACTGGCGCGAGAGCATGTCACCGTCGCTCTGTCCGGCGATGGCGCGGACGAGGCGCTGGCAGGTTACCGGCGGCAGGTTTTCCATGCGGGCGAGGAGCGAGTGCGCGGACTGATCCCGGCCGGTATTCGGGCGCCGTTGCTGGGCACGCTCGGCAGGCTTTATCCCAAAGCGGACTGGGCGCCCCGGCCGCTACGCGCGAAGACCACCTTGCTCTCGCTCGCCGGGAGCGGGGAGGAGGGCTATGCCGATGCGCTCAGCGTCACCGGCCCCGGTGCGCGGGGCGCGCTCTATTCGGACGCGATGCGCGGAACGCTCGGCGATTACCGCGCCGAAGAGCGGCTCATTCAATTGATGCGGCAGGCCCCGGCGCGCACCGGGTTGGACCGCGCGCAATATGCCGATCTCACGTTCTGGCTGCCCGGCGACATCCTGACCAAGACAGACCGTGCGAGCATGGCGGTGGGCCTGGAAGCGCGCGAGCCCCTGCTTGACCATCGTCTGATCGAATTCGCCGCGCGGCTGCCGGACAAATATCGGGTGCGCGGCGGGCAGGGCAAATGCCTGATGAAGCGGGTGATGGAACCCTATCTGCCGCGCGATATCCTGTATCGCCCGAAAATGGGCTTCGTCACGCCGATCAGCGCCTGGTTCCGCGGGCCGCTGGCGGGCGAGGCGCGGGCGATGGGCACGCGATCGGCGCTCGCGCGCACCGGCTGGTTCGATGCCGAAGCGCTCGCCGGCATTGCCGAGGACCATATCGCCGGACGACGCGATCACGGACGGCTGATCTGGCAGATGCTCATGCTCGACAAGGCGGTGGAGCGGCTCTTTTCGGTCTAATCGCAAAGAAGTCCGTAGCCCTGAGCTTGTCGAAAGGCGTTTCTGCGAGACGATAGACGTCCTTCGTCAAGAGGCAGGACTTACGGATCCTGAGGATAGCTGGCCGCAACGAAATACAAGCCATCCGGCGGCGCGTTATAGCCCAAGGCCGCGCGATCCGAGGCCTCCAACGCATCGCGCATGTCCTGGACGCTCCATTTTCCCTCGCCGACCAGTTTCAGGCAGCCGACCATCGATCGCACCTGATGATGGAGGAAGGAGCGCGCGGCGGCGTGAACCTCGATCCGATCGCCTGTTCGCGTCACATCGAGCCGATCCAGCGTTTTCAGCGGACTGGCCGACTGGCAGTGCGCGGAGCGGAATGTCGTGAAATCATGCTGGCCGCCGAGCACTTGCGCCGCGTCGTGCATCGCATCGGCATCAAGGTCCGGCACCACGCGCCAGGCCAGCCCCGCCTCGAAGGTAAGCGGCGCGCGGCGGTTGACGATACGGTAGACGTAAGAGCGGCCGGTGCAGCTGAAGCGCGCGTGCCAATCGTCCGCCACCTCCTTGCAGGCCAGTACGGCCACCGGGTCGGGTCGCAGCTTGGCGTTCACGCCTTCCGTCAGCCGAAAGGCGGGGATGCCGGTGTCGATATCGGCATGGGCGCGCATGGCGTAGGCATGGACGCCCGCATCGGTGCGGCCCGCCGCGTGGACGACGCACTCGTCGCCGGTGATCGCGTGGATCGCGCGCTCCATGGCTTCCTGCACGCTCGGCCCGTGGTCCTGGCGCTGCCAGCCCATGAAAGGTCGGCCGTCATATTCGATGGTGAAGGCGAAGCGCGGCATGGGGACGTCAGAGCTGGCTACCAGCCGCAATGGCGTTGCCGCGCAGGAAATCGTCGAGCGCCATGATCGGCTTGCCGGCGCGCTGGATCAGCGTGGGCCGGATCGCCCCGCTGCCGCAAGCGATAGTCAGCCGATCGTCGAGAACCGTGCCTGGCTCGCCTTTGCGGTCGATCGTTTTCGCGGCATGGACGCGAAAGCGCTCACCACCATGTTCGAAGAAGGCGCCCGGCACGGGATTGAACGCGCGCACCTGCCGCTCCACGGCATCGGCATCCGCCGCAAAATCGAGCCGCGCCTCGGCCTTGTCGATCTTGCTGGCATAGGTTGCGCCGTGATCGGGCTGCCTCTCGCGTGGATATTCCTGCGGGGCGGCCAGAACTTCGGCCATCAGCGCCGCGCCGCGCACGGCGAGTTCGTCGGTCAGTTCGCCCGCGGTGCGATCCGCAATCGGCGTGGCGACCATCGCCAGCATCGGACCGGTATCGAGCCCTGCCTCCATCTGCATGATCGTGACCCCGGTTTCCTCATCGCCGGCCAGGATCGCGCGCTGGACCGGAGCGGCGCCGCGCCAGCGCGGAAGGAGCGAGCCGTGGACGTTGAGGCAGCCGAGCCGGGGCGCATCGAGGATCGCCTGTGGCAGGATCAGGCCGTAAGCGGCGACCACCGCGACATCGAGGTCGAGCCCGGCGAAATATGTATGCTCGTCCGCGCTTTTGAGCGAAACCGGCGTGCGCACCTCAAGCCCCAGTTCCTGCGCGCGCGCATCCACCGGCGTGGGCGTCAGCTTCTTGCCTCTGCCTGCACGGCGCGGGGGCTGCGAATAGACCATCGCGATTTCATGGCCGGCATCGTGCAGCGCGTTCAGCGTCGGCACCGCGAAATCCGGCGTTCCCATAAAGGCGATGCGCAAACGCTTTACTCCATGAAGACGGTGTGGGTGCTTCCAAAAAGCCAGAGCTGCCCCTACCTGTCCCCTTATGGCATCGCAAGAAATCGACGCGCTGACGCAGGCGCTGGCGCGGCTTCCCGGGCTCGGCCCACGCTCGGCGCGTCGCGCGGTGCTGCATCTGATGAAGAAGCGGGAAGGGGCTTTGATGCCGCTGCTTTCCGCGTTGAAGACGGTGAGCGAGCGGCTTGCTACCTGTTCGATCTGCGGCAATGTCGATACCAGCGATCCGTGCGCGATCTGCGCCGATCCGCGGCGCGACCCCAAGTCGCTCTGCGTAGTGGAGGAGGTGTCGGATCTCTGGGCGCTGGATCGCGCCCGGTTGTTTCCGGGGCGCTACCACGTGCTCGGCGGGAGGCTCAGCGCGCTGGAAGGCGTTCGGCCGGAGGATCTTTCCATCGACAAGCTGGTGGCGCGCGTGGGCGAAGGCGGGATCGACGAAGTCGTGCTGGCGATGAACGCCACCCTGGAAGGACAGACGACCGCGCACTTCATTGCCGAGCGGCTGGAGGACAAGCCCGTTCGATTGACGCAACTCGCCCACGGCATGCCGGTGGGCGGAGAGATGGACTATCTGGACGAAGGCACGCTGGCGCAGGCCCTGCGGGCGCGGCGCCCAATCGGCTGAGACGCCAGGTTTGCGGACGGTTGTCGCGCTCCGCTTGACCGGCATCGCCGCCGATCTTATCTCAGCGCCATGGCTATCAGACCGATCCTCGAAGTGCCGGACCCCCGGCTTAAAACCGTTTCCACACCCGTGACCGAGTTCGACGACGAACTCCGCACGCTCGTCGAAGATATGTTCGACACCATGTACGACGCGCCGGGCATCGGCTTGGCGGCGATCCAGGTCGGCGTGCCGAAGCGCGTCCTCGTGATCGATTTGCAGGAGCCCGATCCGGATGCCGAGCCTGAGGCGTGCAATCATGACGGGCATGAGCATACGCATCAGCAGGTGAAGCGTGATCCGCGCATCTTCATCAATCCGGAGATCCTCGATCCTTCGGATGATTTGAGCGTTTATCAGGAAGGCTGCCTGTCGGTTCCCGACCAGTTTGCCGATGTGGAGCGCCCGGCAACAATCCGTGCTCGCTGGCAGGATTTGGATGGGAAAGTGCATGAGGAAGAAATGGATGGCCTCTGGGCCACCTGTCTTCAGCATGAGATGGACCATCTGGAAGGCATTCTCTTCATCGATCATCTTTCGCGCCTGAAGCGTCAGATGGTGCTGAAGAAGCTCAATAAGATGCGGAAAGAAGCCGCCTAGGCTCCGAAATATCGTCATTGCGAGTGGGCGGCAAGGCGCTTCGCTCGCAATGACGCAGGTGAATGAAAAGGCGAGCTCTTTGACTCGCCTTTTTTCTTATCGGTTGTCTTTCTTCATAAATTCGAGCGCCTTGCGGCAGTCTTCGATTGTCTCGCGGCACATTTTCGCGCAGCGCTTGCAGTGCGGATCGTCATGCTTTTCGCATTCCTCGGCGCATTGTTCGCAGGCCTGAATGCATAGCTCGAACATGCCCATGATGAGAAGCACATTGCCGGCGGTACGGCGGCTCGCCGTGCGATAGGTGGCGGTGCAGATGTCCGAACAGTCCGAGCAGCTGCGGATGCACTGGCGCATATCTGCTTCTTCCGCGCTGCAGGCATCGGCGCAGCTGTTGCAGATCGCCGCGCAATACATGGCGTGGCGGACGGCCTGACCCAGCGCGGGATCTTCTTCTTTTACCTGCGGATGATCGGCGATCATTTCGGCGATGGACATAGGTCTCTCCTGCTGTTGCGTTCAGGAAAGGAAGCGGGCGGGGCGGGCCTTCGTTCCCGTCGCCGCCCGAATTAGCTCAAAAACCTGTCCGTTCAGAACCCGCGAGGGGCGGCGTCGATAGTCACGAACCTGCCGTCCTCGACCTCCTGAACCTCCAGATTGCGCTGATTGAGCCCGTTGGGAAGCAGGCGGAAACTGCCGTCGATCCCGATGAAGCCCTGCGGGTCGGTCAGTCGCTGCACGGGAAAGGGCGTGCCGACGCGCCAGTCCTTGGCGATATTGGCGACTAGCAACACGGCATCATAGCCCAGGCTGGACAGGCGGAAGGGCATCTTGCCGAAACGCGTCTGATATTTCTGCGCATATTGACGATAGAGATCGTCCGACACGCTGGCGAAAATGGCACCGCGCATGGCGATCGATCCCGCGAGCGCGCTTTCGGTGTTCCACAGCTCGGTACCCAGGAATTGCGCCGTTCCAGCCCCGTTGCGGCGCAGCAGCGGCGCGGCGGCGATCGCGGCGCGACCGGTATCGGCGATCAGCACTGCATCATAGGGCCCCGCGGCCGCCAGCGCTTTGGTGGCGGCATCGACCGACTGGCTGGTGCGATCATAGGGCTGGATCGCCGTCAGCGTTCCCCCTGCCGCGCGAACCGCGGAGGTGAGCGATCCGGTGGCGCGCTGACCGTAAACGTTCTGCGGCACCAGACCGGCAATCCGCTTCTTGCCATGGGCAACCGCATAGCGGACCACTCGGTCGATCGATTGGCTCGGCAGATGGCCGAGGATGAAGACGTTTTTGCCCGCTACACCCGAATCGTTCGAGAAGCTGATGACCGGCACATTGCGCTGCTGCGCCACGCCGGCGACGGTCACGACATTGTCGCCCATCAGGGGGCCAAGGATCAGGCTGTTACCGTCCGCCACCGCACGCTGCGCCGCGCCGCGTGGATCGCGTGCGGTATCGTACGTCGTCATGCGGATGTTCGACGCGTTGATGTCCAGTAGCGCCAAGGTGGTTGCGTTGGCGATCGACTGACCGATATCGGCATTTTCGCCCGAAGTCGGCAGCAAGAGCGCGATTTTGTGGCGGCTGTCGTCCGCACTCACCACGTTTTCGGTGGGGGCGGGCACGGAAACAGGGGCGCTATCGGTGCGCGGCGGCGGACGGCGTCCCCCATTGGGCAGCAGGGTGTTACAACCTGCCAGCAAGGTCAGCCCGGCGGCCACGCCGCACCGTTTCAGCCATGTCGCCGTGCGACTGCCAGTGCGTCCAAAGTCCAATGCGGCTTGCCGCGCCGCAACTGCTTCTGTCATGACCTACCCTCATGCAAACCGATTTTCCTGCCGGCATCTATATCGTGGCCACGCCGATCGGCAACCTGGGAGATGCGACCGCTCGTGCCGCCGCCATCCTTGAAGCGGCCGATCTGATCGCGGTGGAGGATAGCCGTGTCACGGCGAAGCTGCTGCGGCATCTGGGCCTGAAGAAGCCGATGCGCCCCTATCACGACCATAGCGGAGAGGCCGATCGCGATGCGCTGCTGGATGCGGCGCGGAGCGGTGTGGTGGCGCTTGTCAGCGATGCAGGCACGCCGCTGATCTCCGATCCGGGCTACAAGCTGGTCCGCGCCGCGAGGGCCGCCGGCGTGATGGTGACGAGCGCGCCGGGGCCGAGCGCCGCGGTGATGGCGCTATCGATCAGCGGGCTTCCGACCGACCGGTTCCTGTTCGCCGGTTTCCTGCCGCCCAAGGAAAAGGCGCGCGCCGATGCGCTGGACGAGTTCAAGTCACTGCGCGCGACGCTCGTCTTTTATGAAAGCGGCCCCAGGCTGGGCAAAACGCTGGCGACGATGGCGGAGCGCGTGGGCGCTTCGCGGGAGGCCGTTGTGGCGCGTGAGTTGACCAAGCGTCATGAAGAAGTGGTGACCGGCTCGATCGCCGAGCTCGCGGCCCGCTACGCCGATGAAGCGCCGAAGGGCGAAATCGTGCTGCTTATTGGCCCGCCCATGGACGACGCCGCAGAAGAGGCTGACGATACCGCAATCGAAGCGGCCCTCGTCGAAGCGATGGAGCGCTTGCCGGCCTCCAAGGCGGCGGGCGAAGTGGCCAGGCGCTTCGGCCGTGACCGCAAGGCGCTGTTCGATCTGGCGACTGCATTGAAAGTGCGGGGATGAACCGGCGCGCCGCCGAAGCGCGCGGGCGGCGGGCAGAGACGATCGCGGCTTGGTGGCTGCGACTGCATGGCTATCGCATCTTGGGGCAGCGGGTGCGCAACCCGCGCGGTGAGATCGATATCGTGGCGCGTCGCGGGCGCGTTGTGGCATTCGTAGAAGTAAAAGCTCGCGGCACGAAGGAAGGGCTCGACAGAGCCATCGACGATTACCGCTTTCGCCGGGTCGCGGCCGCCGCCGAAGTGGTTATCGCGCACTATTGCGGGGAACGCTTCGATGCGCGGTTCGATATCATCCTGGTGGCGCCCGGCCGCCTGCCGCGCCATATGCGCAATGTCTGGCACGCCCGCTAGAAGGCTCGAAGAATAAGGAACGCCATGAAAGCCGCCATTCAGATGGACTCGCTTCAAGGGATCAACATCAACGGGGATTCCAGTTTCGCCCTGCTGCTCAAGGGGCAGGAGCGCGGCTATGAGCAGTTTTATTACGATGTCCGCGACTTGAGCTGGCGCGATGGACGGCTCACCACGCGCGCCTTTCCCGTGACGGTGCAGCGCGTTGCGGGCGATCATTACAAGCTCGGAGAACCGGTAAAGCTGGATCTGGGCAGCGACATCGATGTCGTTCTGATGCGGCAGGATCCGCCGTTCGACACCGGTTATCTGACCGGAACCTGGCTGCTGGAACGCATCGCGGACGAAACGCTGGTGGTGAATGATCCGAAGGCGGTGCGCGATGCGCCGGAGAAGGTCTATGTGCTCGACTACCGGCGCTATATGCCGGAAACGCTGATCACCCGCCGCCTCGATGAAATTCGCGAATTTCACGAGCGGCACAAGCGGATCGTCATCAAGCCGCTGCACGGCAATGGCGGCAAGGCGGTGTTCCGGATCGGCGAAGATGGCGACAATCTTTCCGCCCTGGTCGAGATGTTCAACCAAACCTGGAAGGAGCCGCATATGGTGCAGCCCTTTCTCCCCGATATCGAAAAAGGCGACAAGCGCATCGTCCTGATCGACGGCGAATTCGCAGGTGCGATCAACCGCAGGCCGGGTGAGGGGGAGTTCCGATCGAACTTGGCGCAAGGCGGCTATGCCGAGGCGGCGGAGCTTACCGAGATAGAGCGCGAAATCTGCGATGCGATGGGCCCGGAATTGCGCCGCCTCGGCCTCGTCTTCGTCGGCATCGACGTGATTGGCGGCAAGTGGCTGACCGAAATCAATGTGACGTCGCCCACTGGGATCGTGGCGATCGACAAGTTCAATGGCAGCGACAGTGCCGGCATGATTTGGGATGCGATCGAGCGCCGCCTGAACGAACGTAGCCAGAATGATCGCGCCGCAAGGTGAGCCAGTGGATCGTCTCGCTGGTCACCCATGGCGGCTATTTCCGCATCGCGTTCCTGATGTTTCTGGAGAACGTATTCCCGCCGATCCCGTCCGAAATCATCATGGGTCTTGCCGGCATCGAAGTGGGCCAGGGGCAAATGAATTTCGAAGCGGTGATCCTTGCGGGGACCATCGGATCGACGCTCGGTAATTACGCTTGGTATCTGCTCGGGCGATTCTACGGATTTCAGCGGCTTGAGGGCTTCGTCAATCGCTGGGGCCGCTGGCTGACGCTGGAATGGGAAGACATCCAGAAGATCAACGGCCTGTTCACGCGCCATGGCGGCAAAATCGTGTTCGTATTCCGCTTTCTGCCCGCATTCCGCACCATCGTGTCACTGCCCGCGGGGCTGTTCCGGATGGGCCATCTGCGCTTCCTGATCGCCACCTTCGCGGGCGCGATGATCTGGAACGTGATCCTGACCGCGGCCGGTTATTATCTGGGCCGAAACTTCAGCACGATCGACGATTATGTCGGCCCGATATCGACCGCCGCCATCGTCGCAATCGCGCTTTTCTATCTCTATCGCGTGATCACCTGGAAACCCCGCGCCAAGCGCTGAAGGCGGATCGCCGCTAAAGAAACTCGTGCAGTTCGGTAATGAACCGGTCGAATTGATCATGGTGCACCCAGTGCCCAGCCTTCTCATAGGACGAGACGCTGGCGTTGCGGAACGAGCCTAGCCGTCCGTCTTCTTCCGGATTGGATGCCCAGCTGTCCTGACCGTAGATGAGGCGCGTGGGGCAATCGATTCGACCCCAAAGCGCCTCGATCTCATCATAGGGCAGGTCGACCGTCGGCCAGACATGCACATAGGGATCGAACTTCCAGCTATAACTGCCATCCTCATTGCGCATAACGGCGTGGAGCGTGAGGTGGCGGCCCTGCTCCGGCGAGAGATAGCTGTTTGCCTCCATCATCCGGTCATAGGCCTCTTCGAAACTGGCATAACGCTTGGGCAGCCGCGCCGCTGCGGAGCGCTTGTCGAGTATCCAGCGCCGCATCCGCTCGTCGAACGGCGTCGCGAGCCTCTTCTCCTGCATTTCGGGGGAAGGGCCCAGCCCCTCGATCGCAACCAGCCGCCGCACCTGATCCGGGTAAAGCCCGCTGAAGCGCAGCGCGATGTTGCCGCCCAGCGAATGCGCGACGAGGGTGACGGGCGCCAGCCCCAGTTGATGCACCAGCTGCGCCAGATCATAGACATAGCCGGTGATCGGATAGTCGCCGCTCATGTTCCATTCGCTGTCACCATGGCCGCGAAGATCGGGGCAGATGACATGCCAATCCTCGCGCAGCCGCATCGCGGTCCAGTCCCAACTGCGCGCATGATCGCGCCCGCCATGGAGCAGGATCAGCGGCGGCTTATCGGCATTTCCCCAGTCCACATAATGCAGGCGCGTGCGTTGGGAGATGATGCTTTGGGATGTGGGGCCGATGAGGCTCATGGACGATTATCTCATTCAATTGACGGCTTCATCGCGGCATCGACGTAACGCAGCTGTCCGAACCAGAAACCCGAGAAGCGGGGTTCTGATTGAACCGCGTTGCAATGACAAGAAGGGCGTTGCGAAATAGCTTTCGCGCCATGTGGCGATATCAGCGCAGCAGGCCGGCTGCACGCATCGAAAAGTTTTCCGATCCGATGATGATATGGTCGATCAACACCACATTCAGGCACTGCGCTGCCCTCTGGAGTGTCTGGGTGACGCGGATGTCGGCGGTGCTGGGTTTGCAGTCGCGTGACGGATGATTGTGGGCAAGGATCAGTCCGCATGCATCAAGTTCCAATGCGCGGCGAACGAGTTCACGTGGAAAGATCGCGGCTTCGTCGACCGTGCCGTCACAGACGATTTCATCGGCGATCAGGCAACCTGGTTTGTCCAGAAAGAGCGCTCGCACCTGCTCACGCCTCAGATGGGCGAGACGGACCCGGAGATAATCTGCCACCAGCACCGGGTGATCCATCAGCGGTCTGGAACACAGTTCGCTCTTCAAAGCGCAGATTTGGACGTCTCTGCTGGCAGCAATTCGTTCCGCCGCGTGGATACCGATGAAATGGGAGAGCCGATCGCTCGGGGCGTCCAGCACATTGCTGAGCGAGCCGAACTGATCGATCAGTAGCCGGGCATCCCGCTCCGGCTGCGCGCTGCTACCGCAGAGGAGCCGGCCAAGCGCGCGATGTGCCTGCCGATCTGATGCTGATTCCACGTGCCCACGACCATCGACAAAATCGCTGGGTACGCCCAGAATCCTTGGGCCCAAGCGTAGGCTTTCGGAGTGTATTCGGGCAGAGCCGCCGTCGCCAGATGGGTCATCGCGCCGACCAGGCAGAACCCGGCGAACCACATCGGCCAAAAGCGATCGGTCCGCAGCGAAATGACCGCCGCTCCCACGAACGTCGCGCAGTCGATGATCAGAAGGGCCCAACTTGCCTCCGACCAATAGTGCGCCGTCGGCGCTGTTAACGTCGACAGGAGGCTGGCCGCGATGGCCAGCGTGGCTCCGGCTCTTTCGGGGCGTCCGCCACGCAGAAAGGCATAGGCGCAACATAGTGTCAAATAGACGTAATAGAGGACTGGAAGTACCACGGGACTGACCGAACCATTTGGGGTGAGCCCAGTCAATCCCGTGGCCTCCCCCCTCAGGCGGCGTCCGAAACCACCTGAAGTCCGTTATTGGCGGTCTTGGGTTTGTCTTCCCCACCGCCAAAGTTCATGCGCGCCAGGCCGAGATCGGTCTGCGCTTCAAAAAGTCCGTGATGCGCGGCCACCATTTCCTGCCGTGCGGATGCAAGGTGCTGCATGCTACCGGCGGTGCGGGAAAAGACGTCCTGCCCTATCACGGCCGAAAGATTGGCGGTGCGGCGCGCTTCAGGCAGGGCCATGTTGAGCTGGGCTACGCGGGCAAAAGCTTCGTCGATCGCGGCTTCGGCTGCGTGCAGTTTTTCAGCCACATCACGGGCGGCTGCAATCCTCTGGTTCCTCATCGCTTCTACTCCCACCGCTGCGCCGCCTTGACGCATGTTCGATATGTACCGTTCAGCTGAACAGCGTGGAGAGAGCGCTTAGGCCACCCATAAGACCACCGAAAATTATCACGCTCCCGACGGCGATCGATACGATCCAGCCGAGGCGTTGCAGAGCGGTGAGCTCGTTGCGCTCCCCCCGATGACGCGGGATCGGCAGGTAGGAAGGATGCTGCGTCCAGTCCGCCGCGAACGCATTGTCGCGAAGTCTGGTGGCATGGTCTTCATCGCCGCCAATCCCATCGGGTGACGGAGGTGCTTGTGGTCCGAAACCCGCGGAATCCGGAACATCCGGGGTCTGATATACCAATGTTCGGACCACCTCGTCGGAGGTATCCCGGACCTCCGGCACGGCGGAAGAAGGCGGGTTTTCGGGGGTGCGGGTATTTTCGGAGTCTTCGATGGCCTGAAACATCCGGGCGGCATCGAACCGGTCCGCCGCGCCCAGTTTCGCAATGGCGCGCTTCAAGCGTGCATCGACCGTGTGCGACGAAACATCCAGTTCGCGCGCAATCTGCTTTGAGCTTTTCAGCTCGGCCACGCCGCGCAGGCAGGCGATTTCCTTTTCGCTGAGTCGTGCCGTCATCGGGCGGACATTACCGTCCCTGCCTGCCTAGTCGAGGGGCTTATCCGCGCGTTCGCGCAGACGTGCGGCGAGGTAATGGAGCATGATGTCCTGTCCGCTGCCGTCGACATGGGCATCCAGAACATCCGCCAAATCGCGCAGCAGCGCCGGAACATCCTCCTCCTGCGCCCGCTGCCGGATTGCCAGGCGCATGGAATGGACAAGCAATTCCCCGGCGCTATCGAGCAGATCGAACGGATCATATCGGACGCCGCTGGGGAAAAAATGCGGGGCAGAGTCTTCGATTCTCATCCATCGCGCCATTACGTGCGGCCCCGGCGCGGTGCCAGCGCTGTCTGATCCGTTTTGGACGGGCCTTCAGACGATGCCGGGCATCAGGCCGAGCAGCATGGCGGCCATTCCCAGCGCGCTCCCCAGCGGGATGCGCTGCCGGGCAAGCGGCTCCGCGCGGGCACGCAGCAGCGCGAGAGCTAGCCCGAAACCGCTGGCAAGGAGAAGGAGGAAGGGCAGCGCCTGCCACCCCAGCCATAAGCCGAGGGCGCCGAGCAGCTTTGGATCGCCTTTTCCCAAGCCCTCCTGGCTGCGCGCAAGCCGATAAAGCGCGGCGATTGCGGCCAGGACCGACCATCCGGCGGCTCCGGCGATCGCCCTATCGACAAGCGAGTGATCGGTAAGAGCACCGCCCAGCGCGGCTCCTGCTATCGCGAGAAGCAGGACGAGTGCGTCCGGGAGCCAGAGATGGCGGTGGTCCAGCCAGATGAGCGGGATCAGCAGCCAGGCCATCACTGCCCAGGCAGCGGCCGCACCCGGGGGCAACAGAAAGAAGGGACCGGCCCCGGCCAGCAGCGCGGCCCATTCGATGCGCCTGTGCGTGCTATCGATCGGCGCCCCGCAGCTTCGGCAGCGCCCGCGGCTGAGGAATGCGGAAAGCAGGGGCACAAGATCGACCGACCCCAAGGTCC
Organism: Novosphingopyxis sp.; assembly: GCA_042090735.1. GTDB lineage: Bacteria > Pseudomonadota > Alphaproteobacteria > Sphingomonadales > Sphingomonadaceae > Novosphingopyxis. Next base: position 3,805 of record JBELIU010000007.1, on the reverse strand, counting down.
GGCCGCAATGATCGCACTGCGAGCGCCCGGTGAGTACGCTGCGTCCCTTAGGCCAGCGCAGACAAAGCGTCGCCAGAAAACTGCCGAATATCACACCGAGCAGGCCGAACAACAGCGCCCAGCTCCACAGCGGCAAGGTGGGCAGCATCGCGAAGGAAGCGTTCAGAACTGGCCCTCGCTCTCCAGCACGAAACCGTCGCCGGTGTCCTGCAGACCGGCAGCCGCCAATGCACCGGCCATTGCCGCGCGGTCACCCCCCAGTTTCAGCCGGGTGGTGTAATGACCATCGCCGAAAATGCGCAGATCCAGCATCTCCATACCCGTCTGGCTGGCAAGCGGAACGAGGAGCGCGGCGCCATCGCAGCGCAGCGTGCCGACCATTCCGCCCGGTAAATCGAGGCCCGGCAGCACAGCCGAAACGCTGGCCCGCACCGTTCCTTCGGCATGATTGCAGCGGTCGCCCACGAAGCTGACTTCGACGTCCTGCAAGTTCAGTTCGCCGAGCGGCAGCGCCCCAAACAGGCTGGCGGATGGCAACGTCAGGTTGGCGTTTTCCACGCCGAAGCGCCCGAGGCCGCTGATCAGGTCCGCATTGATCGGGGGGCGACCGATCGAGCCGGGGCGCTCCAGATGAAATCGCAACTGGCCGATGAATAGCGGCAGGGGGGCAAGCGCGGCGCCGACACCGCCGATGGTGGTGTTACCGACTGTTAAATCGTTGATATAGCCATCCCACACCAGCCCGCCGGCCTCGCGCGCACCGATACCGCGCGATCCCAGATCGGCGGCACCCAGCGCAGCGCGCAGCGGCATGAAGATGATCAGTAGCAGCAGGAACAGAGCGACCGAGGTCAGGACCAGGCGGGGGCGACGACGCGCACCATCGACGGTTCGTTTTTCCGTCGTTCTGCTTTTCAATCTGGGAAGCTTCATGGTGCCCGCCGCAAGGTTGCGCTGACGCTGACCGTGCCGGGCGAACCCTCGACGGGATCGACGGTCAAATTCTGGACGGCGATACCGCGTGTCTCGAGGCCGCCCAGCCAGCCGAACAACGCTTCAGGGGTGGTCGAGTTGATGCGGATCGCCACCTGGCCGGCGCCTGCGGGATCGGCAGCGTCGAGCGTGAAACCCGCAGCCTCCGCACTCTGGCGGATGAAGTCGACCAGTGGCGCGCTTGGCGGGCGGCCTGTCGCTTCGTTCTCGCCGGAGAGGAGATCGACCTTGGCCGCGATCCGCCCGTGGCGCACCACCGCCTCCTCGTAACGTCCCTTTGCGTTATCGATGCCGTTGATAAGAGGCATCGCGATCAGAAACACGGCAATGACAATGGCGCCGATCGCGCCCGCAGCCGCCAGCAGCACCTGTTCGCGCTTCGTGCGCCCGAGATACCAGTCGCGTGATCTTGCAATCATGGCGCACGCACGGTGATGTCGATCACCGTTCCTCCGTCGGCGCCCTGATGCGGTGCCTGAGTGATCACATAACCCATGCTTGTCTGCAGCGGGACCAATACCTGATTGAGCTGTTCCGGCTGCGGCGCGGAGAGGGTGGCGCTGAGCGTGCCGTCCGGGCCATAAGCGACGCGCTTTATCGTAACGTCCGGTGCGCTTTGGACGGATTGAAACAACGCGGCAGTGGACGCCCCGAAGCTGGCCCCGCCGCCGCGGCCGATCAGCAGTTCATCGAGGGCGCGTTCGGCGCTCTCCAGATCGTTCGCTTCGGGCACCACCGTGCGCGCCTCGGCGAGGGCGGCGGCATCTTGCTGATCCGCACCGAAACTATATTTGGCAAGCGTCACCAGTGCGATGAGCAGCGTCGCGAGGACGGCCAGCGCCAGCGTGATGGCAATGACTTGCCATTCGCGCTTACCCATGCCTTGCGCACGTCGACGTTTGGCGAAACGCCCTTGCCGAAGGTTGAGCGGGGGATCGGAGAAGGCGATCTCCAGCGCCGCGTCCGCTTCCTCATCGTTCAGCACCACCGGGCGGACATCCCCCGCCACCGCCGCGACCAGTGCGTCTTCGGCGGGCAGCACCGCGCGCGCGGAGCGCAGAAAACGCTCGCCGCCTATTTCGGCCTGGAGCCATTCCTCATCTGCTGCCGTGACCAGCAGGCCAACCGGGGTCACGAAATCGGGATCGATCCCGATCGCCTGAAGATGCGCCAGACCGCCGGACAGCGCTCCGGGGGCGATGGTGGCGGTAAGCACCGTGCCGTCGGCGTCTACCAGCGCGCGGGTGGCGGCGTGGTTGGCTTCCGCTCCGCCGATGCCCCGGCGCGCCGCCTCGATCCGTGCGGCGCCCTCTGCCTGCTTCGGCTTCAGCTTCGGGAAGGCGAGCCAGTTTACATAAGTAAGCTCGGTCGGGACGATCGCCATGATGCGCTCGCCGGGTGTGGCGGAGGGCAAACCGGCGGCATCGCGCACGTCTTCATCCTGCCCGCGCTGCGTGATGATGCCATCATTGAGCCGCCACCAGTGCAGCGCCTCGTCTCCCCCGAGCGGAAGGGTGACGATCAGGCCGTCAGCGCCGCTCATGCATCTTCCCCCCAGTCGCGCCAAAGTACCCGTACGGGTGCCTGCCGCGCATCGATCAACGCCTGCTCCCTAACCTCGCTATTGCCCAAGGAGATCACCGCGTCGAGGGTAAACCACTGCGTCTTGAGCTTCGTTTGCGTGGTCGCTTCGGCGCGCGGATCGAGATCCTGCAGCAATGCGGCGGACCAGAAATTGGGGAGGCTGCCCCATCCGCCCTCTGGCCGCCGCGCGAGATAGGCGCTCGCGGCGCCAAGATCGAGATTGCCCTGCGGGATCAGCATGGCGAGCAGCGGGGCCTGATCCGGCAGCAGGGTGTTGACGTTGATCGGCGACAGCTCGGCCACCGGCAGCGCGCAGACCCAGGGTTTCAGGAGCTGCCAAGATTCAGGCGTCATGCCGTTGACCGCACGCAATTCGCTGGCGCTTTGCATCAGGCGGTTGGGCGGGCGGTAGGACATCTCCAGACCCTGATAATAGCTATCCTCCGCGCCGCCCGGGATCGGGGCCTGATCGCTGTCGATCCAGTCCGCGGCCGACGTGGCGATGACATAGGCCGCATCGCGCCCGATGCCGATCGTCTCCATCAATTTTATGAACTGCTGCAATGCAAAGGGCGCAGAGATATAGCCTCCGCTGCGATCCTCCTTCACAAGGCTGTTGAGGTTGAAGCAATTGCCGCCGTCCCGCACGGTAGCGACGGCGGTGCCGCCGGGTATTGGAAGCTCTCGCGCGGTGCCCATCCAGCCGCCCTGGAGCGTGGTCTGCGCGGCATCGGCGGCCACCAGATCCTCGATCCGGGCTGTCGCAATCTGTTCGGCAGCCAGCGCAAAAGCGCGGGCCTGCGTCACCGAACCGGCATTGGCGGCGAGCCGGGTGGAAAGCTGCAACCGGTCGAGCGCGGTCGCCGCGATCACGGCCATCACCGCGACGAGCAGCAGCACCGTAAGCAGGGCGACGCCATTTTCGGGCGGACGCGGTGGGCAGGGCGCGGTCATCGGAAGAAGTCCGCCGGATTTTCGGGCGTGAAATCGACGTCCTGCTGGTTCGGATCGGCGCGGCCCTGCGGCCCGACCATCAGGCTGAGGCGGATCTCGGCAAGGCCCGCAGGCTTGACGATAAGCTCCACCGCGCGAGGCATTTCGGCGGGGTTTGCTGGCGTCCAGTCGGTCCGCCAGCTGCCGTCATAGCCGCGATAGCGCAGCGCCGCCGTCTCCACGCCGGTCATCAGCGTAGCGGGCGGGCCCGCGGCCGCCCCGTCAAGCATGGGCC
>JBELIU010000194.1:0-5589 GCA_042090735.1 Novosphingopyxis sp. | reverse complement strand
GGCGCGGATATTGCGCTCATCAACGGTGTCGTGGTCGGCAAGTCGGCTGCGGCAAGCAGCTCGGGCTGTCTGGATGTGGACAACAGCTTCACGGTGCAGGCCTCCGGGGCCACCCAGACGGGCAACAGCACGCCATCGTCCAACGACAAGGGCCCGCCGGTCTTCCAGTCGGTCGTGTTCGACTGCCCAACGCTCTACGATCCCGATAGCGACGATTTCGAGGCGCAGGCATTCACCGCATCCGGCAATGCCAACAACAATGGCAGCTTCACCAACTCGCTGCAGTCGGTCTTCATCAACGGATCGAACGAGAACGGCGTGACGCCAACCGGCAATCTCAGCCAGACCTACGACGCCTTCCTGCAGAGCCCGGGATACATCGGCGCGGTGAAAGACGCCAATGACAGCTGGTACAAGGGCTGGACCTGCAACACCGACATCGCCTCCTTCGGCAACGCGCAGGACTGCAAGGCCTACCGCGTACGATAATCGGCGCGCGCCGATGCGGGGCGGCGGCTGCACGATGCGGCCGCCGCCCCTCCGTCATTAAAAATAACAAGCATTCGTAAAACAGGGATCATGTCTATGCCGACGCTGCGCACCCTTGGCTGCCTCCTGCTGGCCTCGACCGCCCTTTCCGCGGTTCCCGCATTCGCCCAGTCCACCACGCAGTCGGTGCCCCGCATCCAACCGCCCTCTGGCGAAACCGCGGCGGATGCGCCCGATGCGGACGAGGATGTGATCGATAGCGCAACGCCTGGCGCTCCGCAGGACGGCGGGGAAGACAATGTCGATATTTCCGCGCCGGGCTCCAGCGACTTCGGCGACGAAATTGTGGTTCAGGGCCGCTATATCCCGCAGCCGGTGCGCGACAGCGGACAGGTCGTGAACGTCTTGTCGACCGAGGAAATCGCCCGCGCCGGTGACGGCGACATCGCTGGCGCGCTTGGCCGCGTCACGGGGCTATCGGTCACCAATAACGGTTTTGTCTTCGTGCGCGGGCTGGGCGATCGCTATTCGCTCGCGCTGCTCAACGGCATGGCCCTGCCCTCTCCCGAGCCGCTGCGCCGCGTGGTGCCACTCGATCTGTTTCCGACGAGCGTGGTCTCCAGCGCGGTCGTCCAGAAAAGCTATTCGGTGAACTATCCCGGCGAATTCGGCGGCGGCGTCATCAATCTCACCACGCCGGCCATCCCTGACGAGAATTATTTCACCATCGGCGCAGGGATCAGCGGCGACAGCGAGACCACCGCCCAGTTCGGCTATACCTATTATGGCAGTGATCTGGACGTCATCGGCTATGATGACGGCACCCGCAGCCGCGATCTTGGTTCGCTGCGCGACGCGCTGGATACACGCACGCCGATCACCCAGCAAAATTACGGCGAGGGCGACCTGTCCGGTTTGGCGAAGCTGGTTCCGGTTTCCGCGACGGGCGTACTGCAGCGCAATTTCGAGATTCCAGCCAATGCGAGCTTCGATGCCAGCGGCGGCTTTTCCTTCTACGCGGGCGACACGCGCATCGGCGTGATCGCCAATGCCGGCCTCAGCAATGGCTGGCGCACGCGCGAGGCAACACAGCAGATTGCCGACGGGCCGACCTTCAACCGCAACACACAGGTGGTGCGCACCGAAAATCGCATCGTCGCCAACGGCTTGCTCGGCATCGGTGCGGAGTTCGACAGCTACAACAAAATCCGCTTCACCAACCTCTATATCCACGACACGTCCAAACTGGCCCGCCGCTCCGGTGCCTATACCTTCAATACGGGCGACGTGTTGACCCGCGTGGGCGATCCGTTCGACGTGATCGAGAGCCAGACCAGCTACATCCAGCGCCAGCTGATCAATTCCCAGGTCGTGGGCGAATTCAAGGTCGGCGATATCTCCATCGATGCGCGCGCATCCTACGCCAATTCCAAGCGCAATTCGCCGCTGGAATGGACCATCCCCTATTTCTTCCGCGCCAGCCAGTCCGCCTATGTGAACGATCTGCGCGCTGCGCCGCCCAGCATCGGTTTCAGCGATCTGAACGAGGATGTATGGAACGGAGGCTTCGATATTTCCTATCCGCTGCCGACCGCGCTCAATGTCGTGCTGTCGGCCGGGTACAACTACACCGATACCAGCCGCGATTTCATCAATCGCACGCTGGAATTTCGCGATGGCGGCAGCCAGATCGCCAATGAGACGATCCTGCCGTTCGTGCAGTTGCCGATTCAGTATCTGCTGTCGCCCGGCTCGATCGATTACAACGACATTTATCTGAACGAGACGACGGTCGATACGCTTAACATCGAATATCGCGGCGATCTGACCGTCAACGGTGTGTACGCAAAGGCCGAGGTGGAGCCCGCGCAGGGTGTGCGCATCGAAGCGGGCGTCCGCTATGAGGATGGCAAGCAGGCGATCACGCTGGTCGATTATTTCGGCACCAACGCCAGCGGCGATTTCGTGCGTGAACTGAACAACGATTATTTCCTGCCGGCAGCGACGCTCACCTGGAATTTCGCGGACAATTATCAGTTTCGCCTGAGCGGTTCCAAAACCATCGCCCGTCCGCAGTTCCGCGAACTGGCGCCGATCCCCTATCAGGACGTCGAGTCCGATCGCCGCTTTTCCGGCAACCCCTTCCTGATCGACAGCCAGCTCTACAATGCCGAAGGCCGCGTGGAATATTATCCGGGCCGCGGAGAGCGCGTCTCGATCGCCGGCTTCTACAAGAAGATCGACAACCCGATCGAAACCATTGCGGACGTCAACGAAAACCGGCTGAGCGCGACCTTCGCCAACGCACCGAGCGCCAATCTCTACGGCGCGGAGTTCGAGTTGGTGAAATTCTTCCCGCTGGATTCGCTGGGCGGCGACCTGTTCGCAACCAAGCGGCTAGTGCTGTCGGCCAATTACACCTACAGCAAATCGAACATCCAGGCGAACGAGGACGATACGGTCCTCGTCTATCGCCCGCCCAACAATTCGCTGGCGCTGCCGTCGAACCAGGTGTTCGTCAACGGGCGGCCGATCACCGGGCAGTCCGAGCATCTGGCGAACGTCCAGTTCGGTTTCGAAGACACCGACATGCTGCAGCAGCTTACCTTTTTGCTCACTTATGCAAGCGACCGGGTGAGCAACCGCGGCCCGCGCAACACCGGCGGCGGCATCGATCCCGATATCGTGGAAAGCCCGGGGCTGCGGCTCGACATCGTCGCCCGGCAGGGCTTCGACATCTGGGGGCAGCAGTTCGAAATGAAGTTCGAAGCGCGCAACATCACCGGACGCGATTTTTACGAACGCCAGTTCGGCGACGGCTACACCGTGCTGAACAATGTCTACGAATTGGGAACAACCTTTGCAGCAAGCATCGCCGCGCGGTTCTGAACAAGCGCGGGCGGGAACAGCTTTCGGCCGCTCATACTATGAAGGACGGTCGCCGCAACCGGTCTGACCATCCGTCACAATCAATACTTTTGCCTGTCATGGCTTTGTCATGCTACAAGCATAGCGCGAAGTGCGTGGAGGATTTTTGCGATACCGGGGGGCGTCGCTGAAAACGGGGCTGGGAGTATCCGTGCGAAGTTTGTTCGACACCGGTTTTCGCACAGATCGCCTGCGCTCGCTGCCGCGCCCCAGTCCGTTTGCGCTCTTTTTCAGCGTCGCACTGCTCGCTTTTCTCGTTCAGCTGGCACGGCTCGTCTGGGTCATCGTGACGCCGGTCTCGCCGGTGGGCAACTGGCGGCCGGCCACCGCCGTCGTGCTGCCGCTCGCCACGCGGCAGGCGCTGTTCAGCGGGTTCAATCCCTTCATGCGCGTCGGCGCCGCCGACCAGGGCCCTGCCATCGTAACGTCGCTGCAGCTGGAACTGTTCGGCATCTTGCTGAACGGCAGCTCCGGCCTTGGCTCCGCCATCATCGCGGGAAGCGACGGCGTGCAGAACAGCTATGCCGTGGGTGAGGAAATCCAGCCGGGCGTGACACTGGCGGGTGTTGCCTTCGATCATGTGATCATCAGCCGGGGCGGCACGCAGGAGCGGGTCTATATCGATCAGTCGGTGCCTGCGGAGGTGGTCGGCTCCGGCGCGTCCACCAATGCCGTCGCTCCCGCCAACGCCGCGCAGCCCGGACCTTCCGGAGCCACCGTGTCGGGCGCGGGCAATCCGCCGCGCACCGCCGAAAACCTTCAGAAATTCGTGGGGCTAAGCCCGCGCACCGTGAACGGCAAGATCACAGGCGTGGTTGCCGAGCCAAAGGGTGACGCCGCCGGTTACCGGGCCATGGGCTTCCTGCCCGGCGACATCATCACATCGGTCAACGGCCGCAAGATCACCTCCGCGTCCGATGCCGCTTTCGCGCAATCGCAGATCAAGCCGGGCGCGCGCCTGTCCCTCATGGTCGAGCGCGGCGCGCAGACCGTCCCCCTTGCCCTGAATCTGGAGCAATAGTTGCTACGCAAACTTTCCCTGGTCGCCGCCGCGTTCATGATGGTGGTCGCAGAGCCGGTCTCCGCGCAATATGTGATGAACGTGCGCGATGCCGATATCCGCGCCTTCGTGCAGGAAGCCGCAAGGGTGACGGGGCGCACCTTTATCGTCGACAGCAAGGTGCAGGGCACCGTCTCGGTGGTAACCGAGCGGCCACTCAGCCGATCGGAATATTTCGAGATTTTCCTTTCCACCTTGCGCGCCAACAGCCTCGTCGCCGTGCCGACCAGCGGCGGCGCCTATCGCATTCAGCAGGCCGAAGGTGCCGCCACCCAGCCGAGCCGGGTGGGCAGCCGCGCGCGTTCGGCCAGCGAGTTCGTGACCGAGGTCTTTCGCCTGCGCTCGATCGATGCGGCGCAGGCCGTCGAAACGCTGCGTCCGTTGGTGAGCCGCGAGGGTTCGATCACCGCGAACCGCAGCGCCAACAGCCTGATCGTCGCCGATTATGCCGACAATGTGCGGCGCATGCGGGAGCTGATCGGACGGATCGATCGGGACAACAGCGCCACGCGCGTGGTCAATCTGCAGAATGCCGATGCCAATGAGATCGCGCAGTCTCTTCAGGCACTCGCCACGCAAGGCGTTTCGGGCGAGGGAGCGGTGGCCCCGGTCTCGGTGGTGCCTTTCCCCACCAGCAACTCGATCGCTCTGCGCGGAGATCCCAGCGCGGTGGCCGAATTCGTGCGGATTGCGCAGGATCTGGACCGCCGCTCTCGCAGCAATAGCGAGGTAAAGATCGATCGCCTCGATTACGCAGACGCGGAAACGCTGCTGCCGGTACTGCAGCAGCTGGTCGGTCAGCAGCAGAGCGCCACCGTGACCGCGCCCAGCGCCGATATTCCGGCGCTGGCCCGCAACGTCACCGAAGGCTCGCCCACCGTATCATCCGGACGCGCCGCAGCGGTGAGCACCGTGACCACCAGCAGCGGCGGTTCTTCGAACAATGGCGTCGCCGGCCGCCGCCCGGCGATCGTCACGCGCTATGAGGGCACCAACGCGATCATCGTCGCCGCCGATCCCGATACGCAGCGCACGCTGGGAGAGGTCATCCGCCAGCTCGACGTGCGCCAGGATCAGATCCAGGTCGAAGCGATCATCGTGGAAATCTCGGA
>JBELIU010000193.1:0-5643 GCA_042090735.1 Novosphingopyxis sp. | reverse complement strand
TGAGAAAGAACCGGTAAGTTACCGAATTAAAAAACGGGACTCTTTAGCTACACCGCCGGATCGCTCAGCGCGCGCAGCAGGATTTCGCCGTAGATGACCGTCAGCTTTTCCAAATCCTCCAGTTCCACCGCCTCGTCCAGCTTGTGCATGGTTGCATTGCGCAGGCCGAATTCCACCACCGGGCACAGTTTGGACAGGAAGCGCGCATCGGATGTGCCGCCGCTGGTTGACAGTTCTGGCTCGATCCCCGTCACCTTCGCGATGGCCCCTGCCACGATTTCGCTGAGTTCGCCCGGCGGCGTCAGGAACGGTTCGCCCGAGACGATGGCCTCCACTTCGCCGCCGTGCAGGTCCGCGACGGTGCGGACCATGTCGGTCAGGCCCGCGCCGGTGTGCCGGTCGTTGAAACGGATCGATAGCCGTGCGCTTGCCTCGCCAGGGATGACGTTGTGCGCTTGGTTGCCGACGGTAAGATCGGTTACCTCGAGGTTGGACGGCTGAAACCAGTCTGTACCGCGATCAAGCATTACGCGGTCCAGCTCGGCGAGGATCGCGATCAGCTTGGTGATCGGATTGTCGGCATTTTGCGGATAGGCGACATGGCCCTGCGTGCCCTTGACCGTCACCCACATATTGACCGAGCCGCGCCGCCCGATCTTCACCATATCGCCCAGCTTGTCGACCGAGGTGGGTTCGCCCACCAGGCACATGTCCGGCACGATGGCGTGCTCCGCCATATACTCCATCAGCGCGCGGGTGCCGTGGACGGCATCGCCCTCCTCGTCCCCGGTGATGATCAGGCTGATACGGCCCGCGTCCTCCGGGACGGTGTCCAGCGCGGCGACAAAGGCGGCAATCGCGCCCTTCATGTCGACCGCGCCGCGACCGTAGAGCAGGCCGCCGCGCTCCTCCGGCTCGAACGCATCGCCCGTCCAGCCTTTGCCGGCAGGCACGACGTCGAGATGGCCCGCAAAGGCGAAATGCCGGGCCCCCGTACCGCGCGTGGCGTAGAGATTTTCGACCTGCCCGGCGGGCGCATCCTCGCCTGCCGTGAAACGGGTGACGTGGAAACCGAGTGGCTCCAGCATGGCCTCCATCGCGTCGAACACTGCGCCGGTGGCGGGCGTGACGCTTTCGCAGGCGATCAGGCGTTTGGCGAGGTCGAGCGCATCGGTCATGCCGTCTCCGTTCCCAGATCCTCATAACGGTCGAGCGTCCAGTCCTCGGCATCGGCGGCTTCGTACCAGTCGCGCACCCATTGGTGGCCCAGAATCGCGTCGGAATACGCGGCGGCGAAGCCGGGCAGCTTGAAGTCGTAGGTGCGAAAGCGAGAGGCGACGGGGGCGTACATGATGTCCGCCGCGCTGAACGTGCCGAACAGGAACGGGCCGGACTTGCCGAAGCGGGCCCGCGCCTCCGCCCATAATTGCAGAACACGGATGGCGTCGCCGCGCGCATCCTCGCTGATCTCATGATCGGGGAAGGTGCGGCGGGTGTTCATCGGGCATTCGCGGCGCAGCGCCATGAAGCCGCAGTGCATTTCCGCGGACATCGAACGGGCCATGCCGCGCGCAACTTCGTCCTTCGGCCAGAAGCGGTCCCGCCCGGTCTTGTCGGCCAGCCAGTCTATGATCGCGATCGAATCCCAGATCACGCTTTCGCCATCCCACAGGATCGGCACCTTACCGTGGCTGGGCGCCATATCCTCCTCGCGTTTCCGCTCGTCCCAATCATCGGTGTAGAGGGGGACGAGGATTTCCTCGAAGGAGAGGCCGGATTGCTTGGCCGCCAGCCAGCCGCGCATGGACCAGCTGGAATAGGCCTTGTTGCCGATGATCAGTTTCATGTGAACGGGCCTAACGGTTGGCGGGGAAAGGGGAAAGAGGCGTGAGGAGGGCGTTTCTCACTCCGGCACGGCGTCGAGCACGGCGTTGCGCAGTTCCTCGATGCCATAGCCTTTTTCCGAAGAGGTCAGGATCAGACCGGGGAAGGCAGCCGGGTGCTTGCGCAGTTCCGCCTCTACCGAAGCGGCGACCCTGTCACGCTCGGTCTGCTTCACCTTGTCGGTTTTGGTGAGGACGGCGGCATAGCTGACGGCGGCCGCGTCCAGCATGGCCATCATTTCCCCATCCACCTTGCCGATCCCGCGCCGTGCGTCGATCAGCAGGAAGGTGCGCGTGAGCGCCTGCCGTCCCCGCAGATAATCGTTCACCAGATAGCGCCAGCGCTGCACCGTCTTGATCGGCGCCTTGGCGTAACCGTAGCCGGGCATGTCGACGATGCGGAAGATCGGCGGGGTGCCGACGTCGAAAAAGTTCAGCTCCTGCGTGCGCCCCGGCGTCACCGATGTCCGCGCGATCGCCTTGCGGCCGAGCAGCGCGTTGATGAGCGAGGATTTGCCGACATTGGAACGGCCCGCAAAGGCGATTTCCGGTGCATCCGGCTCGGGCAGGAACTCCAGTTTCGGTGCGGACTTCAGAAAGTTGACCGGGCCGGAAAACAGGGCGTTGTGATCGGCGTTCACGGGCGTGTCTCCTGATCGATCGAATCGATCATGGAGGCGGCCGGTGAGTGGAAGGTCGCAAGCGTCCGCATACGGGTAAGCCTGTTTGCCGCCGGCCCGATGGGGGCGTGCGACATGTCGAGGAAGAGTGCGATGGTCATTCGAACGATCCTAGGGGAGGGGAGGCGAGTAGGATAGAAAATCCTCTCCGCGCGGAACGGGTGGATGATGGATGGGAAAGCCCCCGTCATCCCGTCACCCATAAACGCCAAGTGTGTCGAAGCGCGGGCGCGAAACGAGAAGCGCCCTTCGGCGGGCTCAGGGCTTCCGAATCCGGTTCCGGATTAGCGGGGAGCAGGCAGAATATTCTGCCTGCTCCCCGTCTTCCCCACCCCGAGCCGGGCCCGGGGTGGACAGGATCAGTTCGAAGCTTTGGCCTTTGCCTCGCGCTCGCGCTGCTTTTCCTCGGCGTCGCGCTTCATCTGCTCCTTCAGCTCGGGATGGCGGGCATAGAGCAGGCGCTGCTGGGCGATGGTGAACAGGTTGCTCGCCACCCAGTAGAGCTGAAGCCCCGCGGCGAACGGCGCCATGAACACCATCATCACCCATGGCATGATGGCGAACATCTGCTTCTGTACCGGATCGGTCATCGGCTGCATGCGGAACTGGAAGAACATGGTGACGCCCAGAAGGATCGGCAGCACGCCGATATGCAGCATGCCGGGCGGATCGAACGGCAGCAGGCCGAACAGGTTCACCGGCGTCAGCGGATCGGGCGCGGACAGGTCCTGAATCCACAGCGCGAAGGGCTGATGGCGCATCTCGATCGAGAGCATCAGCAGCTTGTAGAGCGCGAAGAATACCGGGATCTGCAGGAACATCGGAAGGCAGCCGGCCAGCGGATTGACCTTCTCTTCCTTGTACAGCTTCATCAGCTCCTGCTGCTGCTTCTGCTTGTCGTCCTTATGCTTTTCCTGAAGCTTCTTCATCTTGGGCTGGATGGCCTTCATCTGCGCCATCGATTTGAATTGCTTCTGCGCGATGGGGAACATCAGGCCGCGCACGATCAGCGTCAGACAGATGATGGCCACGCCGAAATTGCCGAACAGATCGTAGAGCCAGATGAGGACGTAAAGGAACATCTTCTCGATCGGCCGGAACCAGCCCCAATCGATCGCGAGGGAAAATTTCTCGAAGCCCAGCTTGTCCTGATAGCTATCCAGAACGTCGGTTTCCTTCGCGCCCACGAAGAAATAGCTACGCTGGCTGATCTGCTTGCCCGGCTGAATTACGCTGGGCGTCTTGCGCAGCATCTCATCTTGATAGACGTCGCCCGATGCGCGGAAGGCCGCAGCGATCGACGTTTTCTGATCGGGCACCAGCGCGGTCAGCCAGTATTTGTCGGTAAAGCCCAACCAACCGCCGGTCGTTTCGAACTGCGCGCCCTTGGCGCCGGCTTCCTCGACATCGTCATAGTCCCAGTCATAATCGGCCGCGTCGTTGAAGACGCCCATCGGGCCGACATGGATGGTCCAGGTACTCTTGTCCGGGGAGCCGCCGCGGCGGCTGATGAGGCCATAAGGGCGAACCGCGACGGGGCCGCCGCCCTGATTGGCGACCTTCTGATCGACGGTGATGAGATAGTTGTCGTCGATCGACAGGACCATCTGGAAAATCTGGCCCGTGCCGTTGCGCCAGCTGAGCGTGACCGGCGTCTGCGGCGTCAGGCGCGGTCCGCTGGCCTGCCAGACGGTCTTGTCATTAGGCAGCTTGATGCCTTCGCCGAGCCAGCCGAAGCGGGAGAAATAGGCGTCCTTGGTACCCGGAGGGGCCAGCAGGCGAACCTCCGGCGAATCCTTCGGCAGTCCGACCCGATAATTTTTCAGCATCATGTCATCGATGCGCGCGCCGACAAGACTGATCGAACCATCGAGCTTGGGCGTATCGACCTGGATGCGCGGCCCATCGGAGAGCGCGGCCCGCAGATTGCGCTGGCCCGCGGCACTCGTCGGCACCACCACATCGGGATTGGCCGGCGGTGCAGCTTCGTCCGCCGTGGCGACGGGCGCGGACGCGGCTTCGTTGTTCGGGAAGAAGTGACCCGTGATATAGGGCCAGCCGAACAGGATGATGCCGATCAGCAGGACGGCGACGATGATATTGCGGCGATCTTCCACGTGGGTTCCGTTTGGTCAGTGGGGACGCGAGACTAAAGGGCCTCGGAAAGCGTCAGGGCACGGGGTCATGGCCATGGCCGCCCCAAGGTTGGCAGCGCAATAACCGCTTCGCCGCAAGCCAGCTACCCTTAATCGCGCCATGGCGCTGGAGAGCCTCGATCGCATAAGCGGAGCAGCTTGGCGTGTAGCGGCAGGTGGGCGGCAGAATGCGTGAGGGACCAAGCTGCCATCCGCGCGCGATCAGAATGAGCGCGCGGGCGATCACCGGTCGGCCTTCTCGGTTCTGGTCGAGGCGGTGCGCACCGTTTTGCGCAGCGCGGTCTCCAGCTCCGCACGCAAGGCTGCGAAATCGCGTTCGATCCCGCCGGCGCGGCCGATCAGCACATGGTCCGCACCGGGCTGGCCTCCTTCCGGCAGCGCCGCGCGCGCGAGCTCGCGCAGACGCCGCTTCATCCGGTTGCGGACGACGGCGTTGCCGATTTTCTTGGTGACGGTGTAGCCGACGCGAATCGCCGGATCGTCATCGCGCCTGTCATGGACAAGGAGCACGAAACCGGGCGCCGCAAAGCGACGCCCGCGATTGGCGGCGAGAAAGGATTTGCGATCCCGCATCTTCGAAAGAGGCGGGGGCGCAGGCTGGCTTTCGCTCAGGCGGACAGCTTCTTGCGGCCGCGTGCACGGCGGGCGCGCAGGATCTTGCGACCGCTGGCAGTCGCCATGCGCTTGCGGAAACCGTGGCGGCGCGCGCGCACGAGATTGCTCGGCTGGAAGGTGCGCTTCATGACATCAAGTCCACTTCGTCAAAACAAAAAGGGCCGCCGTCTCCGGCGACCGCGAATTTCTATGTGCCGCTGCATAACGCGGCGCGTGTGAAAGTCAATCGGCGCGCAGCATATTGATGCGCTCGATATCGTGATAGCCCGCGCTGACCACCATCGGTTCGCCAGCTACGTTCTCGAACCC